>SZOZ01000012.1 GCA_030263455.1 Synechococcales cyanobacterium CNB
GCCCGCGAGCAACCCGCAACTTGGACCTGCCGTTCCCAACGGGGCCAGGGAGTGTAATCGATCCCAGCCCGCGAGCAACCCGCAACTCGCCGTCGGGAACGCTGCACGGGGGGTCCAGTGTAATCGATCCCAGCCCGCGAGCAACCCGCAACTCGGCGCCACGGTCATGCGGGACTCCCCCAAGTGTAATCGATCCCAGCCCGCGAGCAACCCGCAACCGGAGGCCGGCACAACCTCGTAGGCGAACGAGTGTAATCGATCCCAGCCCGCGAGCAACCCGCAACTACCTCCATCGGTCGCTTCCGACGTTCAGCAGTGTAATCGATCCCAGCCCGCGAGCAACCCGCAACTTCACCGCGCTTCGTCCGCGAGGCGGTCGAAGTGTAATCGATCCCAGCCCGCGAGCAACCCGCAACTGCATCCGCTCCACTCGTGTTCGCCCTCAAAGTGTAATCGATCCCAGCCCGCGAGCAACCCGCAACTTGACGGCGCGGATGAACTGATCGCGCCTGAGTGTAATCGATCCCAGCCCGCGAGCAACCCGCAACTGACATGCAGTGCACGCGCGATCTGGAGGAGTGTAATCGATCCCAGCCCGCGAGCAACCCGCAACTGACCAGTGAGCTCCATCTGTCGTCGCAGCAGTGTAATCGATCCCAGCCCGCGAGCAACCCGCAACTCAGGCGCTCTTCTAGCCTAGCGAGTTTGAAGTGTAATCGATCCCAGCCCGCGAGCAACCCGCAACAGCGAGGAATGCGGCGAGCACCACCATCGCAGTGTAATCGATCCCAGCCCGCGAGCAACCCGCAACATGATGGTGTCGTCCATGTTTGGCGGCAGAAGTGTAATCGATCCCAGCCCGCGAGCAACCCGCAACGATCGCAACCCGAGGCCGCAGTGGTGGCGCAGTGTAATCGATCCCAGCCCGCGAGCAACCCGCAACAGAAGCCGCCGGCCTGGTTGCGATAAAACAAGTGTAATCGATCCCAGCCCGCGAGCAACCCGCAACTGCCGACGCTGCTTCAGATGCGGGTGCTCAAGTGTAATCGATCCCAGCCCGCGAGCAACCCGCAACGCGTGTCAACGGCGTGACGTCCATCATCGAGCAGGCGCGAGCCGGCCAATCGGGAACTCGCGCTGGTGACGATGTGGAAGAGAAAGGGCGGCCCCCGGGGACGAACCGGTGCCCCGCCCGAAGGCGGTCCCCAGTTCTTACGTCCGGAACGACCCCCGGGTGGCCGGGAGATTCTTTCGCCCGCACCCGGCTCCTTCAAGCCGGTCAGCCGCATGACGCGCCGCGAGGCGGAACCCTTCCGCACGATGCGGGGAGGTCTCGTGGTCGCACTTCGCCGACACGCCCGCCCCGCCGCGGAAGGGGGGTCACGCTGACGGCGGGCGGCGCGCGCTTCGTGCTCGAACGTGCGCTTCGTGCCCTGTTTGCGTCCGCGCGTTCCTTGCGCTCCGGGTCCGATCATCCTGCCCGCACCTCCACACCCTTCGGCAACCCGGTCGTCCCGTGCCCTCCGGCCGCCCCGGCCACGTCCGACGCGGTTCTCAGGGGCAAAAAGCCCCATTTCGGGCTTTGGAAGGCGTCGCGGCAACTCCTGACCTTCGAACATGAACTCCTGATCTTCGAACCTGAACTCCTCAGGTTCGAACCTGAGCTCCTGATCTTCGAACCTGAACTCCTCAGGTTCGAACCTGAGCTCCTGATCTTCGAACCTGAACTCCTCAGGTTCGAACCTGAACTCCTGATCTTCGAACATGAACTCCTCGGAAGGCGTGCCGAACTCCTCATCACGGCCCCCGGACGCCTCGGATGGCGCCCCGGGAACCCCGCCTTCGCCCGGTAACTCCGCGCCGCGCGACGCGCAACTCCCGCCGAGCGTCCGGGAACAGGCGGGGGATGCAGAGGGCAAAGAGCGGGTGGCAACGCGCAAAGGGCAGAGCGCGAAGAGGGAGGGCGTCCGGTCCTCCGGACCCTCTTCCGTTCCCCTCCGCGCCCTCCGCGTTCAGTTCCACCAGCGTTCGTCGCGCCCTCTGCGTTCAACCCGTCTCACGCTCAGGCGGGCGGCGCGGCCTCCGCGCCCGTCAGTTCCCGCGCCCGACCGAGCGCGCCGTCGATGTGGCTGAACATGTTCTCCAGCCCGAACACCCGGTCCAGCCCCGCACGCACGATCGCGTTCAGCGGCTGCGCGTGCACGCCCGAGAGCACCAGCGTCGTCCCCTGCCGGCGGCACTTGTGGTGGAACTCCTCCAGCGCGTGCAGGCCCGTCGCGTCGATCGCGGGAACCTTGCGCATCCGGAGGATGAAGACCCTCGGCGGCCGCTCCAGCCCCTGCAGCGTGTCCTTCAGACGGTCCGCCACGCCGAAGAAGAACGGGCCGTTGATCTCGTAGACCTCCACCCCGGGCGGCACGACCCGCTTGTCGATCGAGTCGGGGTCGTCAACGGGCTTGTCGCCGTTGGCGTCGGAAAGCTCGCGCGTGATCGCCGCCACGTTCGAGACGTCCGCCATCCGCTTCATGAAGAGCATCGCCGCCAGCACCATCCCCACGCCGACCGCGATCGTCAGGTCCGTGAAGACCGTCAGCCCGAACGTCGTCAGCAGCACCACCACGTCGCTGCGCGGGGCCGTGAGCAGCGAACGGAAGCGGTCGATCTCGCTCATGTTCCACGCCACCACCAGCAGCACCGCCGAGAGCGTCGGCAGCGGCACCAGCTTCGCCAGCGGCGCGGCCGCCAGCATCACCCCCAGCAGCGTCAGCGCGTGCACCATCCCCGCCAGCGGCGTCCGGCCCCCGGACTTGATGTTCGTGACCGTGCGCGCGATCGCCCCCGTCGCCGGAAGCCCCCAGAAGCACGCCGACGCGACGTTCGCCGCGCCCGTCGCCACCAGCTCGCAGTCGGACTTGTGCCGGTAGCCCGTCATCCCGTCCGCCACCACCGCCGAGAGCAGGCTCTCGATCCCCGCGAGGATCGCGATCGTCGTCGCGGCGGGGATCAGCTCGCGGATCAGCTCCGGGCTGAACGCCGGCAGGTGCGGCCGCGGCAGCGTGCCCGGGATGCCCCCGAACCGCGAGCCGACCGTCTGCACCGCGCCGCCCGACGAGGCGTCGAGCTTCAGCAGCCAGACCGCCAGCGAGGCCAGCACGACGGCCACGATCGGGCCGGGGATGCGCGGGAGCCAGCGGCGGAACGCGAGGATCACCGCGAGCGACGCCACGCCGACGATCAGCGTCGGCCAGTTCAGCGTGTCGAGACTGGCGGCGAGCGTCTGCACCTTGGGCACGAAGTCGGCCGGGAGCGAAACGGGCAGGCCATCGATGTCGTGCGGCGTCAGACCCAGGAAGTCCTTCACCTGCGAGGTGGCGATGATGACCGCGATCCCCGCCGTGAAGCCGGTGACCACGGGATACGGGATGAACTTGATCATCGCCCCGAAGCGCGCGAAGCCCATGACCGCCGTGATGACCCCCGCCATGAGCGTCGCGGTGGCGAGGCCCGCGTAGCCGTGCTGGTCGGCGATGCCGTAGACGATCACGATGAACGCGCCCGTCGGCCCGCCGATCTGCACGCGGCTGCCGCCGAGCGCGGAGATCAGGAACCCGGCGACGACGGCGGTAAAGAGGCCCATCGCGGGCGGCGTGAGCCACGGATGAATCGCGGCCAGTTCCGCCGCGACGTGCTCGGGGATCGACGCGATCCCGAACGCCATCGCCAGCGGCAGCGCGACGATGCCGACGGTCAGCCCGGCCGCGAGATCGCCCGCGAGCAGGCGCGCCGTATAGCCCTCGCGGAGACAGACGATCGACTTGGGAAGGAACCGCGGCACGCGATGCCCCGGCCGACGGAGGACGATCCCCACGCCGGCGGACGAGCCGAACTGTACCCGGCAGGCTCGGTTCGGCAAGCCCGCCGCCGCTTTGCCAGCGGGCGACGGATCGCTTACGCTTCCTCGCAGAGGCAGCCCGAACCCCAGCGCGAAGCGCGAACGGAGCAGCCCGGCGGCCGGGCCGGGGTCGCGGCGCAGCCACGGCGGAGAGCGATGCCCAAACGCACGGACATCCACACGATCCTGGTCATCGGGTCCGGGCCGATCGTCATCGGGCAGGGGTGCGAGTTCGACTACTCGGGGGCGCAGGCCTGCAAGGCCCTGCGCGACGAGGGCTACCGCATCGTCCTCGTCAACTCGAACCCCGCGACCATCATGACCGACCCGGCCTTCAGCGACCGGACCTACGTCGAGCCGGTCACGCCCGAGACCGTCCGCAAGATCGTCGAGAAGGAACGGAGCCTGGGCACGCCGATCGACGCGATCCTGCCCACGCTCGGCGGCCAGACCGCGCTCAACTGCGCCTGCGCCCTCTGGGACGGCGGCACGCTGGGAGAGTTCGGCATCGAGATGATCGGGGCGAGCCGAGAGGTCATCCACCGCGCCGAGGACCGCGAGGCGTTCAAGCGAGTCTGCGAGTCGATCGGCCTGGCGACGCCGCCGTCGCGGGCGGTGAACTCGCTGGACGAGGCCCTGGCCGCGCTGGACCGGCTCGGCCTGCCCGCCATCGTGCGCCCCGCGTTCACGCTCGGCGGGTGGGGAGGCGGCATCGCCTACAACCGCGAGGAGTTCGAGACGCTGGTGCGGCGCGGGCTGTCGGCCAGCATGATCGGGCAGGTCCAGGTGGACCGCTCGCTGATCGGCTGGAAGGAGTACGAGCTCGAGGTCGTGCGCGACCGGCGCGACAACTGCATCATCGTCTGCTCGATCGAGAACATCGACCCCATGGGCGTGCACACGGGCGACTCGATCACCGTGGCCCCCGCCCTCACGCTCACCGACAAGGAATACCAGGCGATGCGCGACGCCGCCATCGCCGTGATGCGGGCGGTCGGCGTCGAGACGGGCGGCTCCAACGTCCAGTTCGCCGTCAACCCCAAGCCCGAGGACGGCCGGTTCCACATGGTCGTCGTCGAGATGAACCCGCGCGTCAGCCGCTCCTCCGCCCTCGCCAGCAAGGCGACCGGCTTCCCCATCGCCAAGATCGCGGCCAAGCTCGCCGTCGGCTACACCCTCGACGAACTCCGCAACGACGTGACGGGCACGACCAGCGCGTGCTTCGAGCCGGCCATCGACTACGTCGTCACCAAGATCCCGCGATGGACCTTCGAGAAGTTCCCCGAAGCGGACGAGACGCTGACGACGCAGATGAAGTCCGTCGGCGAGGTCATGGCCATCGGTCGGACCTTCAAGGAGAGTTTCCAGAAGGCGATCCGCTCGCTCGACGTCAAGCGCTTCGGCTTCGGGCTGGACCGCAACGACAAGTGGCTGACCGCGATGCGGGCGGTCGAGGAGCAGCAGCTCGTGCTGGACTTCTCGCCGGGCGCCAAGCCGGGCACCGGCTCCGCCAGCGCGACAGGCCTGCGCACCGCCGACGGCCAGCCCATCGAGTGGCCCATCCCGATCGACAAGCTGGTGCGCAAGCTGACCGTCCCCTGCCAGGGACGGCCGTACTTCATCCGCTACGCCCTCAAGATGGGCTGGAGCGTGAACCGCGTCGCCGAGTTGACGAAGATCGATCCGTTCTTCATCGACCAGATGGCGCAGCTCGTCGAGTTCGAGGACGAGCTGTGCTCGTTCGCCGCGCTCGAGGACGTGCCGCGCGAAACGCTGCTCGAAGCGAAGCGGCTCGGGTACTCCGACGCGCAACTGGCGAACCTCTACCTCCGCCGCATCAGCAGCGAGACGATCCTGAAAGTTCGGGCACGCCGGCAGGAACTCGGCGTCCGGCCCGCCTTCCGCCTCGTGGACACCTGCGCCGCCGAGTTCGAGGCCGTCACGCCGTACTACTACAGCACCTACGAGGAAGGGGTTGACGACGGGGTGATGGATCACGGGACCGAGGCATCGGGGCCGGGAGCGACGGACGCCGACGAGGTGCGGGTCTCGACGAAACCGAAGGTCGTCATCCTCGGCGGCGGGCCGAACCGCATCGGCCAGGGCATCGAGTTCGATTACTGCTGCGTGCACGCCGCCTTCGCCGCACGCGACCTCGGCTTCGAGTCGGTGATGATCAACTGCAACCCGGAGACCGTCTCCACCGATTACGACACGAGCGACCTGCTCTTCTTCGAGCCGCTCACGCTGGAGGACGTGCTCAACGTCGTGGAGCGGCTGAACACCGGGGGCGGCGTGCGGGGCGTCGTCGTCCAGTTCGGCGGGCAGACGCCCCTGAACCTCGCCCACGGCCTCGTCACCGCCGGCGTGCCCATCCTCGGCACGAGCCTCGACTCGATCGACCTCGCCGAGGACCGCGACCGCTTCGACAAACTCCTCGGATCGCTGCACCTCCAGCGGCCGGCGTCCGGCGTCGCACGGTCGCTCGAGCAGGCCGTGGAGATCGCAGGGCGGATCGGCTACCCCGTTCTGGTGCGCCCGAGTTACGTCCTCGGCGGGCGCGGCATGGAAATCTGCCCCGACGAGAAAGCCCTGCGGCACTACGTCACCAACGCCCTCGACCTCAGCGGGCTTGACGACGCGCCGATCCTGATCGACAAGTTCCTCGACGGCGCGGTCGAGGTTGACGTGGACGTCGTCGCCGATTTCGCCCCCGCGGGCGCGCAGGGCGACCAGCAGGCCGGTCGCCAGGCGATTGTCTGCGGCGTCATGGAGCACATCGAGCACGCGGGTGTCCACTCGGGCGATTCGTCCTGCACCGTCCCCCCGTGGTCGCTGCCCAGGCGGCTCACGGAGCGCATCCGCCAGATCAGCCGCGACCTCGCCCGCTCGCTCCGGGTCTGCGGCCTGATGAACGTGCAGGTGGCCGTGAAGGACGACGAAGTCTTCATTCTTGAGGTCAACCCTCGCGCCAGCCGCACCGTGCCCTACGTCGGCAAGGCGAAGCACGCCCCGTGGACGTCCATCGCGGCCAAGGCGATGATGGGCGTCCCCCTCGCCGAGCAGGGCGCGCGCGAACTGCCGGACACGGGGACGTTCGCCGTCAAGGCCCCCGTCTTCCCGTTCCAGAAGTTCCCCGGCGTGGACTTCGTGCTCGGACCCGAGATGCGATCGACGGGCGAGGTGATGGGCATCGACATCTCGATGCCCGTGGCGTATCTCAAGGCCCTTCACGCGGCCGGGGTCAACCTGCCTCGCGAGGGGGGGGTGTTCATTTCGGTCCGCGAGGAGGACCGCACGCGAATCGTGGACGTGGCGCGCTCGCTGCTGGCGATGGGCTTCAAGGTGTTCACGACGCCCGGCACCGGCGAGGCCTTGCGGCGCCACGGCATGAAGCCGACCGTACTCCAGAAGATCGCCGCGGGCGCGAGGCCGAACGTGCTCGACCTGATGGCGGACGGCCAGATCCGCCTGGTGATCAACACGCCGACGCGCACGGGCTGGGGAACGGACGAGGGCAAGATTCGCGCCAACGCCGTTCGGCTGAGCCTTCCCATGATCACGACAGCAACCGCCGCGGCTGCTGCGGTCCGGGCGATCGAGGCAAGGCGAGCCGGCGAGTGGGACGTGGCCGCGCTGCAGGACTATGCCGCTGCCGCGTCCGACCGTCTTCCTCCCCTCCCGATCGTCACGGCGAACGTCGCGCCCGCGACGACGTGACCCGCTCTGACTCGCTCAGTTCTTCTGGCCGGTGTTCACTTCCTCGCCGCCGTAGTCGACGCCCCCGATGCCTCCCCGCGTCCAGCGATAGTGCCCGATGACCCAGTCGCCCAGCGGACCGTTCCCCTTGGCGGGCGGCTCGAAGCCGAGAATCTTGGGGTTGTAGTAGTACGTCGTCGGGTGCTTGGACTTCGGCGCCATGGGGTTGCCGCCCCGGTTGGTGTCGGCGGTCGCCAGCGCCCGCACGGAAGAGTCGAAGAACAGGAGGTTCGCCTTCGCGTCGGGGTAGGCGTGGTAGAGGTCACGCTTGCCGTTGTGGCGATCGTGGAACTCGATCACGTGCACCTTCGCGGCCGGGAACGCAACTTCATGCAGGTACCGGCGGCCGAGTTCCGCGTTTCCGACGTAGAACAGGTTGTGGTCCATGCCGTACTGGCTCACGGTCTCCTTGCCCTTCGCGTTGGAGTCCCACGACCACGACGCGGGCACCCACTGGTACGACGAGCTGTACGGCCACATTTTACGGAACGCTTCGGAGCCGGGCGGGAATGAGGACTCGTTGAACGGATCGTTCTGCCAGGCGATCAACCCCTTATCCTCGGGGCAGGCCGCGATGCGTTCGGGCATCTGCGACGACATGTAGTCCATGATGACAAGGTGCGTGAAGCGCCGGTGCGGGAGACGGTCGGTCAGTTTCGGGATGTCCTCCCGGTGCGCCCGCCGCCGGAGGATGTCCACAGCCTGGTTCATCGCGGCCTGCACGTCGTTGCCGGCGGTGCGCAGGTCGGCCCATTCGCTCGGGCATTCCGTCCGCGTCCACGAGTATGTGCCGATGCGGTTCTGGAAGTCCACGCTGTATGTCGCGCACCCTACGCCGAACTGCTTCATGTTCGAGCCGCACAGGGCCCCGCGCGCCGCCCTCCGTGCCTGACCCAGCGCGGGGAGCAGGATGCCGATCAGCAGCGCGATGATCGCGATCACCACGAGCAGCTCGATGAGCGTAAAGCCGGTTCGCCTGTTCATTGCGGCTCCCTTCTTTTCAGGCACGGTCATTGTGGCAGGTCTTCCCCCGGATCGCAAGCCCCGGGTCACCATTCGTCGGGTGTATCGCCTGCCGCAGCGTCAAGAATGGCCCTGTAGCCCCCGAGGAAGGCCTCACCGGCTGCGCCCCTGAGCAGCAACGCGACGACCACCGCCGAACCCGCTGCTGTGCCCGGATTCAGCATTCCGAGCATCCAAAGACCCGACCCGAACGCCACCATCGTGAGCGAGGCGCCGCGCCCCTGCGATTCCATGTACCGGCGCGCGGATCCCAAGCCCGATCCGGCTCGCCCCAGCGTGAGCCATCCCAAGCCGGCTCCCATCGCCGCCAGGTCGTCGCTCACGAGCAGCACAGCGAGAACAAACGCAACCGGTTGCCACCCCGACGTGAGCGAGGCCGGGTCGAGCAGTGAAGCCAGCCGGGCCGCGCATCCTGCCATCAGCGCCAGGAGCAGGCCTCGGAGAATCCCCCGACCGCGTGCGGAAAGCGGAGCCAGGCGCGACGCGATCGTGCCCGCTGTATACGCCCCCGCCAGCACGAGCAGCACCCAGACCCGATCCGGCGGGGCGAGCGCGGCGATCAGCCCGAACGGAAGGAGAAGCGAGCATCCGAGAAAGAGCCGCGCATCGGTCGAGCGGCCGATCGGTCGGATGCGGCGCAGCGTTACGTGGGTGAACGCGCTCCCCGATCCAAAGGCCGCGCCGAACGCGAGTCCGGTCAACCGGTCGAGGTCGAAGAGCCAGCCCAGAAGAATCGCAACGGGCAGCGCGGTCATGGCGAGCGAAAGGAATGCCGCGCCAAGGGCGGTCAGCAGATCGTGTGGGCCGGCTTGCTGCCCCGCGGAGGATGGACGGCGGCCCGCCCAGCCCGCGGCGAAGATCGCAATCGATAGAATCGCCACAATGCCCGGAGTCGCCGGTTCTGCTTGACTGAAGACGCGCCCCCACAGATCCGGCGCGAGACGACCCGCGATCCCCGGCCCGAGCAGAACACCGGCGATCGAGCCGGTCGCGATCGAACGCAGGGCGCCACTCCGCCCCGCGCCTGCGAGCCGAAGAAGCAACGCAAGAAAGGCCGGGACGCCGATAAGCAGCCCGAGTCGAGCCGCGAACATCAGCAGGGCATGGCCGTCCTGCATAGCGTCGCACTGTAGCGGTTGGCGGGGGCGGCCCCGCCGGGAAGGGTGGCATGGCCGCGGGTGAGCGCAGAAGTTCTGACAACGCGGACATCGGCGTGGTCGGTCTGGCCGTGATGGGGCGGAACCTCGCCCTGAACATGGCCGACCACGGATTCCGCGTCGCCCTGCACAACCGCTCCCCTGAGCCGGTCCGGCAACTCCTGGCGGACTCACCCCCAGGCTCGTTCGGCCGGGGGTGGCGCGGACGCGGGCCGGGTTGCTTCCTTCCCGCGTTCGACATGACCGAGTTCGTCGCATCCCTCCGCAAGCCCCGCGTCGTGCTGCTGATGGTCAAGGCGGGTTCCGCGACCGATGCCGTGATCGAACAGATCGCCCCGTTGCTCGAAAACGGCGACGTGCTGGTCGACGGCGGGAACGCGCACTGGGACGACACGGCGCGACGCGGAACAGCGCTGAGAGACCGCGGCATCCGCTTCGTCGGCTCCGGCGTGTCGGGGGGGGAGGTCGGTGCGCGATTCGGCCCGAGCCTCATGGCCGGTTGCGACACCGACGCCTGGCACGCCCTCGAACCGATCTGGACCGCGATCGCGGCGAAGGTGGACGCACGCACCGGCAGGCCGATCGAGGGGGGTTCACCGGGCAGGCCGGCCGACGCCCCGAACGCCGAGGCCTGCGCGGCCAGGGTCGGCCCCGGCGCGTCAGGGCACTTCGTCAAGATGGTCCACAACGGCATCGAGTACGCCGACATGCAGTTGATCGCCGAGGCGTACGACCTTCTCCGTCGTGCGGCTGGACTCGAACCGCGCGAGATCGCGGCGGTCTTCGCAGAGTGGAACCGGGGCGTGCTGGACTCCTATCTCGTCGAGATCACGGCGGAGGTTCTCGCGCACAAGGATCGTTCCACGGGTCGCCCCTTCGTTGACGTTGTGCTCGACGCCGCCGGCCAGAAGGGCACCGGCCAGTGGACGAGCCAAGCCGCCCTGGACCTCGGCGTGCACGCGCCGACGATCGCCGAAGCCGTCTTCGCCCGCACCATCAGCGCGGATACAGAAGCTCGGCGTGCTGCACGGGAGCGACTGCGCGGGCCGTCCGCTCCGAGGCAGCCCGATCGGAGCGGGTTCATCGACGCGGTGGGCGATGCGCTCTACTGCTCGAAACTGTGCGCCTACGCGCAGGGCTTCACGGTTCTCGCGGCGGCGTCCGCGCGGTGGGACTGGGGCCTGGACTTCGCAACCATCGCACGCATCTGGCGGGGCGGGTGCATCATCCGCGCCCGACTGCTGCACGAGCTGGCGGCCGCGTTCGCCGAGGAACCGCGGCTGTCGAACGTCCTGCTCGCACGCCCATTCGCCGCAGCAACGGCGGAACGGCAGTCGGCGTGGCGCGAGGTCGTGGCGGCGGCCGCGATCTCGGGCGTGCCGACCCCGGCGTTCTCGAGCGCGCTCGCATGGTACGACTCGCTCCGAGCCGACCGCCTTCCCGCCGCGCTCGTCCAGGCGCAGCGCGACTTCTTCGGCGCACACGGCTACGAACGCATCGACCGCCCGCGCGGCGAATCGTACCACCTTGACTGGCCGCACCCCGACAGGCCGGAGGTGCGGACATGAGACGGCGGCGCAGCGCGCAGCGGACGATCTCGGCACGCGACGCCATCGCGGACCTCGCGCCGTTGCGGCCGGTCATCGTCGAAAGCCGATCGCTCCTCCGAACATCGCGGCTCACGCTGCGCCCGCTGCGCGAGAGTGACCGCGACGAATATCTGCGCGTCATCCGGGCGAGCCGGGACCATCTCGACCGCTTCAGCCCCCTGCACCGACCCGGTGAATCGGACGACGACCTCTTCCTCCGGCAACTCGAGCTGACCGAGGCCGGCGACCGCACCGGCACCGGCTGGCGACGTGTCGGCGTGCTCGACGACGGCCGCATCGCCGGCGTGTTCAATCTCAACGCCATCCGCCGCGGGCTTTGCCTCGAAGCGGACGCCAACTGGTGGATCGCCGCGGACTGCATCCGCCGCGGCCTGGCGGTCGAGGGGGTGCGCGCCATGCTGGACTACGCCTTCCTCGACCTGCCGAAGGGACTCGGCCTGCACCGCGTCTTCGCGGGCATCCAGCCCGAGAATGAGGCGAGCCTTCGCATGGCGGCGCGGCTCGGCTTCGTGCGCGTCGAGGGAGGGGTGTCGAGTTACCTCCACGCAGGGGGACGGTGGGAGCGCCACGACGTCTATGTCGCTGACGCGCTGGGGCAGGTGCGCGAGTCCTCTGAATAGGAACGTCGCCCTTTCGTGCCCATACGTCTGGTTACGGCGTCTCGGGCTGCTCCGCCGGCGCTTCGATCTCGTCCGGCGGCACGATGACCGGCAGTTTCTCGTC
Organism: Synechococcales cyanobacterium CNB; assembly: GCA_030263455.1. NCBI lineage: Bacteria > Bacillati > Cyanobacteriota > Cyanophyceae > Synechococcales > Synechococcales cyanobacterium CNB. Next base: position 12,165 of record SZOZ01000012.1, read on the forward strand.
GTCCTCGCCCAGAAGCCGGGCGTAGTCGAGCGGGATGTGCTCGACGCGGACGTCCATACCAGGCAGCGGCTCAAGCGAGCCGTCCAGTCGGACGCGGAGCTGCCCGGACGCGAGCAGGTAGTTCAGCACGGCGATGCGCAGGTCCGTCAACGCCTGGTCGCGGTCGTTCTGCGAGTTGAGCAGGTCGGTCAAGGCGTCGAGTTGCGTGCGCGTATCCACGAGGTCGGCCCTGATGCGCTGCTCCTCGAGCCGGCGCTCGTTGATCTGCACCTGCCGCTCCGCGAGTTCGAGTCGGAAGCGGGCAAGATCGATCTCGCGGACGCGGCGGCGAACGTCCACGACAACGTCGTCGCTGAACCGCTCGTACGCGCGCTGCTGCCGGTCGCGATTCAGGAGGGCCTGCCTCAGCTGGAGCCGCTCGATCTGGCGGTCGAGCGGCAGCGAGAGCGTCATGCTCGCCTCGTAGCGGGTCTCGTCAGGGTCGAACGCGACGCCTCCCTCCCGCGCGTCGGGATCGGTGGGAATGCCCACCTGCGCGCCGACTCCCAGGTCCGGCAGAAGGTTGTTGCGGGCCACGTCCACGTTCCGTTGCGAGTCGAGCAGCCTGTCGCGCCGGTTCTGGAGATCGAGCCGATACGCCAGCGCGGCCCGTGTCGCCTCATCCAGGTCAACAACCGGCGCGGTCAGGCCGAAACTGACGCCCGAGAGGCGAACGGAGGTCTCGACCGGGATGCCGAGACGCACCTTGTAGCGGTCCAGTTGCAGCGTGAACTGCTCTCGCAGGCTCGCCAGCGTCGAGACCGCCTGCAGCACGCGGTTGGTCGCGTTGTTCAGGTCGAACTGGCTGATCCGCCCGGCCTCGAACTTCGCACGCTGCTGCTCCTCGAACAGACGAAGGCTCTGCAACTGCGAGACCTGGTTGTTGATGCGAGCCGCGGCCTGAAGCAGGCGGAAGTAGTCGTCCGCGATGCTCACGAAGTAACTCCGGCGAAAGTGTTCGAAGTCACGGGCCGCGTAGACAAGATCACGCTCCGACTGGATCAGGCTCTCCTGCGCAACCGTACCCGCCCCCCTGAGCAGCGGCATGTTCGCGTCGAAGACCAGTTCCGAAGACTGCCGATACTGGCCCGAGACGCTCGACCGCAGGTCCTCGGTCGCACGCCACACCCAGCGGGCCTCCGCCTGCCCCCCGTAGGGCAGCCTCTGGTTAGCCCGCAGCGTGTTCACCACGCGGAGCGCGTTGTCGAAGCGCCCCTCGTCGCCCTCGCCCGAGAGCGAAACGCTCGAATCGTTGAACAGGCGCGGGCCCCACCGGTGCCGTTCGATCAGCAGCCGGATCGCCGCGACCAGGTAGTCCTCCTCCGCGTCGCGGTACTCACGGCCTTCGAGCTGCGCCACCTCGAACGCACGGTCAAGCGTCAGCGGGATGTACTCGCCCGCTCCACCCCCCGCGGCCTGCTCGTGAAACCGCCGCAGGCGCTCGTTCACCCTACGCAGTTCCTCGTCGGCCGATTCCGCCTGCTCGCCCGGAACGTACGACAGCGCACCGGTCGCCGGGTGCCCGGACCCCCGGCGATGAAGCCGCCATCGCCCGCGAGCGATCCTGAACGACCTTGGCGAGTTGACGATCGATCTTCGCCATCCCCCCCCCACAGCCGGCGGCAAGAAGCAGGAGGGACATGCAGCCGAGACCCGCCCACACATGGGAGCGGCGGCAGACGATCGGGCTATGGAAGGTGCCGTGCTTAGACATCGCGGCCGCTCAGATCGGACGGGGGGGGCGAAGGTGTGAAAAAGAGCACTGTGTCCTCCTGACAATAGCCAAACATTGTGGCCGATCGTTCGGCACGCACCTATTCTGATCCTCTCCCGCACGGACTCGTGGGGCGGCCGCGGCAGCCAACCGGAACCGGGGCCAGAGCGTAGCCCCCGGCCGCCGCCCCTTCGACGGAGAGCCAATGCCATCGGTCACCTTTGACGGCAGGAGCCTCCTGCTCGACGGACGACGACTCTGGATCGTCGGCGGCTCCATCCACTACGCCCGCCTCCCAAGGGAAGTCTGGGCTGATCGCATCCGCGCCGCACGTTTCGCGGGACTCAACACGGTCGAAGCCCCGGTCGTCTGGGCCAGGCACGAGCCGCGTCCGGGCCAGTTCGATTTCGCGGGCGAGAACGACCTCCGATCCTTCGTGAAGATGGTCGGCGAAGCGGGGATGCACTGCATCCTCCGGCCGGGTCCGTATGTCGGGTCCGGCTTCGACCTCGGCGGGCTTCCCCCGTGGCTCACTTCCCTTCCGGGACTGCGCCTTCGCACCCAGAACGGTCCGTTCCTCGAGGCGTGCTCTCGCTTCATCACCGCGCTCGCCAAGCAGGTCGCGGACCTGCAGGTCACCAGCAGCGGGCGCGGCGGCCCCCTGCTGATGATCCAGAACGAGCACGCGTGGACCTGCGGGCATGATGACCTCGCGCACGCCTACCTCGGCGAGTTGCTCAGGTATTACCGGGAAGCCGGCTTCAGCGTTCCCGTCATCAACGCCAACAACCTCTGGCAGTCCGTCGAGGGCGAGATCGAGTGCTGGTCCGGAAGCGACGAGATGCTCTCCGCGGTACGGCAACTCGGCATCGTCCGGCCTCGCAACCCACGAATCGTGATCGACCTGCGGATCGGACACGCCGCTTCCTGGGGTCAGCCCGCGCCAGACCCGCTCACGACTCCAGCCATCATGCGTTCGGCGGCACAAGTGTTGGCCGCGGGAGGGCAGTTCGTCGTCAACCCCTTCGCCGGCGGGACGAACTTCGGGTTCTCGGGAGGCAGGCTGCACACGGCTCACGAGGCCTTCGTCACAGCGTCCCACGATCAGGGCGCGCCACTCTCCGAAACCGGTGATCTGACCGAGTCAGGGCGTGCCCTGCGCAGACTCTGCACGTTCGCGTCCCAGTTCTCACGCATCTTGGCGAACCTCGACCCTGATCAGCGGCCCGTCCTGATGGACCCGGCCGCCATTCCCGGACATGGCATGGGGATGAGTCTGGCCCATGTCCAAGGAACGCACGGCGGCGTCGCGTTCGTATTTGACGACCCGCCCGCACGTTCACGGGCACTTCGGTATGCGCACATCGTGCTGCCGGACGGTTCACCCGTCGCGGTCCCGCTCTCCGCCCAGGGCGTGGCGTGGTGCCTGCTCGGCACGCGAATCGGGGCACGTTCGGAGATCGACTACTGCGCGCTCAATGCCCTCGCGACGTTCGGCCGGGTGCTGGTCTGCTTCGGCCCGGAAGGGTCGCGCGGCGTCGTCTCGGTCAACGGCTCTCCTCTGGAAGTGGAAGCACCACGGGGCAAGTCCGTCGATCCCTTGGTGGTCGAGCATGAAGGCGTCGTGCTGGTCGTGCTGAGCGAGGAGCAGGTGGATCGAACGCTCGTGCTGGATGACGCCATCATCTTCGGTGCGGCGAGAGCCGACGCCGCGGGTCAGCCCGTGCCGGCCGCAGGCGCGCGCCACATGACGCGCATCGACGGCGAAGGCCGCGCGGAACGGATCAAGATCGCCTCCGCCCCGGCAATGGCACGCAACTCCGCGCCGTCCTTCGGCGTTTGGGAGGCCGCCCCCGCCGACGACTTCGCCGCCGGCACCAGCCAGCGATACGCCGTCATCGCTGGGCCTGACGACCTGACTCGCCTCGGCGCGCCCTACGGCTACGGCTGGTACCGTCTCACCTTCCGTTCGTCGAAGGCAAAGCGTGTGAAGATGACCTTCCCTCACGCCGCTGATCGCCTCCACCTCTTCCTCGACGGCGAATCGCAGGGGATCATCGGCACCGGACCGGGCGCGGACCTCGACCCCGTTCTCCAGCTCCGCAAGGCCGAGCACACGCTCGTCGCGCTCGCCGACAACCTCGGCAGGCTTTCCGGCGGCGTGCACCTCGGCGAGCCGAAGGGCCTCTACGGGCACGTCTGGGAGACGACCAACTTCCGATCGGGCCGCATGAAACTCAGCGAGGAATCGCCGATCGAGCTGATGTCGTTCCGCACTCCCCTGTGGGAAGTGCGCCAGGGCGACGTCACCCACCCGATGCGCGCGACGTGGACGCTCCCCCACCGCCGAAAGACGCCGATCATCGTGACCATCGGCTCCTTCGTCGGGCGCGGCCTCGTCCTGCTCAACAACAAGCCCATTCATTACCTCGACCGCCCCGGCCCCGATCGCCTCGTCCTCGACTCCGAGATGCTCAGCCGCGGCAACAACACGCTCCAGATCGCCCTCGCGGCGGACTCCGTCGGCCCCGAAGGCGCAGAGGCGATGCTGAACTCGCTCGCCCCGTCGGTGCAGATCGTCGAAGGCACCAGGTGCATCTCGGAGAAAGCAGAATGGGCGTTCGCCGCGTGGGAACCACCGCCCTCGCACGCTTACTCCGATCAGCACAAGGCCGGCGGCCGGCGCGGACCCGTCTGGTGGCGCACCTCGTTCAAGGCGACGGACGACCGACCGCTCCTCCTCGACCTCACCGGCATGACAAAGGGGCAAATCTTCCTCAACGGACGCAATGTCTCGCGGTACTGGGTCGCCACGGCGACGGGCAAGGGCGTTCCGCCGCAGACGCGCTACCTCCTCCCCGGCCCCTGGCTCAAGCCCGGTGCGGAGAACGTGCTGCTCCTCTTCGACGAGCACGGCGGCAACCCCTCGCGCACGAGCCTGATCCACGCCGGGTAGCCTTTCTCGGAGCACGCCGATGCCGATCGATCCCACGCGCTGGCAACAGGCAGCCTCGTTCGCCGCACGTGCCCACCGCCACGCCCTGCGCAAGGACGGACGAACGCCCTACTACGCGCACCCCACGAGAGTCGCCCTCATCGTCGCTGTCGTCTTCGGGTGCGAAAACCAGGTCGCGCTGTGCGCTGCACTGCTGCACGACACGATCGAGGACACGGACACGGACTACGACGACCTGCTCGAGGCCTTCGGGCCGGAAGTCGCCGACGCCGTTGCTGCGCTCACCAAGAGCATGATCCTCCGCGAGGACTTGCGCGAGCCGGAGTACGACGCACGCCTCGCTGCCGGCCCTTGGCAGGCTCGGCTGGTGAAACTCGCTGACCAGTACGACAATCTGTGCGAGCTCGACAACCGCCCGGACGCCCCGCCCGGGAGTGCCAAGCGCGCCCAGGCCATCGAGCGCGCCCGAAGGGCGATCACGCTCGCGCAGGCCGACGCCGCCCGAGAGTGCGTCGCCCGTGGCATCGAGGCGCTCAGCGCTCTCATGGCAAAACTCAGGCCGTGACACGCGATCCCGGCCGCCCGCACGAGTGCGAACTCACCACCCATGCCTCAGTGCCCCGTGACTTGGCGTCCTTTCTGCTGTTCAAGCCACGCTGCCCTGCGGCAGCCTCCGCACTCTTCGACGCAGAGCCGATCCCGTTCGACGCTCTCTTCGAACCCCCATCGCCGCCATACACTCCCCTGTGCCCGACGTGACACCCAGCCCGCTCGCCCTCCCCTCGGTCGCTTTCGCCGACGCCTGCGCTCGGGCCGGGCTTTCCTCTCGCGTTCGTGCCCTCGACGACTACCGCGCGTTCCACCGTGCCGGCGTGATCGCTGACTGGATGAACGACGCCGCGCTCGCCGGCCCGATCGTGCGTGAACAGCGCGAGGCGGTTGCAGAAGGCACGACGATCAAGTTCCTTCAGCGGCTGGAGCGAGGCACGGTCGCCGATCGCTTCCCCGAACACGTTGCCCTGCACGTCGAGAGTGTCGTCATCCCGATGATCGGTCGCGGCGGGGCGCGGACACACACGCTCTGCGTCTCCAGCCAGGTCGGGTGCGCCATGGGCTGCACGTTCTGCGAGACGGCCCAGATGGGCCTCGTTCGCTCGCTCACGCCCAGCGAAATCGTCGGCCAGTGGTGGGCGGCGCGGCACGTTCTCGGGGCGCCGATCCGCAACGTCGTGTTCATGGGCATGGGCGAGCCGCTCGACAATCTCGACGCGGTGCTCGACGCCGTCGCCATCCTGACCGATCACGACGGCCCGGGTATCGCCACGTCGCGCATCACCATCTCCACGGTCGGGCGGATCGACGGCCTGCGACGACTTGCGACGGTGATGGACCGACCTGGGTGGCGGCGGCTCGGCCTGGCCGTCAGCATCAATGCCCCGAACGACGCCACACGCTCCGCCATCATGCCCGTCAACCGCGCAATGCCTTTGGCGGACCTGCGGGAGGCCATCCTTGCCGTGCCCGGCCTCGGACGCGCCCGCAAGATCTGCTTCGAATACGTCATCATCCCAGGCGTGAATGACGAGCCTCACCACGCCGACGAACTCGCGGAGTACCTCCGCCCCTTCACGGCCTGCGGGTCAAGCGACGGCCTGACCCGGGGCATGGTGAACGTCATTCCCTACAACCCGCGACGCAACTCCCCCTGGCCCGCTCCGATAGAGGAGAGCATCGAGCGGTTCGTGGGCCGGCTCGTCGCACGCGGCCTCTTCGTGCGCCGGCGACGCACCAAGGGTCGCACCCTCATGGGCGCGTGCGGCCAACTTGGCACCGACGAGATCAGACGCAGGCGGTTCGTGGGGCCGGGCGCGGGGGGCGTCATCGCGGGTTGTTGATCCAGCCGTAGGGCCGGTTCCACTGCGTCCCGTAGATGCGGTACCAGTGGTCAGGCCCGCGAGTGGACGCGAAGACGTCGTTGGCCTCGAAGTCGCGATTCCCCTGGTAGCGAGGTTCGTCGCCGTCGTTGGGACCGACGAAGAGTTCGGTCGAGCCGTCAACAAACCACATGTATCCACCCTTGAAGTGGCGGATCGTGACCTGGTCCTGATTCCCCCACAGGCCGTCGCGGATGGCGTCGTTGTACCACCATGTGCTCTCTTCCACGAACACGAACACCGACCGGAAGTACGTCAGTTGCGGCAGAAGCGCGGGCGGCAGCTTCGCGGGCGAGTTGTAGTTCGGCGGGATGTACGCGCTGCGAACCTCGGACCCCAGCCGATACCCGCTCGTGAACGTCTGCATGGAGTAGTCGAAGTCGAGCTCCGACGTGCCCCCGTACCAGTTCGAGTTCTTCTTGTAAGTATCCCGGTTGTTGCGGCCCTTGCGCTTGTTCGTCGGACACGCCAGGATTTCTTCCGCCTTGTTCACGTACTCGTACAGGTGTCCAGGCGCATCGTTCAGGCCGTCGCCGTTGGAGTCCGTTCGCGCCCAGTCCCACGAGAACCAGATCTCGTCCTTGTTGTCCTGGGCGTACATCGTGCTCGCCTTGCCGATCTGGTCCACATTCGACATGCACAGCGTGGACTGCGCCACCGCCCGCGCCTTGCCCAGCGCCGGCAGCAGAATCCCGATCAGCAGCGCGATGATCGCGATCACCACCAGCAACTCGATGAGCGTGAACGCCCTGGTCCGCACCATGCCCGTCGCCCCTTTCGCGACCACCCACGGGGAGAACTCCCCCTGACAGCATACAAGACCCGTCCACCGAATCCAAACGATCCTCACAAGAACCGGTCGGGGTTCACGCTCGTGGCGTAGACTCCCGGGCCGAGGCTCCGAGAACGGCCTCAGATGCCACCCCGCGCCACCAAGCCGCCATCCCGTCTCCGGAGAACCGCACGGGTTACCGTCGCGGTCTACCTCGCGCTTCTCACGGCCTCGCACGCCGTCCAGAGCCTCGTCGGCTCGTGGTACGTGCCTCCCCCCGCAGAGGTCGGCGCACGCATCGTCGAGATCCATGCCACGGACGAGGACGGCCCGGTCCCCGACCGCACCACGTCCATTGCCTACCTCGAGTGGGGCAGCGACCTTGCCGCACCGCATGCCCCCGTCGTCCTCCTCCATGGTTCACCCGGCCAGGCCCTCGACTTCGTCCGACTCGGCCCACTCCTCGCCCGCGACCGCCGCGTCATCGCCATCGACCTGCCAGGTTTCGGAAACTCGACCGCGCTCGCTCCGTCGTACTCCAACCGTGCCCACGCCCATGCCGTTCTCGAGGTCCTCGCCGCGCTCGACATCGAGCGCGCCCACCTGGTCGGTTGGTCGAACGGCGGCGGCGTCGCTCTCCACGCCGCGGACATCGCCCCAGACCGCATCGCCTCGATCGCTCTCGTCGCCGCAACCGGCGTGCAGGAGACCGAGGGCACCGGCAGCTACTTCTTCGAGCGTGTCAAGTATGCCGCCGGGTTCGTCGCCGTGGTCATCGTGCCGGAACTCGTCCCGCACTTCGGCGCCCTTGCCGAGCGCGGCATGCGTCACGCCTTCATCCGCTCGTTCTGGGACACCGACCAGCGCCTCGTCGAGCCGGTCATGGAGCGGTTGACCGTGCCCGCGCTCGTCCTCCACGGGCACGACGACTTTCTCGTGCCCGCGTGGGGCGCGGTCGAGCATCACGAGCGCATGCCCACGAGCCGCCTCGTGCTCATTGACGCCTCGCACTTCCTCCCCTTCCTCCAGGCGGAAGAGACGGCCACGCACCTGCTCTCGTTCCTCGCCCGCCACGACATTCCCGGTGTGCCCCCTCTAACGTACGCCGCCGATCTCGCCCCGGACCCGCGAGTCGGCGTGGTCGGGAAAGCCGCTGAGCTTCTCGACGCGATCCGCGTGTTGCCGTGGTGGGCGGTCGGCGGCACGTTCGTTCTGCTCGCCCGCCTGCGACCGGAACACGCCGCCGTGCTCGCGGGCCTGCTGGTGGCCACGCTCCGGCTGGACTTCGGCCTGGCCGCCTTCGCACTCGCTGCGGGACTCTCGCTCCGTGCCCTCTCGAATGCACTTCCCGCGCTGCGCTGCGGCTTCCTCGACCCCGCCGATATGGACTGGGCACGCCGGTTCGCCGGCGCGACGGCCGCACGTCGCGACGACCCGCTCCCTCAGCGCACGCTCTGGCACACCTTCACCGCCGTCCTGGTTTCCTGCTTCCAGCCCTGGCAGCGAGACGAAGCATCGCACGCCCTCGGTTCGCTCCGTGCCCTCGGCCCGGCCGCGATGCTCGGCCTCGGCGCCGGCTCGCTTCTCTGGGCGACTCTGGTTCTCGTCGCCGCGACTGTCGCTGCCCAGGCCGTGCTCGAACCCCTCGAAGACTCGCTCGGTCTCGCGGGCGTAGCGCTCGCGTGTGTGGGCACGGTCCTCACCGTCCGCGCCGCGACCCACGCCGTGACATGGTCGGGCCGGGGGCGACTCCTCGCAGCCCTCGACCGCCTGCCGCGCCACGAGTACTGGCCCCCCTTTGTCTTCTACCTTCCACTCCTGCCATGGATCGCCTGGCTCTCCATCCGCCATCGCGGCCTGATGATCTGGACCTGCTGCAACCCCGCCATCCCCTACGGCGGCGGAATCGTCGGCGAGAGCAAGACCGAGATTCTCCGTGCGCTCTCCGCCGCCGGACCAGCCGTCATGCCCTCCGCCCTCATCGAACCCGCCTCCGTCAGCGAGCGACTCCACGCCCTGCGGCGCACGATGCTCCATCCACACGACGTCGGACCCTACCCCGTCGTCCTCAAGCCCGACACCGGGCAACGCGGCTACGGCGTCCGCCTGATCCGCTCCGATGACGATGCTCGACGCTACTTCGAAGCCATGCCCCGGGCCGTCGTCGTGCAGGCCTACCACCCTGGCCCGCACGAGTGCGGCATCACCTGGGTCCGCGACCCGCACGCCCCACCCGGCCGCATCGGCCGTATCTATGCCGTCACGCGCAAGGAGTTCCCCTTTGTCGTGGGCGACGGCCGGCGCACGATCGAAGAACTCCTCTATCGCGACCGTCGCTACCGCCGGCAGGCTGCTGTCTTCCTCGCCCGCTTTGCAGGCTCACGCGCCTGGGTACCATCGGACGGCGAGCGAGTCCGGCTCGCCCAGTCCGGCAACCACGCTCAGGGCACCCTCTTCCGCGACGGCGCGGACCTCATCACCCCCGCACTCGAAGCCCGCATCGACTCGATCATCGCAGCCTATGCCTCTGCGGTCGGCACGCCGACAGACCCCGGCATCGACTATGCACGCCTCGACGCCCGGTACGAGTCCGACGACCTGCTCCGCGAGGGGCACGGCATCGGCATCGTCGAACTCAACGGCACCACCGGCGAGCCGACCAACCTCTACGACCCGGGCCGGGCCGTCGTCTGGGCGTATTCGGTGCTGTTCGGGCAGTGGTCGCACCTGTACCGCCTCGGGGCATTGCGGCGGACGCAGGGTGTCAGACCGATCGGGCCTCGATCGCTCCTGGCAGCGTGGCGTGGATTCGCCCGGGGCAGACCCCCCTTCGGTGTGGCGGACTAGCCGGCAAGGCCCGGTTGTGTTCCCACTGGCTTGCTGAACCCGATCTGAGTATGATGCGAACAAGGGGTACGGAGGGCCGGTTCTGGCCTTCCGGCAAAGTGGACGATCCGATCACGAAGGCCGCACAGCCGCAGCCGGTCGCCCGAAGCTCCGGACAGGCAGAACCAGAGGAGACGCCCCATGGCACACAGAGCACGCCGCGGATTCACGCTGATCGAACTGCTGGTGGTGATCGCGATCATCGCCCTTCTGATTGGACTCCTGCTACCCGCCCTCGGAGAGGCACGCCGCGCTGCACGAAACGTCATCAGCCAGTCGAACCTGAGCCAGCTGGTCAAGATCGGCCTGCTCTACACAGGCGAACACCGAAACTCATTACTCAACCCCTTCTGCGCTCCCGGCGAACGTGGACCGCTGGCGACGATCAACGACGGCAACAATGCATGGAACGGCGTCATGAAGCCTGTCTCCGAATACCTCTTCAAGTTCAACGACACCACTGGTGGAGGCATGTGGAACAGCGAGATGTACGCATTCCACTGGTATTCGCTTACCGCCAGCTGGCTCAGCGAGGGGGACTACGCCTCGGACGTCCAGTTCTCGCCATCCGACCCCAAACCAAAGCAACGATTCCTCGATGAGATTCTCGGCGGCGGAAGTCATGAACAGTGGATATGGGACACCTCGTACTGCTACTCGCCGACAATGTGGTTCTCCGCTGCTCGATACAAGAACCGTCCTCGCCCGAGTGCATCGGGCACCGCAGCAGCCGCGATGGTCCGCAGAAACACGATTGATGACGTGACCTTCCCCGAACTCAAAGTCATGATGTGGGAGCGATTCGACACCTCGCAGAAACGTCGCAACCAGATCGCCTACTCCACGCCAGACGCTTCGAGCGGCACCCCCGCCGGAAGCATGAGCTTCTTCCCCAACTGGAACAACCCGGGAGCAGACCCCAACATCGGTCTTGTTGACGGCAGCGTCATCAAGTACGATCTCGACCAGGTCTATCTCGCTCTGCGAGACCAAAACCAGCCGCGAACCAAGGACTCCCTCACTCCGACAGACGTCTGGAACCCGCTCGCCGGCATCCTCAACAAGTACGCCATGGCCAAAGACAATCTGGAAAACGGTTCATCCACCGATCCCGGCGTCTACCCCGCCTTCTTCTGGGCCACCAAGGACGGCGTCCAGGGTCGCGACATCATCCGCTGACTCGAATCGGAACTCACTCGCATCGCACGGGCGCGTCGGCGGAACCGACGCGCCCTTTCTTCTCGCCTCGAACTCGACGGGGTACACGCATGGACGAGAAACGCAAGAAAATGATTCTCGGTGTGGCCGCGGGCGTCATCGGCCTGCTGGCGATCATTCTCATCGCGAGATCGATCCTCGGCGGCGGCACTGCCCCCGAGAGCGCGGAGTATGAACGTATCAAGCGAGAGGGGGGTAACACACCCCCACCGACGCCGACTCCGGCAGCCGACGATGGCACCGAAGCCGGTTCAGGCAGGCGACCCACTCAGCCGGAGTGAAACCACATCGGCGCGGCCGCGCCGAGTTTCATGCCACCGAGTTCGGCTTTGCGAGCTCGTCGCCGCGGGCGCGAACGGCGGCGTGTGGAGCACCGACTTCGACTCAGAGCAGCCGAAGTCGGTGGTATGGCACTACGCGCGCGGTTTCGCCAGCAGCCTCGTTATCGCTGCAATCCCCCACACGATGCGCACGCGGTGGGCGTCGGATCGTGCGGAGAAGATGATGGCGCCACGCCTTCGTCTCGGCGGATGCGTTCACGGACACGCGGGAAGAGGATGTTGTTCTCCTTGTGAACGTGCCGGTGCATGTCGGATTCCAGCGCACGCAGCCCTTCGAGCAGCGCCCGGTACGTGCCGCACGCGTCCATCGGCACGGCGAACCCGCCGGTCAACTCTCGCATCCGTTCGAGGGCACGGCCGGCGTCGTCGTGCTCCTGCTCCATCACGGCGATCGGCGCGCCAATGCCCCTGATGGTCTGCCCTGACTCGACCGCGCGGATCGCGGGAAAGAGAATCTGCTCCTCCTTGTGCATGTGTGCGGTCAGTTCAGCAGCGAAGCCACGAAACACCTTCGCGACTTCGTGCATCTCCGGTCGGCGTTCGCCGTGGGCCTTGACGACGCGATCGAGCCGCGCCGCGAGGGCGGGCAACTCGCGCCGAACGAACTGGTGGTGAGTGGCCTCGATGTGGTCGCACAGGTCGCCGAGGCTCGCGGTGCGCCAGTCCCGCTCATCGCCGGTCTGCACCGACGCGGTGGCTTCCAGACCCGACACCACCTCCCGCAGGTCGAGGCACTTGTGTTCGACGGCCTCCGCAAGCGTCTTGCGGCCTCCGCAGCAGTAGTCGATGCCAAAGCCCTCGAGAGTCGTGGCAACGGCCGGGTATCGGGCGACGATCTCGCCCACCGTCATGGTCGGGGTGATGGCGGTCATGGGGCCTCCTTGCTGAAAGAGCGATATCGTATAATCGGATAAACAACTCGTCAATACGCGGGTTCGCGGTTTCTGCCAAAATCATCGCGTATTCGCGTTTAGTTCGGTGTTGATCGTGCGGAATCGTTGAAGCGCGCCGATGATGCCCTCATGCCGAAGGGGCGTACGAGGCGGACACCGTGGCTGGCGATCGGCGTGCTGCTGCTGGTTGCCGCGGTGGGAGTGGGTGCGGTCGAAACCACGCGGAACCTGAACCGGCTGGAACGAACGGTCGGCGGCACGGTGGTGTACGTGGGGTACACGAAGTTTGTGCGGGCCGTGGAGCGGTCACCGTGGACGCTCACGCTCGCGCTCGCGGGCGGAGTGGCGGTTGCGGTCGGGCTTGCAGGTCGCGCCTGCGGTGTGGGCGGGCGCCCGCGCCGGCATCGCCGCGCACGGCCCACACGCTCGCGCCGACGATGAGCAGAGCCTGTCACGCCTCCCCCATCGGATCGAGGCTCCAGAACCTCGCCCAGTTGCCCCAGGCGAAGCCGTGAATCGCCTCGTCGGTCCAGCCTCGGGAAACGAGGGCGTCGGCGATGCGGTGCAGGTCCGCAGGCGAGTCGATGCCCAGCGGCAGGTCGTTGGCTGTCAGTCCGCCGTCCATGTCCGACCCGAGCGCGACGCCGCGTGTGTGCCCCATGACCGCACAAACGTGCTCGACGTGGGCGATCAGGTCGTTGATCGTCGGGCGGTCCTCGGGGTTCGAGCGGTCGATGCCCACCTTGATGAAGTTGCGGACCAGGTTGACGCCGACGATCCCGCCTCGACGGCCGATCTCGCGGACCGTCTCGTCGGCCAGATGCCGCTGCCAGTCCTTGTTCTCATGCCCACCGAGCAGGGCACGGCAGTTGGAGTGCGAGGCGATGACCGGGCGATCGGTGTGCGCCAAGAGTTCGTCGGTAGCCCGCTGTGAGAGGTGCGTGAGGTCGTGGACGACGCCGAGTGTGTCCATCGCGCGGGCGAGTTCGCGGCCGAGGTCGGTCAGGCCTCCGTCCGTGCCGTTGCCGCCGGCGTACCGCGAACCGCGCCACCACGCCATGCCGATGGCGATGACGCCGCGCTCGGCCCACCACAGAAGTTCGTCCGGCGTGGTGATGGGGTCGGCGCATTCCATGAGGATGCCGAGGAAGAGCCGCGAATCGCGAGGCTTGAATCCCGGGTCTTGAGACGGGTGACTCGCGGATACGGGTTTGGATGTTGCGGATTGCGTGGTCGTGGATGCGCGGGGTGGAAGGAACGAGGCGACGCCGGCATCGCGCCAGGCGTGGTAGACGGCCAGTTGGCGGAGGCCCGCGCGGTGCGCCGCGGCCGCGTCGCCGACGGGGTAGGAGTACGAGCCGGCCTGCTCGCCGCCTGTCGGCGCATCGACGATCGCCTCGGTGAAGATCGTCCCGAGGCACGCCCGAACGCGGCCTTCGTGCAGCGAGGGAAGCGTGACCGCCGCCGGAGCCAGCGGACCACCGCAGGATTCGAGGGGCGCGTGCAAGTCTCGCCCCAGTTCCACCAAGTAGGCAAGGTCGAGGTGGCCGTCGAACCAGATAGGGGCGTCGGGCATGACGGCTGGACGGTAGGACACACCGCAAGCGAGGGAGCACACCACGCACGGAACGGATACCGTTCCCGAAACGCGGCTTCAGGGAGGGCATGACATGCCGAGCATTTCAAGGGTTCACCGGCGCGGGGTGATCAAGGTGGGGTGCGCGGCCCTGCTGGTGATCGTTGTGCTGGCGATGGCGGCCGGGTTCTGGTTCGCGCTCAGCTGGCGTGGCTGGGCAGCGGAAGGCTCTCGCAAGGCGTTTGCCGCGCTGATCGAGAAGACAGGCCTGCCCGACGAGCAGAAGCAGGGCATGATCGCGCACATCGACTCGCTGACCGCAGAGTTCGAGGCGGGCACCGTTTCAGCCCGCGACCTGGTCTCGGTCGTCGAGGAGGTCTCAAGAAGCCCGATCATCCCGGCAGCGATTGTGGCGGCCATGTACGAAGGCTACGTCCAGCCCTCGACGCTTTCGGAAGAGGAAAAGCAGGAGGCCCGGATCACGCTTCGGCGCTTCGCCCGCGGCGTCTATGAGAAGTCCATCCCTGAGAGCGCAATCGGGCCGACGATCGAACCCATCAGCGCGCCGCGCGATCAATCGAACGTCTCGATCGGCACGGGACGCGCAGACTATCACCTCAAGGAACCCAAGAAGGTCACCCCCGACGAGCTCCGTGCCTTCATCGCCAACGCCCGAGCGAAGGCGGACGAAGCGGGCGTGTCCGGGGACGTCACGGAAGTCGATTTCGCCGCCGAACTCGGCAAGGCGATCGACACCGCGCTGGGACGGAGCCGACCTCCGCTCGAGAGCGACCACGAACCGGCCGGTGAGGACTGAACGCCGCTACACCCGGACTGTTGCAGCTCAGACCGCGATCGATACGGGATCGCCACCGGCGACGATCTCAGCCGCGGTCTTGGCGATCACCTCGTCCTTCGTGACTCCCTTGGCGAGTTCCGTCAGGACGAACCGGCGCCGGTCGTAGTCCATCCGCAGGACACACAGGTCGGAAATGACCATGTCCACGCAGCGGCGACCCGTCAAGGGGAGCGTGCACGCGGGCAGGATCTTGCTCTCACCCTTCTTGTTGCAGTGCTCCATCATCACGATGACGCGGCGGACGCCTGCGACCAGGTCCATCGCGCCGCCCATGCCTTTGACCATCTTGCCGGGGATCATCCAGTTGGCGATGTCGCCCTCCTGGCTGACCTCCATGGCGCCCAGGATGCACATGTCCACGTGCCCTCCGCGGATCATGGCGAACGAATCCGACGAGGAGAACGAGCTCGCCCCGGTGCGGGCCGTGATGGTCTGTTTGCCGGCGTTGATGAGGTCCGCATCCACCTCGGCCTCGGTCGGGAACGGGCCGATCCCGAGCAGGCCGTTCTCGGATTGGAGCCATACGTCCACCCCCGGCGGTATGTGGTTCGCCACGAGCGTCGGCATGCCGATGCCAAGGTTCACGATGTAGCCGTCCCGCAGTTCACGGGCGGCGCGGGCGGCGATCTGGTCGCGAGTCAGGGGCATGGGGGAAGTCTACAGCAGAATCGTGGGTAGTGGACCTGGGGGAGAACGCGGCGCGAGACTTCCGCCGTGCAGGATGGACACGAGGGTGGCGAGGTCTGGGACTTCGATATCGGCCTGCGCGTGGCTCGGCATCGTCGCGCCGTGCCGGCCTGCCTGGCGGTTCACCCAGACAGTCACAAAGCCCAGGGAGCGGGCCGGCGCGATGTCATGGTATCGGCTCTGGGCGACGTGCAGCACACGCTCGCATGGCAGGCCGAGGACTTCGAGTCCGCGACGGAAGTGGGCATGTCCCGGCTTGTACGACCGCACGTCCTCCGCGGTGATGAGGGCATCGAGTTCGACGCCCAGTTTCGGGGCGGACAGGGCGAACAGGTCGCGGTCGATGTTCGACAGCACGGCCAGCCGGTAGCGTCGTTTGAGGTCGCGCAGCGCCTGGAGCGTGTCCGCGAAGGCAGGCCAGTCGCGGATGGACTCCGCGAGCAAGCCGTCTTCGCCGGTAGCAAGCGTGATGCCGATTCGATCGGCGATCCGTCGGCACACCTCCGCGAGCACTTCGCGATATCGACGGTACCGGCCCCGCTGCGCCTCGGACTCCAACTCGGCGTACAGGCTGAGCAGGGCGTCGTCGCCGGGAGAGCGGACGCCGTGCCGGTTGAGCAGGGCGTTCAGTGCGGCGAGCAGTCCGCGCTCCCAATCGACGAGCGTGCCGTAGCAGTCGAACGTAAGTGCGTCGAATCGGCTCGGGTCGAGCGTCACGGGCGTCGGCTCCGGTCAGGCGGGAGGGCGCGAGTTCCAGCGGTCGATGCGCGACACGGATCGGCCGTGCCGCGCCCGGATTCGTGCCGTGATGAGCATGAACGAGCCGGCCAGGAGGAGCGGGGCGCCGGCGACCCCGATCAGGACACCCCGAAACATGGCGGGGACGACCGCCTCCTCGCGCCCCTCGGGTTGGCCGAGAGGGTCGGTCGTCATGTCTGCGTACAGCGAGCCGAGTTCTCGGAGGGCAGTCCCGATCCCGACGAGGACAATCCCTCCCCCCACAAGGATCAGCAGCCAAGCGAGTGTTTTCTTCACGAGCGATGCTAGTGGACCTGGCAAGACGGGCAAACCCGATCCGGAGTGGAGGGGGGCTTGCGTCCGAGGGGGGACGTCGGGTAGAGTGTGTCGGACGGTTACGGAGGGGCGTGCTTCCCTGGTTTGGACGATGGGAGCCGCGGTTTGAGGACGAAGAGTGGCGGAACATGCTCGCCTGTGGCCGTTCGCGCCTCGCGGTCGCGCGGGTTTTCGCTTGTCGAGTTGATGGTGGTGATCGGGATCGCGGCGATCCTCGCGGGGCTGATGATGCCCGCGCTGGCGGGGTCGATCTCGCAGAGCCGTCTGACGCGCGATATGGCGCTGCTCCGCTCGCACGCCGCGACGGTGGCGATGTACTGCACGGACTACGACGGGGTGTTTCCGCTGGCCAACACCGACCCCTGGTTCGCGGCCCAGTCGTGGGGTGAGGCCGTTCTCAAGGCCGGTCACTTCGAGTCGGAGAGCGAGATCGACCCGGACGTGCATCGGCGCGGCAAGTACCCGTCGATCGCGCTCTCGATGTGCATGGTCTACGACGCAGCGCTGATGCGCCCCGGGCACACAGTCCCGGTCGAGCAGCAGAGAACTTCGCCCGTGCGGGCGGAGCAGGTGCTGTTCCCGTCGTCCAAGGGGCTGCTGTTCAAGGTGCACAACGGCAGCCCGATCCCCGAAGAGGGAGGCACGCAGTTCTGTTGCATGGACCTGTGGGTGTTCCCCGCGGCTTTCGCGGATGGGTCCGCGAGCGCGGGAACGTACCTGGATTTTCACAACGGGCTTCCTCCGTACGTGGAGAACGAGATCGGGATGCCCGTGTACTCGACGTGGTTTGGAGTGAGAGGGATGGACCGTTGGTGACACCTGTGTCAGAGAGGAGATCGAGATGAGAGGGTCACATCGAGCGATAGGAATAGCAAGCCTGCTGTTGGCGGGGGTCGGAATGATGGCGCAGATGGCGCCGGTCTGCTGCCGGTACACCTACGACTGGCCCCTGGATGGACAGGGACCGAACGGCGCGTGTACCGGCGACTTTGCCACCGTGTGCGAGGCGGGGTCCGGCAACGCACCATCGAGCGATCCGGTGGCAAAGGTCCGCCGGCCGGGTTCCCGCTACGCGCTGTGCTGCACGTACACGCTCGGCGGCAGCGGCGTGTTCATCATCGCGCCCTGCGACGAGCCGCCTCACCCTGATGCCGAGATGATCGGGCAGCTTGCGGACGGCAACTGCTGCTGGGCGTACGATCCGGGCGGGATGAACGTTGATTGCTGGCCACTGCAACTCACGGTCATGAGGTGCGAAAACTCGTGCAAAGACAACCAGGCTCCTCAGTGATGAGTAGAGAATCTTGGCTGAACGTGGCTGCGGGAGCCCTCGCCGCCGCTCTGGTGAACTCCGCGTGCGGCCAGGAGGAACCCGGCAAGGTTTCTCCTTTGTTACTCCGCGAGTTCGCGGCGGTTGTCGAGCAAGCCCTGCCGAATCGCGGAAGCGTGATCGCTGTGTACGAGCCAACCTCCCAAACAGTCTACGGCCGGACTACGGTCGGCTTTGACGCCCAATCTCGCGCGTGGTTCTTTGCGTCCTGGAAATCCGTAATCGGACGGGATCCGAGTGGCAAGTCGTATAGAAGTCAGGGGGAATCGCCACAGTTGGTCGATTGGGCTTCAGGGGAGAGCCTCGGCGGACTCGGTATCGCCGACTACATTCCGATCGGGTACCTCGACTTTCTGCGAGCAAACCCTCAGGCCATCACCTCGCTTGAGCGGACGTCCAGCGGCGCCTGGCTGGTGTGGTACTCGCAGCCCGGGCTCGAGAGCCTCGCGCCGAGCGGCGTCGAGATCGACCCGACAGGCACGCCTGTACGACGCTGGCGAGAAGACCCGAAGGATCGGCGCGAATCCGAGTTCCTGTACTCGCCCGAGAGTCCGCCGGGGTTCCCGCTGGCGATGTCGTGGGGGTCGGAGACGCAGAGTGTGCCCCGCCCCGTCCTCACGCACGTCGAGTTCCACGCCAACGGGAATCCAGCATTGTTCGAGCGGTCCGCCGTTGAGAGCACAGCGATCGACAACCGCGTGATCGTTGAGACGAAACGACAGGCAATCGCGGCCGGCTTCACCCGCAACGAGGACGGGACGTGGAACCCGCCCGATCAGACCAAGGTCAAGCCCTACTCGGGCGACGACCTGCGCGCGTACCGCTGGCCGCTGGTGCTGGCGGGAGTGACGCTCGTGGTTCTCGCGGGTTTCGAGATCGTCCGTCGCCGCAAGGGCGTGTGAGGGGCCGACGCCGTGACCGATTTTTCTCGCGTGCGCAAGACGGTGGCCGCTCTGCTGGTGGCAGCCGGGGCGGTCATCTTTCTCGTCTCGGGCTTCCGGCACTTCGCCGAACTGCGGCATTTCTCCGACCTGCTGCTCAAGCACGACCTGATCCCCGAGTCGCTGGCCGGAGCGGCGGCGTGGGGCGTGTCGGGCGCGGAGATCGTCGTCGGAGTCGTCGCGGCATGGTGCCTCGTGACCGATCGCGGCAGGCGGATCGCTCTCGGTGCGCTCGCCGTCGCGGTGCTCATGGGGGCCATGTCGCTCTACGCTACCTCGCTCGTGTTCTGGCCGCCCCCCGTGCCCGTGCCCTGCGGGTGCGGGATCGGGGCAGCCCTGCCAGTCGAAGACTGGACGCCGATCGCCATGCGCAACGGCCTGCTGACGGCGGTGATGGCCGCGGCGGCCTTCGTGGCCAACCTCCGGCCTCGCGACCCGATCGCCAAGCCCCGCTCGGCGTGACCCCTCAGGCCGATCATTCAACGCATCGCCGTCAGTTCATCTCGAAATACCGCGGCGCGATCAGGCGCAGCACGCCTTCGCTCAGAAAGTCCGTGGCACCCCAGCCGATGGCCCAGAGCACACCACCGCCGTAGAAGAAAACCATCGCGAAGAGAATCAGCCCGACGACAGTTGCATTGTCGCGTGAGATAAGCCGCTCGTAGGGGGCATACACGCTTGCGAGCATCCGCGATCCGTCGAGCGGCGGAATGGGCAGCAGGTTGAGCACGACAAGCGCCGCGTTCAACGCGCAGCCGAGCGAAAGAAACGACTGTACATTGCCGTACAGCGTGATCGATCTGATCGAGACGTGGTCGCTCGCCCACCCGCCCGCGAGAGCGATCCATAGCCCGAGCGCGAGGCCGCACACCAGCGACAGGCCGACGTTCATCGCCGGTCCCGCGGCGGAGACGATCAGGTCGTCGTATCGCCCGCGGAAGCGGCTCGGGTTCACGGGCATCGCGCCCCAGGCGATCCCGAACAGGAAGAACGCGATCAGGCCCGGCGTCCCGATGTGGACGGTCGGGTTCCACGTCATGTGTCCGAGTTCGATGGGTGTGCGATCGCCGCAACGGATCGCCGCCCACCCGTGCCCAAGTTCGTGCAGCGTGATCGAGAAGATGAGCCAGAAAACCCACGAGACAAGGTAGACGGGGCTGTGCTGCCAAGCGTCGGCGAGCCACCATCCGTCCATGCCACATCCTTCCCGAGCGAGGGCCGGCCCGCCGTCTTCGGTTCAGGCGTTGGCCGGCTGCGCCCGCGTGGCCTTCTCGGCGGTCTGGACGAGTCCGTCGAAGGCCTTCGGTTCGTCGATCGCGAGTTGGCTGAGCATCTTGCGGTTGAGCGTGATGCCCGCGAGACGCAGGCCGTTCATGAACCGGCTGTAGCGCGTACCTCGCATCCGGCAGGCCGCGGTGATGCGCGTGATCCAGAGCGAGCGCAGGTCGCGCTTGCGGGCGCGTCGGTCGCGGTAGGCGTACACGCCCGCACGACGGACAGCGTCGCGCGCCAGGTAGAAGTGGTTCTTGCGCGTGCCGTAGTACCCCCGCGCCTGGCGGAAGATGCGCTTGCGTGCGCGGTTGCGGGCTGCGCCCTTGGTTGCGCGTGGCATCGGTCGTCTCCTTCGCGTCCGACGGGGCAGCCGACGGCGGCTGGCTTCGGCCCGGCGGGCATCGTCTCCGGGGCGTTCATCGCCCCGCGGTTCGCTTCATCATTCCCTCGAGGCGGCTGCGGCCTCGGCCTGCGCGGCCGCTCGCTGCTCGGGCGAGGGAGAACGCCGGATCGCGCTGCGGGGCTGGTTGCGCCCGCGCAGTCGGCGGAAGAGCAGTTTCTCAAGCCGCTTGGCGTCGGGTCCGGCCATGTAGCGGTCCTTGCGGAGCTGGCGGAGCCGCTTGCCGCTCTTGCCCGACGAGAGGTGCTTGTGGTAGGCGGAGCGGTGGCGGGCTTTGCCCGTCTTCGAAATCCTGATCCGCTTCAGCAGGCCCTTGTGGCTCTTGTTCTTCGGCATGGGACCGCGCTCCAACCCTTGCCCGGCTCTCCGGGGGCGGGAAGGCTAGGCCGAGCGCTCTGGAACAGCAAGTTTCGCGGCGGGCCGAGCGCAGCAGGCCCCGAGTATGAGAGACGAGGCACCACCGGCCCCGTCATCAGGGTCCGACGAACGCATCATCAGGACCGTCCGGCAGTTCCCGGCCGGTCAGTCGGCCGCCGGACAACTGGTGCAGCACCCGTTCCAGCGACCTCGGGAACCAGATGTTGTCGCCGTTGGGAAGGACTGGGCTGGCGTGCCATTCGACCCCCCCATCGTTGAACAGGAGGTGCTGGCCCCTCCCGCCGTGGTTCGGCGTCGAGGCCACCGGGTTCGGTCGCTCACCCCTGACAGCCCGCTGCACGACCGGAGAGCGATCCGCCATCACAAGGACGCGGGTCGAATCGCCCCAGCGCGGCGCCTGCGGCACGGAGATGACGCGGTAGGAGTACGACACCTCGTCGAGGGTCCGCCAGTCGCGGTCTTCCGGACTGGCAGGCACGGTTGCTGCGTTCGGATTGCCGGGGCAGGCCAGGCTTGCGAGCGAGATGTACTTTTCGCGGGCGAGTGTGTAGAGATTGGCGGAGTTGGAGCGGTCGGGGCCTTTGCCGACGTTCCACCACGTGCCCCCGCCGTAGGAGGCCGTGACCATGGGCAGGGCGTTCTGATTCAGGCTGGCGTAGCCGCTCATGGCGTTGGCAGCGCCGTGAAGGTTGGCAGCGCAGGCGATGCGCCGGGCCTGATCGCGAACAGAGGAGAGAATGGGCCAGACGACCGAAGCACCGATCAGCAGCACTGCGGCGACAGAAACCAGGTCGGCGAAACGGACCCGCCGCCCCGCTGCCCTTTCAAAGACGAGGCTTTCGGAGTCACGATCAATCGACGCCTGCACGAGCGCAAGTGTGCGATCGACGAGGGAGTCGCGGTCGCCTGGGTCGCACTCGCACACGGCCCCCGCAAGCGCACCGTGGCGTTCGGCCCGCGCTCGCAGTGCCTCGGGCACGCTTGCGGCGTGGCCGCCGGACTCCAGCCAGGCGTCGAGAGCAGCCGCGTCTTCGGCGCACAGGCTCGGTTCGAGGCCGAGTGCACCGGCGAACGCCAGATCGACGAGCCTGCCGGATCGTCCGATCGGCGCATTGTTCAACAAGCCGAGGAGCGAGGCGATTCGTTGGGCGCGCGCCCGGTGCGGTTCGGTGACAGAACCCGGGTCAAATCCCGCTGCGACCAGCGCGTCGAGCGCAGCGGCATCGGCCGCGCTCAATGCCGGTGCGTGTTCGCCCATGGCCGATGGGGTTCGTGTGTCCATCACCGATCGTCCCCGTTCTGCGAGGCCTTCCACTTCCGGGCGAACGCCGCGACCGCCGCGTGCAGGCGGGACTTCACCGTCCCGAGCGGGATGCCGAGATCCTCGGCGATCTGGGCGTAGCTGAGCCGCTGGAAGTAGGCCAAGAGCAGAATCTCCCGCAGCGGCAGGGGCAGTTCGTCCAACGCACGCTGCACCAGCCTGTCGCGTTCGCTCGCGTCTGCGGCGGCGTCCGGAGCGGGCACGTCGATCTCCATCAGATCGACGAACTGAACCCCCCCGTGCTCGTCGCCGCCCCCCGCCCTTCCGACGGGGGCCGACAGTTCCATCTCCTGCCGGCGTCCCTTCCTACGCAGGTGGTCACGGGCCTTGTTCGCCGCGATCGTGAATAACCAGGGACGGAAACGACGCTCGACGTCGAAGGAGTCGGCGGAGAGGTGAATCTGGAGAAAGGTCTCCTGGAAAACGTCGTCCGCCGCGGCCCGATCGCCGGTCAGGCGGACCAGAAAACGCAGCAGGTCGTCGTGGTGGCGTTCGATCAGGGTCCGAAAGGCGTCCGACTCGCCCGAGCGATACGCCTCCAGCAGTTGCTCATCGCTCCTCGGGTCCAATCCGGATTCGCTCCCGGTGGTTCACCCTCTTCCCCTGCCCACCCGGCCGTCTCCGAACCGCGAGGCCGCATCGGATGACCACGGGGAGTCTACGACAGGATGGCTGTGCCTGATCGCCCGCCCCAGACCCCACAGCACCCCCTACACGGCCTCCCCCACCGTCCGAACGAATCGGACCCCGGTTTCCGGGCCGAACCGCTTGGCTCCGTCAGCCCGCAGCGCGGGGGCGTGGTAAGCGAGATAATCATCGAAGGCCTCCCGCGTCGGGAAGACATACCGGGTCTCGACCCGAATCGGATCGGGTGGGTCCGTGACCCGAACAATCATCGCGCTGTGTGCCCCGGCCGCGACAACGGCGTCGATATGCCCGTCCCTGAGCCAATCGACGTAGCGTTCGGCGGTCGGCCGGTCCGGGAGTGTCGCGGTAACGGTGTACACAATGGCGGACATCCCCCCAGCCTACCCCTCCAGTCGGCCAGCCGCCGGGAACCGGGCAATCCTCACCGGACTGGGGCGTTCTGCGGACGGCATGCCTCCCGCCATGGAGCGAACGGACCCGGCGCCGGGTATCGCCCCTGACGACGGGCGGCTGGCCGAGGTTCTGGACGCGGCATCGCGCGGCGATGCGGACGCCTGGCGCGAGATCGTGGACCTGTACGCCAGGCGGGTCTTCGCCCTGGTCCACAGCCGGTGTCGGCGTCCCGACCTGGCCGAGGAGGTCACGCAGTCCGTGTTTGTTACAGTCGCCAGCAAACTCTCACGGGGGGGGTACACGGAGCGGGGCCGCTTCGAATCGTGGCTCTTCCGAGTGGCCGTGAACCGGGCGCGAGACGAGATGCGCCGGATCGCACGTCAGGCGACGCCGGCCGATCCGGCGACGGTCGCGGCGGCCGTGGATCGAGCCGCGGAGAACCGGGGCCGCACGAGCGAGGAGACCTCGCTCACCGCGCTGCGGGAGGCGATGTCGAGCCTGTCCGACGCCGACCGGGAAGTGGTCGAGCTGCGGCACCACGGCGGGCTGAGTTTCCGCCAGATCGCGGACCTGCTGGGCGAACCGATGGGCACGCTCCTGGCCCGCCACCACCGCGCGCTGCGCAAACTGCGGTCGATGATCGAAGATGCCGAACGTACAGGTGATGCGGAGACGACGCGATGAACGCACAGCTCAACGACGAGTTCGACCGGATCAACACAGCGCTCGACCGGCTCGCCGCGTCGGATCGCGAGGCCGCTCCCACCTCGCTCGAATCGAACGTGTACCGCGCTTCGCACGCCTTCCTGCGCTCAGGCGGCACATCGCGCCCGCGGATCGGGTGGGGGCTGGGACTTCGGCTCGCCGCGGCGGCAGTGCTGCTGGCGGGGACGATCGGCATCATCTCGACGCTGAACCGGGGCGGACCTTCCCCGGCGCCGACGGCGAACGTGACGGCTGCGGCGCTCGAGACGTGGCTCGCCTTGGATGACCTCTTCGACGACGGCTTCGGCACACGCCTCGGCGTCGTTTCGACGGACGCCGACCGGCTCTCGCAACCGGACACGGACGACTGGGACGACCTGGAGGATTCGCTGTGACTCGATACCACGCCATGGCGATGATTGCCGCGATAGCGGGGCTTTCGCTCCCCTCGGCCGCACAGCCCGAGCGCCCGCCGCGCGAAGACCGCCCCGCGCTGCGCCAGCCTGACCGCGAGGGAATGCGCGAGCGCATCCAGCGGCGACTGGACGAGACCCGGCAGTTGGAGCAGCGACTGATCGCCGCGCTCGACGCGCTGGACCGTGGCGAGGTGCCGCCGCCGATCGCCGAGCCGGGCGTGCCGATGCGGGGGGAGTGGCCGCGTGGACGCCCGTTCGAGCAGGAGCCGCTGGCGGGCGACATCCCCCCCCCGGCAACCGACGAAGAGGTCATGGCGTTTCTCGATTCGGCCGTGCCGCCGATCGCACGGCGGCTGCGCGAGGTGCACGATTCCGAGCCTTGGCTCGTCGAGCGGACGGTGCGCCGCCTGGCCGGTCGCGTGGCGGAGATCCGCGTGGCCCGCGAGCACGACCCAGCGTTGGCGGACCTCATGGTCGCGGAGACCCGGAGCGGCCTGCTCGTGGCCGATGCGCTGCGTGACGTTCACCGGGCCGTGCTGGGCGGGGGCGACGAGGCCGCGCTCCGGGCCGCGTCCGCGTCGTTGCGGGGCGCGCTCGAGGCCCAGTTCGATGCCCGCATCAAGCGGCGCGAGCACGAGATTGTTTCCTTGAGCCGGCGCATCGAAGAACTGCGAGCGGAGCTCACCCGGCAGCACGCCGAGCGCGAAGCGTTCATCGACCGCGCCGTCGAGCAGGCTGTCGAGCGTGCGAAGCGCTCGCCTGAGCGGCCGAACGAGCCTCGCGGCGGGCGCCGCTGAACCAAACGTCAGGAAACGACCGAACCGGGCGCAACCTCCGCCGACGGCGACAGCACCACGACACGGCGTGAATCACCCTCGCCCGGCTCGCTGGCCGCCAGCAGCATCCCGCGCGATTCCTCGCCGCGGATGGTCCGGGGCGCGAGGTTCGCGACGATCACGATGCACCGGCCGACAAGTTCCTCCGGCTTGTAGTGCTCGCGAACTCCGGCGCAGATCTGCCGCGTCGTCCCGGAGCCGTCATCGACCCGGAGTTTGAGGAGGCGATCCGCGTTCGGGTGCGGCTCGGCCTCGATGACGCGCGCGACGCGCAAGTCAAGACGCGCGAAATCTTCGAAGGTGATGGTCGGCTTCGCCGGCGAGGCCTGCGTCAAGCCGGTTGAAGGCGCGGTCGAGTCGGACATCGGGTATCTCCGTTTGCGATCGGGGATCGTGCAACCCAGGCTGAAACGAGTGTAGCCCGGGGAAAGCGCTACTCCGCGTCCGGCTTCACCCATCCCCCGCCGCGCCACAGGCACCGCTCGGGATCGACGCCGAGCGAAGCCGCGAAGGTCTCGGGATCGAGGTCACGCAACGGCGCACCGCCATCCACGGCCAACTGCGCGGCCCACGAGCGGTGAACTCCCTCCAAGAGGCGGGATTCAAGCCGCAACTGGTCGATGAACTCCGCGGCGGACATCTGCGGGCCCGGGTCGCCGCGGCAGGTCGCGCACAACCGGTAACTCGGCGGGTCCGTTCCCGGTACGAAGACAGCCCGCTCGTTGCGGCACTCCGGGCATGGCCATGCCGCGGCATAGCGCTCCGTGTTCCAGAGCACGCTGCCCGCACCGCCGAGGCCGACAAGCCGTCCGTAGCGTTCGAGGGCCTCACGCACGCCGGACTTTCGCAGGAGTTCCCGTGCGCGGATGCCCTGCCCGGCGCGGGCCTCGCCCATCGCCTCCGCGGCCGCGAGCGCGATCTCCGAGCGCAGCACCTCGTCGCGCCCGCGCATCCACTCCGGCATGGCGTAACGCCGGTCGAGCCTGCTCGCCATCGCCGCAAGCCACCGCTGCTCGGAATCCACACGCGCGATCGCCGCCAAGCCCATGCACGCGCTGGCTCCGACTCCGGCCGACCAGTTGCGGCGACGGTCGTGCTCGAAGGCGAGGGCGTAGAGCGTGCGAGCCAGTTCGACCTGCGCCGGGTCGTCCGCTTCGTAAGCAACCTCCTCCGCGAGCAGCAGATAGCCGCGCGGGTCGGAGGGCGACAGCGCGGCGAGGCGCTCTTCGAGCCGCGGGATCGGCAGCGTGGCGAGAGGCAACGCCTGCTCCGGCTGCGCCAGGGCGACCGTGACGGCCAGCGTTGCTGCGAGGAGGATGCTCACGGCCGTTCCTCTCCGAAGCGGATCGCCCACAGGCGGCCGATCGCCAGTTCGGTCGCGGCGATCTGGTGCAGGATGTGCGTGGAGGCACGGCGCGAGTTCCCCAGCTCGGCGAGCACGCCCGCGGCCTCGGCGGCTCGCTCGGGTCTCTCCACCGCGATCACCGCAGAGAGCAGTTCCGCGATCGCCAGCTGCTCGACGGCGAATCGCTGCACAGGCCCGCCGGCAACGGCCAGCCTCGCCGTGCGGCGACGCTCGATCTCCTCCGCCCGCACGACGCCCGATCGCCCTGCCGAGAGTTCAGCGGCGAGTCGTTGCCACTGCGCGCGCACGCGGGCAGCGCTCTCGTCGGCCGAAGTGGGCGTGCCGTCGGACGATGATGACGCGAGCGCGGACGGTACCATGCCCGCGTACGTTTCGGCGAGCAGCGGGGCAAGGCGATCGACCCGCCCGACCTCCCCCTCGGCCGCGAGCAGCTCCATCAACCGCTCGACCAGCATACGCCGCGTCTTGAGCTTCCATTCCGGATCGCGGATGGAAACGACTGTCGTGCCTGTCATCTCCGCGACCAGTTCTGCGTTCTGGATCGTGCGCGGCATGGTCGGCGCCTGCTCGAGCAGACCCTTGACGGCCGATGCGTTCAGCCGCAGCGTGAGCAGGGCGTCGCGCGCAGCCAGGCGGACCTGTGCCGGCGAGCCGCGCACCGCCTCCTGCGCCACCACCTCGCCGCTGATCGGGTCCAGGAGTGAGCCCCCGGCAAGTTCACGGAGGAGGGCAACCCGAGCGTCAGCGTCGCGCTGGGCTGAGATGTAACGGACAGCCCATGCGCCGTCGTACCTCCCCGGCGAGACGACCGCCTGATCGCCGACGCTGCCGCGCGCCGTTTCCATCGCGTCCTTGACGGGAGCGTCAAGCCGGTCGATGAGGACAGCGGCAGCGTCCAGGCCGCCGGCCCACCGCAGCGCGGCGGCCGCGTTCAATCGGGCCGCGACCACCGCGCGGGCGAGGTGCTCGAACGGCGCGCGATCACGCTCCGCATCGCGCACGATGCGGCGCAGTTCGCGGAGCCAGGCGTCCGCGAGATCGTCGCGCTGAGCAGCGGTCGGCAACCCCCAAGCGGTCTCGTACCTGCGCAGCAGTTCCCGGCGCTGGGCATCGATCGAACGCGCCGGCAGCGACATCAGCGGATCGACGCCCTCGGCATTCGACCGCGTCGCGAGCGCGGTCGTGATGACGTGCAGGTCGGCGTTCGAGACGCGCGGGTTGCCGAACGCCTGCGCAAGCCACGCGCGAGAACGATCGCCGCGCCGCCAGGTGAGCGCGAGCGTCAGTTCGACCATCGCGTCGGCGATCGCGGCGTCTTCGTCCGGTTCCGGCCCCGCGAGAACCAACGCATCCAGACCTGCGAGCAGCAACTCGGTCCGTCGCGCGGGCTGCTCGGCCGCGGCGGCCTCGACGGCCCGCGTCCAGCGCTTCCATCGCTCCAGTTCCGCTTCTCGCCCCGGACGCTCGCCCAGCACGAACCGCCGCGGCATCAACCCCAGCGCGGCGACCGCACCAGCCTCGAACGTGCGCCCGGATGCCGGTGCAGCGCCCCCGATCGACTGAATGAGCGAGTCTTCGATGACGCGCAATGCGGTCGCGCCCAGCGCGCCCTCGCCGCGCAGTCGCACCAGCACGCCGGCCGACCACACCGCAGGCCACACACCATCGGCGGTCGGCGCGGACCCGTCACGCATGACCAACGACCCCGACGCGATCGCTTCTGCCGCCGCGGACGCGACGGGGGGCGTGCCCGACGCGGCGTGCATGAACTCCACGACCGAGTTGGTCGCCGCTCGCTGCCGATCGGGCGTGAGCAGGCACCAGTTGGCAGCGACGTCCTGCACCGACGAGCGAAAGACCGCCAGCGCCTCCGTGAGGTCGAGCGTCAGCCCGTCGGCGGCGACCTCCAGTCCGCGCAAAGCGGCGTTCAGCTCCGTCGCCGACGGAACGCCGGCGGTGCGTGGCGCGGCCTCCTTTGCGCCGCCGGGTCTGAGTGGGAACGGCTCGACCCGTGCCGGTTCTGCTGCCGTTCGCGTCGAGGGGGGGGGTGCTGGTGCAGGCTCGGCCGGGGTTCGGGGCGCGGTCAGGATGATGGCTGCGATCGAGCCGATCACCGCGAGCGCAACAAAGCCCCCGACGACCACGAACGCGCCGCGGCGCAGAATGCGCTTCGCGGGATCGTCCTCTTCGGGTCGGACCATCTCGGGTGGGCGTGGATCGGCAGGGCGTGGCGGCTCATCGGCGAGCGGCCTGGGCAGGCCGGAAAACCGCACGGGAACCCGAGCGGTCTCGCCGGGATCCGATGGCAGGGACGCGGGACGCGGCGCGCTTCGAGCATCCGATGAACTGCGGCTGCTGAGGCGTCGCAACGCTCCGATCAGTTCGTCCGGCGATGCCTCGCGGGCACGTGCCAGCAACATGAGCCGGCGCAACGATCGCCGGTTCCAGCCGCCGTAGCGGGCGAGCGTGAGCAGCGCGTCGTGCTCCAACAGAACACCGCGCCCGGCTTCCGAGGCAGGCGCGGCGAGGGCGGCCTGCTGCGCCGCAGCCTCACCCCCCCAGCGCCGTGCCAGATGGACACGAACGGCAGGGTCGAGCAACTGCGCCGCGGCAGCGTGCAGCGCCAGCCGCACCTCGTCCGCCTCCGGCGTCTCGCTCTGGCGGTGCGCGGCCAGCGCCGCAAGACGCCTTTCGAGCGCAGCGATGACGACCGCATCGTCCGCTGCGCCCGGTCGCAACCCGAGCAGCGCGAACGGCCCCCCCCTGGCCGCGTCCTCGCCGAGAAAGCGGGCGATCAGCGAAACGCCGGAAGCATGGGGCACCGCGCTCACGGCGTCCCCCCCCCGTTCGGCACGGTGGGTGGCGTCGCCTGCATCGCGGCGTCGAGTTCGCGCAGCCTTGCTCCCCACGGCTCCGGGCCGAACTGCGGAAAGAGCGCCTTGTGCTGATCGAGCACGAGGCGGGCACGCGGCGCATCCACGGCCGCGAGCAACCGGAGCGATTCGTATCGCGCCTCGAACCACTCGTCGCTACCCTGCGCAAGGCCCGCCAGGAGCGTGCGCCAGCCTTCGAGAGCCGCCTCCGCATCGCCCGCTTCCTCGCTCAGGCGTGAGTAGCGACGCAGGGAGCGCGCGGTGTGCCTGCCGAGATCGATCAGCCTCGCGTCCAACCGCAGCGCCGCGCCGCGCGCCGCCTCGTCTCGCTCGAGCCGCCACAACGCATCCGCGGCATCCGCGATCGCCTCCATCAACGACGCGACCTGCTGGTTCGAGATCGACGACTCCAGCGGCTCGAACCCAGCCAGGATGCGTGAGCCGGTGCGCACGACCTCCCTCGCGGCGAAGGCGTCGTCGGGATTGGACCGTCGCTGTTCGAGGGCGACGCGGTACACGAGCCGGTCCGCGGCCTCGGCGAAGCGACCGCCGATCTCCTGGAGTCGCCGCGAGGCGGCATCGATCTTCGGACGATCACGATGGACGAGCGCGATCTGGAGTTTGCGGTACTCGATCTCCTCCTCGAGCGCGTCGAGATTGAGTCCCAGGTACGCGCGAACCTCTTCGAGCGCCGCCAACGCACGCTCGGCGCGTCGAACGTCGGGCGCCGCCGCCGACATCAGCACGTCGAGCATCTGCCGGACGCGGAGCACGACGAAGTCCGCTGCCTCTCCCGCCTCGACCGGCGTGCCGTTCATCACCGTCCAGCGGTCTCGCTCGATCAACTCTTCCGCGACCGACGCGAACCTGGCAGCCATCGCGCCGCGGTCGGCGGGGCGTGCGATCCGGCACTGCGTGTACAGCAGCCGGGCAGCGTGCCTGCGTGCGACGTCGTACAGGGCTGACTCGCGCGGCACCGCGAGCAGCACCTCGATCGCTTCGACGTCGTCGAGCAACCCCCCCTCGACGCGCCTCAGCAGCAGCCGCGCCGCACGCTCGGTCTTCGGAAACGACTGCAGGAAGACGCCCGCGAGCCGGTCGCGCCGCGGCACGAGCGAGAGACGTCCGCCCTCCACGGCTCGATCAAGCGCGACGATCGCGTACCACAACGCCTCTTGGCGCTCGTCCTCGCCCGGGGCGAGCGACACCGCAACCTCGTAGGCATCCGCGGCCGCCTCCGGCTCACCGGCGTAGTAGAGCGACAGTCCACGGAGCAATGCCGCCCGCGCTCGCTCCTTCGGGAACTTGCCCGCGTCCGCCGCCTCGACGCCGAGCAGCATCGCCCGCGCGGCCTCGCGGTAGCGGTTCGCCACCGCCTCGTCGGCCGTCGGCGCCTCGCCGTCCTCGCCTGTCTTGCCGTGGCTTTCGCGCGCCCGCTCGTATGCCCTCAGCCCTCGCACGAACTGCACGATGAACCCCTCGTTGCCGATCGGCGCGGTCCCATAGCGGCCCACGAGGTCGATCACGTGCCCGACCTCGCCGCGAGCGACCAGGTCGCCGAGGGCGGTCTGGGCCAGCGTTTCAAGGAGCCGATCCCGCCCGGCGACGCCGCGCGCCTTCGGGTCGTCGAGCGCCTCGAGCACAACGACTGCCAGCAGGCGCGCGTCCGCGGTTTCGAGGTGAGTATCCTTTCCGTCCGCCGCTCGTCGGGCGCGAGAAATCATCAGGTCGAGGTCAGCCCAACGGCGGGCCGCGCCGAGAACGGCGATGCGCCGGGTGAAGAGTTGTCGCCGGACGGACTCGGGCACCTCGGGCGACTCGACCAGCACGTCGAGCCAGCGCACGGCCTCGACGTCGTTGCCCCGCACGGAAGCGGCCAACGCTACACCCATCGCGGCACGGGCCACATGCTCGAACCGAAGCAGCGGACCGGGGAGCCGCTCGACGGTCGGCTCGCGGTTGCCCGGCGCGTTGAGCAGCCAACCGAAGTCCCGCTTCGCCTGCTCGGCGAGGCGGGCATCCCCGCTGACGAGCGCGAGGTAGTACCTCGACCAGCCGGTGTAGTACATGGCGAGCGAGCGCAGCCGGCGTGCCTCTGCGAGCTGCTCCTTGAGCGACTGCGGGTCGGGATCGCTGCCGCGCTGCTCGCGCCGTTCGAACGACTCGACCCGCCGGTGAACGTTCGATCCGACGTCCTCGAAGATGGGGAGCACGGACCGCAGGACGCGCTCTGCTTCGCTCCGTTCCTCGGGGCCGGCGATGCGAAGCCGGTGCAGCTCCGCCAGTTCCTCGCCTTTCAGGTACGACGCCTTGGCCAGGTTGATGCGGAGTTCAAACGACTCGGATTCCGGCACTTTTCGGAGCAGCTCGCGGCTGAGCGTCTCCGCCCGTGCGCGCTGCTCCGGCGTCGCGGCATCCGTGAGAAGCCGCACGTAGAGCGACCCGAGCCTCTCTGCGATGGCGACTCGCTCGTCGCCGAGCGCCGCGTCGAGCCGTTCCTGTAACCTCACCGCGAGCAGGTCGGTCAGCCCTCGCTCGGCGAGGTAGCGCTCGACCGCGTCTTCCGAAGCCGGATCGGTCTGCGCGGCGGCATCGCCCGCGAAGATCGCGATAAACGCCAGCAGGATCGCGGTGATGGTTTCAGTTCGCCGGTACATACGTCCGTTTCGTGAATCCCGCGTCAACACCGGCCTGCAACGCCACCGCCGCCGCGTCCCAGGGGACGTCTCCCGACACGCGGATGAAGACGCCCCCGTCCTTGGGAAGTTCTCGCAGCACGGCGACGAGCTGGCCTCGTTCCGTCAGCACGTGCTGCCCGATGCGGAAGACCGGGACCGCCCCGGCCATCTCGACGCGGACGATCTGCGGCTGGAGGTCCGCGGCCGCGCCGCCGCGGCGCTCGGCGGCCAGCGCGCTGCCGACCTGCGACTCTCGCTTGGTGAACGTCGTCGTCACCATGAAGAAAATGAGGAGCAGGAAGACGACGTCAATCATGGTTGTCATCGGGAGGCGGCCGATTTCCTCGCCTTCACGCTCGGTCCGTCGAGTGAGCCTCATGGCCGGCCCCCCGGCACGTCCGCGGTGCCCACCTGCCAGCGGCGCACGCCCAGCGCTGCCAGCCTGTCCACGAGGTCGTTCACAGTCGCGGCGCGGGCCGCGCGGTCGGCGCGAATCAGGAGTTCGAGGGAAGCCGCGTCGCCTCCGCGCTTGCCGATCTCGGCCTGCACGATGCGCACCGCGCCGTCGAGCAACACCGGCTCGTTCGCGATGAGGACGGTTCCATCCTGTCGGACGTCAACGACGACCAGGCCGGAGCCGACGGCCGCGTCCTTCTCACCCGGCTGCTCCGGCAGGTCGATCGGCGAGCGGATGAGTTGCGAAAACTGGGACGTGAAGAGGAAGAAGATGATGAGCTGCAGCACGACGTCGATCATGGGCGTCAGATCGAAGCCTCGCTGCTTGCGGCCTGTTCTCGGCGACAGATTCATGCCGTGCCGACCCCCGTACGCGGTCGCGGCGCCGGTTTCGCACCGGCTTGCGAGCCGCCCGGCGAGCCGGGAGCGGATGCCCCGGCGCTCTCCAGGTGTGATGCCAGGTCGTCGATGATCCGGGCGATCTCCTGGGCCATCGCGTCGATCCGGTTGCGCAGCCACGCGTACGCGGCGGTGCACGGGATCGCCACGATCAGCCCCATGACCGTCGTAATGAGAGCGACCGAAATGTCGCCCGCCAGTTCGTCCGGTCTGGCCACGCCTTCGCTGGTGCTCAGCGTGTCGAACGCGCCGACCATGCCGACCACGGTGCCCAGCAGCCCGAGCATCGGCGCGACCGTCGCGATCAGGCCGATCGACTCGGTCGAACGCTGGAGTTTCGAGACTTCCTGCTGGCCGGCCTCTTCCAGCGCGGAACGCAGTTCGAGGAATCCGAACGCGGAGCGACGGCACCGGAGCAGGGCGGACCCGAAGACGCGGGTCAGGAACGACGCGTTCTCCTCGGCCGTGCAGTAGGCGATCGTGCCTTCTGTGTCGTTCGCTCGCAGCATCTCGTGCAGCCGCGCGACGTGAACAGCGGGAGCGAGGTGCTTCATCCGCAGGCGAACGACCTGCGCGATGATGAGCACCACCGCAACGAACGAAAGCGCGATGATGAGGAACCCGACCTGCCGCCCCTGCGAGATGTAGTCCATCAGCGACTTGTCCGTCGCCGCGTTCTGGGCCAGCGTAAGAACACCGGGCACGATCGTCGTGAGGATCATCGTCTTGCGGTCTCCGTTGAATGCGGAAGCGAATCGGCAGCTGCCTGCTCGGGTGTTGCCTCGCCGTGTCGCCGGATCGCGTCCCACTCGCACGCGGGATGGCCGGCGAATCTCGTGAGCAGTTCCGCGCGGAGCCGCGCTGCACCGCCAGGGTCGCCCAGCGATTCGAGGGCAACGGATGCGTCGGCGAGGGCGATTCCCGCGAGGTAGGGCAGTTCTCTCTCGAACGAGGCGGGAACGGTGAGCAGCTCGACAACGCCGAGCCGGCGCGCCCCGTCGTCGGCCTCCATCAGCAACGAGCGGCCTCGGGCGAGCCGCGCCCACGCCTGCTGCCACGGAGGCGCACCCGCGTCCAGCGACGGCGCGAGCGCCGAGCGTGCGGCTTCGCGGGCCGCACCGTCCGTCGCCGTCGTCGCACTGACAATCCGCGCCACGAACTCAACACCAGGCTCGCGCGACGTGACGATGGGCAACGTGGATTCGACGCCCGATGTTGCGCGTGCGGCGTGGAGGTAGAGCGCGGCGTAAGCCTCCGCGCGGGTCGAGTACGGCGTGCGAGCAGTCAGAGCACCTCCCGTCGCCAGCACGCGCACCGCGGGACCCGGCACCCACACCGGCGGCAGGTCCGGGACAAGGCCCGTCTCGCCGTCGAGGACGCCGTCGATGTTCGCGTCGTCACGCACGGCAGGAACACCGCTCGCCTCACGCGCGCGGAGGAACGACACCCACGGAACAATCGCGAGCGATTGTGCGTTGCGCGCGAGGCGGCACCGGAGCAGGCCGAAGGCGATGCGCTCGCCCGTCGGCCCCCGGTTGTCGTGCATCGATTCGAAGAGTTCCTCGAAGAGCGGCTCAGCAGCGGGGACGTCGCCGTGTTCGAGGCGTGCCCTGGCCCTCCACGCCCGATTCGCCATCGGCATGTACGCCTCAGCGACCGCGGCGTGCTCGCCGCGCACGACGAGCACCTTGTCCCATGGCACGACGACCGGCGCGGCGCCACCATCCCGCACCGCGACGCCGTCCGACGAAACCGCAACGATCACGCCGGGCGGCGGCATCTCTCGACCGCGCAGCGTCAATGCAGGCTCGTCCGCCCACGGCGAGACGACGACCGCGATCGTCGCGAGCACGCCGATGGGAATCACGGCCCGCCTCCCGGCACGAAGGTGTACGTCCCGCCGGACTCGCGCGCGATCCGCCGCATGAGCGCCTCCGCCTCGCGGGACATGAAGCAGATGGAGTGGATCGGCACCCGGTGCTCGGCATTCAGGCGTTCGATCTCGCCCGCAACCTGATCGGGAAACTCGCCGTCCGTCATGAAGAAGATGGCGTCCGGCCTCGGACGGAGTTGAAAGGCGAGGTGGAACGCGGGCGCGGGGTTCGTGCCGCCGCCGGACTGGATGGCCATCACCTCGCGCCGTGACGATCGTTTGTTTCGCTCGTTGGCCTGGAGCCAGCGGACTTCGCCGCCGAGCGGGATCGCCCCGGTCGAGAACGTGATGGGCAGGTAGTGCGTGTTCTCCATCAGCCCGTCGATCGACTTGGTAAGTTCGTCCCGGAGCCGCTCGATCCTGCCGCCGAAACTCATCGACCCGGAGGTGTCCACGATGTAGACGAAGCGCGAACCGGTCGCTTCCGCGCCGAAGAAACCAGCTCCGCCCGCACCGCCGCCGCCCTCGCCCATGCCCGGTCCGCTGCCGAGGTCGCCCGCTCCGGTGAGCGAGCCGGTCTCGGCGAGTTCGTGCATCGCGCCGCTGAGGTCGATGTCCGGGGGCGCGTCGAGGAGATCAACAGTCGCCGTATCGGGCAGCGTGACCTCCGGGACGACGGGCGATTCGAGCGAGAGGGCTTCGTCGGTCAACTGCGCCAACTCGACGTCCGTCATCACGGCGAAGTCGACAACCGATGCACCTCCCGCCGCTCCGCCCCGCGAGTTGTGCTCGACTCGCAGGTGCATGGCGATGAGCCAGGCCGTCAGGTGGATCAGCAGCGAGACGACAACGCCGACGACCGTCGCCCGCTTTGCGAATCGGATGAGCCGGACCTCGAAGGGGACCTCCGGCGT
This sequence comes from Synechococcales cyanobacterium CNB, assembly GCA_030263455.1. Taxonomy (NCBI): domain Bacteria; kingdom Bacillati; phylum Cyanobacteriota; class Cyanophyceae; order Synechococcales; species Synechococcales cyanobacterium CNB. The sequence continues at coordinate 48,313 of SZOZ01000012.1, forward strand.
CTCCCCCCCCGGCGCGGTCGGCCACATCAACCCACCCGGGGCCGGATCGCGCCCAGCCTCCTGCTGGCTTTCGCTGCGGCTCATGCACACCCTCATCGGCGACGCGGCGGCGCTCCGTGTGAGTCTACCTGCGCTCTCGCCCGGCGTTGCCGCTGCCTTCGGGCACGCCGCGAGCCTGTTCGCACGCCTCGGACAACGGGTTCGATCCCCTCTATCGCTTGACGCCCGCCCCCCCGCGCCGTTCAATGCGGCCGCCGGAACCCCTTTCCTCCCATGGAGCCGCCCACATGCCCGACACCGCCTCGACCCAGGCCAGGCAGGCGGCTGCCGGAAAGGCACAGAAGCCCCGTCGCGTCCTGCTCAAACTCAGCGGCGAGGCCTTCTGCAAGCCGGGGGGCTTCGGCATTGACCCGGACGAACTCGAACTGATCGCCCGAGAGGTCGCCGACGCGACCCGGAGCGGTGTCCAGGTCGCCGTGGTCGTCGGCGGCGGGAATATCGTTCGCGGGGCACAACTCGCCGCCGCCGGGCACATCGAGCAGGCCACAGCCGACTACATGGGCATGCTCGGCACCGTCATCAACGGTCTGGCCCTGAAGGAGAAACTCCTGACGCTCGGCGTGGACTCCCGGGTGCTCTCCGCCCTCGAAGTCCGTTCGGTTGCCGAGCCGTTCATCCGGGGGCGCGCCCTGCGGCACCTGGAGAAAGGGAGGGTCGTCGTGCTCGTCGCGGGCACAGGCAATCCATTCTTCACGACGGATACCTGCGCTGCCCTTCGCGCCCGCGAACTGGAGTGCGGCGTGCTCCTCAAGGCGACCAAGGTGGACGGCGTCTATACGGCCGACCCTCGCAAAGACCCGACCGCCAAGCGATATGAACGTCTCACTTTCACTCAGGCCATCGAGCAGCGGCTCGGCATCATGGACCTGACCGCCTTGGCCATGTGCCAGCAACACGGCATCCCCGTCGTCGTGTTCGACTTCAAGCAGCCCGGCAACATCCGGCGCGTCGTCGCCGGCGAGCCGATCGGCACCCGCGTGGACCGCGCCTAAGCCGACGAACCGACGGCCCGATCACGGAGCGAACCCATGACCGACCCAGACACCATCCTCCTCGAAACCGAAGACGCGATGCTCAAGGCCGTGGACTACCTGAAGAAAGAACTCCGAGGCATCCGCACCGGGCGGGCAACGACCGCGCTCGTCGATTACCTGAAGGTGGACTATTACGGTTCCTCGACCGACCTCAAGGCACTCGCCGCCATCAGCATCCCGGAGCCGACGCAGATCCTCATCAAGCCGTTCGATCCCGGCTCGCTCAGCGAGATCAAGAAGGCGATCGAGTCGTCTGGTCTGGGCATGAACCCGATCGTCGAGGCGAAGCAGATCCGCCTGAACGTCCCCGCACTGACGACCGAGCGGCGGCAGCAACTGGCAGGGCAGGCGCGGAAGATGGGCGAAGAGCAGAAGGTCGCCCTTCGGAATGCCCGCCGCGACGCCAACAAGCACGCCGACGGGCTGGCAAAGCAGGAAGGCAAGCACTACCCCGAAGACGAAATCGAGACCCTGAAGACCGAGATCCAGGAGATGCTCAAGAAGTACGAAGGGCTGATCGACGCCGCCGTCGAGGAGAAGACCCGCGAGATCATGGAGGTCTGACGCTTCGTCTTCGGCTCAGCGAACCACGATCGCCTTGGGCAGGGTGAGCAGTACAGGCTCGCGGCGGAGTTGCACGAGGGCCGCGGCGCCGCGCCTGACCTGCGACCAGGTCTGATCCCCGAGCAGTTCGCCGGCCGCGTCGGTGAATCCTGCCGGGAGCGACAGACCCGGCGCTGCCAGCGCCGAGCCGAACATCTCTTCGAGCAACTCCGCGATGCTCTTGGGACCGGGGAACTCGAGCACGTCGTACTCGTCAAGACCGAGTTCGGCGGCGATCGCTTCGATGCACGAGTCCAGGCCCCCGATCTCGTCCGCCATGCCGAGCGCGATCGCCCGCTCGGCCGTGAACAGACGACCCTCGGCGGTCTTCGAGAGATCGATGCCGGGTCGCCCCGCGACGACGCGGCGGGCGAACAGGTCGTAGGTCTGCTTCATCTTCGCCCGGACCTGCTCGACCTGCGTCGGTGACCACGGCTCGGTGGATGAGAACATGTCGCCCGCCGGGCCGCGCGTCCGGGTCGTCACCCGCACCTTGAGTCTGTCGTAGAGCGGCCCCATCGAGATCTTGCCCCCGACGACGCCGATCGAGCCGACGATGCTCGACGGGTTCATGTAGATGCGGTCGCCGCCGACGGCGATGTAGTAGCCGCCCGAGGCCGCCATCGACCCCACGCTCACCCAGACCGGCTTCTCGGCAGCGACACGCCGTAGCCCTTGCCAGATGACCTCGCTCGCGGTCGCCGACCCGCCGGGCGAGTCGATGCGCACCACGACGCCGAGGATCAGGTCGTCGTGGAGGATGTCGTCAAGAGCGTTTCGGATGGTGCGGCTGCCGACGCTCGACTCGCCGAGGAACCCGCCCCGGGACGAATCGCCGTCCACGATCGCGCCGTCGATATAGACGACCGCGATGCTGGGCATTTTGGCCGAGTGGTCGGGCTGCTGCGTGAAGATGCGGAAGACCGCGAAGGGGTCCGACATGCTCGGCGGCTGCACGGACGCTCCGAGTTCGTCGGCCCACTCGACTTCCGCGCCGAGCGATGACGCCAGCCGGTCCTCGATCTCGTCGAGATCAACTTCTCCGTCGAGCAGTCGATGGCGAACGGCCTCCTCCGCCGTCCCCCACCACAGGTCTCGCATCGCCGCGTCGAGTTCCGCGTCGCTCAACCCGCGGTTCGCCTTCAGCGTCGCCCGCATCTCGGCGTACAGCCCGTCGAGCAGTTGGGTGACGTTCTGGTCCCACGCCTCGCTCGGGCCGCTTCGCGTGAACATCTCGTTCGCGCCCTTGTAATCGCCGACCTGCACAAGATCGGCCTTCATCCCGATCCACGTCAGCGTGTCTGCAAGGAATATCTCCTCCATGTGCATCCCGGGGAACGACACCGAACCCGCCCGCTGGATCAGGCTCTCGTCCGCGTACGACGCGAGCAGCAGGTCGGTCGGCCCGTAGTTCTCGGCGTACACGATCACCCGCTTGCCGGCCTCCCGAACCGCCAGCATCGCATCACCCAACTCCTGCACGTGGGTAAACCCCAGCGCGGAGTCCTTGAGGCGGACGAAGACCGCGTCCACGTCGTCGCGCCACGCGGCCTCGTGCAGCATCCCGACATAGTCCCGGAGCGTGGTCTCCCCCATGCCCAGCCACGCCAGCGGGCCGGCAGCCTCCACCGGCGCGCCCTCGACTTCGAGGACGACGACACCCGCCGGACCGCCGTCGTGCGCTCTCGTGCCAGGGACGAAGACTGCAAGGACGAAACAGGCCGCCAACCAACAGACGACAGCGTGACGCATGGAACTTTCTCCAGGAGCACTCCGCTCGCTCCGCCAGAGTGTACCGCCTGAACCGCACCAGGAACCGCCCCGCGAGCCTTTTCGCTCAGTCGTACCCGAGGTCCGCCAGGTCGTCCTCGTCCAGCCCGAAGTGGTGCCCGATCTCGTGCAGGAGCGTGATGCGGATTTCCTCACGCACGGCCTCGTCGCCGCTCTCCCACCCCCCGGCGAGGTTCACGATGCCCACGCGGAAGAGGTGGATGTCGTCCGGCAGGTCGCCGGAGCGATCGACCGACCGATCGGGCAACGAGACCCCCGTGTGCAGGCCGCAGAGTTCCTCGGCGGCATCGGCGTGCTCCTCGGGCGGGATGCCGAGTTCGTCGAGCAGGGCGGGGGACGGCCGGTCAACAACGATCACCGGCAGTTCCTCCAAGACCGCGCGCACACGCCTCGGCAGGCTCTCGATCACCTCCTCAAGCAACCGATCGAACCGTGCACGCTCGGCCTCCGTCATCGCCCTCCCTCCGGCGATTCAGGCTCATCCCCGCCGAAGACGTCTCCGAGCGCGAGCGGACGACGCAGCAGCACAGGCATCAGCCGCCACGAGTCGATCACAAGCCCCGTCAGAGCGATCGTGAGCAGCATCGAACCCACCGCGACGAGGAAGAGGCTGGAAATGGCTGTCAAGTCTCCGATCGGGCCTCGCAGCACCGCCGCGAGCAACCCCATCGTGTCGCCCAGAGCAATGACCGCGACGGAAGCAAGCACGGCGTACATGGTCTGACGATCCACGCGACCCGTCCGCAGCACCAGCGACCGCGCCACCAGCAGCCGCAGGTTCGGTCGCAGGCACAGCACCATCACCGCCATCACCCCCGACATCGCCAGGCGCAGGCACAACCTGTCGAACACCAGTTCCTCGACGATGCCGCTCTGCGCGAAGTACGGAGGTGGTGCGACGGCGTCCAGCACGCCCACGATCTGCCAGTGCAGCCAGGCAAGGGGCACGTACGCCCCCGCGGCGATCATCGCCAGAACCACGTTCCGCGCGGGGATGCCAGCGTGGGGACGCACGACCGCAAGCGAACCCAGCCCGGAGACCAGCATCGCCAGGACACCGGCCTCAGGACACCACCCCACGTTCCACGCCGCGCCTCGCATCAGCTCGGCGACGTGGGCGATCTGAATCATCCATGTGAAGAGCGCAGCCGCAAGGGCCCCGAGGGACCAGCACATGACGCCAGCCGCGACGAGTTGCGGGCGGGGGATGGGCTGGATCTCGGTCGCCCTGGGATCGATTCTGGCGAGGATCGTCGCCCTCACGGGCACGCTGCACTCAGGGCAGTTCGCCCTCACGGACAGCCCGCGCAGGTTGTACCCGCAGGAAGCGCAGGGCAGGTCGCCGGTCAGGTCGAGCGCGAGCGAACCGGTGGGGCGTTCGGCGCGGGGTGTTCCGCCCTGCCGTGCGCTGCTTCCCCCCCCCTGTCGGGCCGTTTCACTCATGGCGCTCCGATGCACTCACTCGACCCCGCGGCTGCCCCCCGGCGAGCGGCGTTGAGCATACGCGACCGCGGATCGCCCCGCGCGAACCCCCCAGACCCCCATATACTCACGCCCCCACGCAACCCCCCATCTTCGCGGACGAACCGGACCAGCGAGCAGACCCCATGCCCGACGCCATCCAGCGACTCCGCGACAACGTGCAACGGGTCTTCCTCGGCAACAGCCCAGCCGTCGATCGGATCATCTGCTGTCTTCTGTCCCGCGGGCACCTGCTGATTGAGGACGTTCCCGGCGTCGGCAAGACCGTCCTCGCCAACGCCATCGCTCGCAGCATCCACTGCTCCTTCAGTCGCATCCAGCTCACCCCCGACATGCTGCCGGGCGACGTGCTCGGGGTCTCCATCTTTGACCGCGAGACCGGCGAGTTCACCTTCAAGCGGGGCCCCATCTTCGCCAATATCGTCCTCGCCGACGAGATCAACCGCACCACGCCCCGCACCCAGACCGCCCTGCTCGAAGCCATGAGCGAGGCGAGCGTCTCCATCGACGGCGTCGTTCACCGTCTCGACCAGCCCTTCATGGTGCTCGCCACCCAGAACCCCTACGAGTTCGAGGGCACCTATCCCCTCCCCGAGAACCAGCTCGACCGGTTCCTCATGCGCGTCCGGCTCGGATACCCCGCCCCCGAGGACGAACGGCGCATCCTCGAACTCCGCCCGGCGACAACCGTGCTCGAATCGCTCAAGCCGGCGATCGACAAGGACGAGCTGCTGCACCTCCAGTCCGAGGTTGATCGCGTGCGCGTCGATCCGGCCCTGCTCGATTATGTCGTCGAGTTCGCCAACGCCACCCGCCGCCACGACCGCATCCAGATCGGCCTCTCGCCGCGCGGCTCGCTCGCGCTCACGCAGGCCGCTCGCGCGACCGCCCTCTTCCGCGGACGCGACTACGCCGTGCCGGAGGACATCCTCGACAACGTGACGGCCGTGTGCGCACACCGGATCATCACGCGGACGTACCTCGGCGCCGCCCCCGAAGCCGCAGAGGACGTCCTGACCGGCATCCTCGAAACCCTCCAGAGTCCCGCCTGAGCGGAGGAGTTCGCCGTGGCTCGCATGGTCCGATTTGAACGCGACGGCCCGTACAAGATCGAGCCGGGCCTGATTCCGACGGACAAACCGCTGTGGATCTGCGGGTGCGGACTGACGAAGAACCCGCCCTTCTGCGACGGCTCTCACAAGCCCTGCCGCAACGAGCAGCCGGGCACGCTCTACGTCTACGACAAGGATCGGGCCTCGGTCGTCGAGCAGCGCGACGACACTTGACGCCCGATCAGTCGAGCATGGACGCCAGCCACTCGACCGGGTGCAGCGCCCGCACGCCGACGCCGTCCTTGAGCTGGTGCCGGCACGAGGTGCCCGTGGCGACGACGGTCGCGCCCGGATCGCCGCGGACGGCCGGGAACAACGCCAGGTCCCCGATCCGCATCGAGAGATCGTACCGGCCGGTCGTGTAGCCGAACGAGCCGGCCATGCCGCAGCACCCGGCGTCGAGCGTCGTCAGACCATCACCGACGATTCGCCGCAGCAGCGCACCCGAACTTTCCTGGCCCCAGAGCGACTTCTGGTGGCAGTGCGCATGGAAGAGCATGCGTGCGCCCCCAGGCCGCGCCGCGAGGGCGGCTTCGACCTCGGACCGGTTCGGGTGGTTCCCCCACCGCTGCTCGAGGAACTCCTCCACGAGCACGGCGTGCGCCGCGATGCGCCGTCGGACCTCGATCGGCGTCGTGGTCCGCAGGCTGAGCCAGTCGTCCCTGATCGCGGACAGACACGAAGGCTCCAGAACGAGGATCGACTCGGCGCGGTCGTCCTCGAGCCACGGAAGCAGCCGATTGATCGTCCGGTCGATCGTCGTTCTGGCGTCTTCGAGCAGCCCCGTGGAGATCATCGCCCTGCCGCAACACCCCGCATCGGCGAGCGCGACGCGGTATCCGAAGGCGGAGAGCACGCGAACGGCCGCCTCGCCCAGCCCGCGCTCGCCGTAGAGCGTGAAGCAATCGCCGAACACCACGACCGTTTGCGCACCTCCCCGGAGATCATCGGGTCGCCTGATAACGCGACCACGCACGCGCCGATGCAGCGGCGCCGCGAACTCCGGCAGCGTGCGCCGGCGGTCGATGCCGAGGAGACGCTCCGCCATGCGGCGCGCGACCCCGGTGCGATTCACAGCATTCGCCAGCCGGGGTGTCAACGACGCCACGCGCGAGAGTTCTCGCACTCGCCCGAAGACCCTCGCGACGAACGGTGCGCCGCCACGCGCCCGATAGCCCTGGGCCAGGTACTCCGCCTTCAGTTTCGCGACGTCAACGTTGCTCGGACATTCCGCCTTGCACGCCTTGCACGAGAGGCACAGGTCGAGCGTGGCGAGCGTTTCGGCGTCGTTCCATGCGGGCGAACCGACCTCGCCGCCGGGGAACTGGCCGGTGATGGCGAGGCGCAGGGCGTTGCCGCGACCGCGCGTCGAGTGCCGCTCGTCCAGCGTGCCCATGTACGACGGGCACATGGTCCCGCCGCGTTTCTTTCGGCAGACGCCCGCGCCGTTGCACTGCTCGACAGCGCCGCCGAACCCGTGCTGCCCTGCGTAGTCGAAGTACGTGTCCACGATCGGCGCGCGCACGTCCGCGCAGATCGGGCGCACTCTCAGTTTTTCCGTGATCGACTCGACCCCCGGCCCGCCGCGACCGAGCGCGTCGCCTGCGCCAAGCGGCGCCACGATGTTGCCGGGGTTGAGCAGGTTCTGCGGGTCGAAGAGCGTCTTGACCTCGCGGAACGCGCGCACGAGTTCCGGGCCGTAGAACCGCTCGATGAGCGGCGATCGAACCCGCCCGTCGCCGTGCTCGCCCGACATCACGCCGCCGAGATCGCGGGCGAGGTCGGCGACCTCGACGGCGATCGACCGCAGGAGCGCGAGGTCGCTCTCGTCGTGCAGGTCGATCATCGGTCGCACGTGCAGCACGCCCACGGAGGCGTGCGCCCAGTACGCCGCCTTCGTCCCGTGCCGCGTCACGATCTCCCGGAATCGGCGCACGAACTCTGCCAGCCGCTCGACGGGGACGGCGTTGTCCTCGACGAAGGTCACCGGCTTGCGATCTCCCGGCACGCCGTGCAGCAGCGGCTCGCCCGCCTTGCGGAGCGCCCACGCCCGCAGCATCGCCGAAGGTTCGACATGCAGCATTGCCGGCACACCGGGCAACAGCCCACGCAGCGCGGCGAAACCCGCGTCGATCTCGCCGCGGTCACGCTCGGCGGAGAACTCGACGTACAGCACCGCCGCCGGCGTCACGCCGTTCACCATCGGCAGCACGTCCAGCAGCCGCGAGCAGCCGGGATTCGCCCTCGCCAGCGAAAGCACCATGTCGTCGAGCAGTTCGACTGCCGTCGGCCTCAGCGCGAGGATCGGCGCGACCTTCTCGACCGCCTCGTCGAGCGACGCGAACCCAACCACCGCCAGCCCGCGCGCGACCGGCAAAGGCGAGAGCAGCAACTCCGCGCCGAGCGTCACCGCGAGCGTCCCTTCGCTGCCGCACAGCATCGGCGCAAGATTCACGTCCAGCGGGGGCACGCCCGCGTCCAGCTGCCGGAGCACTTCGTCCAGACCGTACCCCGCGTTGCGCCGGACCGTCTTCGGATATCTCTCGCGGATCAACCCGGCCTGTGCTCGGACGATCTCGACCACCCCCCCGGTCAGATCGGCCACGCGCGGCTGCACGCGGGCCGCGCCCGGACCGAACCGCACCTGTGTTCCGTCGGCCAGACACGCCTCGATCGAGAGAAGGTTCTCGCTCGTCCGTCCGTAGCGGATCGACCGTGCCCCTGCCGCGTTGTTGCCGATGCACCCCCCGACGTTCGCGTGCCGGCTTGTTGCCGGGTCCGGCGGCCAGAAGAGGCCCAGCGGCGCCAACCGCTCGTTCAGTTCGTCCACGCACACGCCAGGCTCGACCCGGCAGCGCCGCGCTCCGGCATCCACCGACGGCACGCCCCGGCAGTTCACGGAGAAATCGATCACGACGGCCCGGTTCGTGCACTGCCCGGCGAGGCTCGTCCCGCCGCCGCGCGGCAGGATCGGCAGCCCACGCGAAGCGCAGAACTGCACCGCGCGAACAGCGTCCTTGACCGACGCGGGAATCACGACCGCCAGCGGCTCGACCTGGTAGAGAGACGCGTCGGTCGCGTAGAGCATCCTGTCGTGCAGGCCGAGCCGGACCTCGCCCTCCACCGCCGCTGCAAGTTCGCGTCCAAGCCCGTCGAGGCCCGCGTGAATAGAACCCCCGTCGAGCACCGGCAGCCGTGCCATGCGACCTCCCGCGCCACTATACGGCACGGCAGGTCGTGTCACGCCCGCGCAACACACCCGCCAGTCGGCACCCGCTCCAAGCCCACGGCGGTACCTAGGCTGCGCCGGGCCTGATCACACGCCCGAGCCAGGAGACGAACCGTGAAACACTCGACCGCCGCGCTCGTGCTCGCCGCCGGGATGGTGCTCGCCGCGCCGCACGCCGCCCTCGCCATCGGCGACGGGGCCGACTCGCTGCCCATCAGCCAGATCACGCTCTACCGATCGGGGGTCGGCTCGTTCGTTCGGCAGGGCGTCGTCGAGGGTGACGCGCAGGCCAGCCTCCGCTTCCGCACCGAGCAGGTGAACGACATCCTCAAGTCGATGGTCGTGCTCGACCTCGACGGCGGCACGGTGGCCGGTGTGACCTACGCCTCGAAGGAGCCGCTGGAACGCCGCCTGCGGGCGTTCGCGGTGGACATCTCCGATGACCCGAGCCGGGCCGTCCTGCTCACGCGACTGCGAGGGGCCCAGGTGCTCGTGCGCACGACGGAAGGCGAAGAGCGCGGGGCCGTGCTGGGCGTCGAGGCGCGGAACGTCGTGCATCCCCAGACGAACCGTTCGACGGTCGAGCACTCGCTGAACCTGCTCACGGCCCAGGGTGTGCGGACCGTGCAACTCGACTCGGTGCGCTCGTTCCAGGTGCTCGACGCAGCCCTCGCCGACGAACTGAACAAGGCCCTCGCCGCGCTGGCCGAGCACCGGGCGGACACGACGAAGTCGGTGGCGATCGACTTTACAGGTCGCGGGTCGCGCCGCGTGGTCATCGCCTATGTGCAGGAGACGCCGGTGTGGAAGACCTCGTACCGGCTGGTGCTGCCCGAGGAGGGCGGCGATGCCGGGCCGCGGCTCCAGGGGTGGGCCATCGTCGAGAACACCACGGATGAGGACTGGCAGAACGTGCGGCTGGCGCTCGTCGCCGGCCAGCCGGTGAGTTTCCGCATGGACCTCTACGAGCCGCTGTACCTCGACCGCCCCGAGGTGCCCGTGCCCGTCGCGTCCGGGGTCACGCCGCGCGAATACGCCGCCGGCGTCGGCAAAAGCCCGATGCGTGATGCACAGGAGGAGAGCGCGACCGAGAGGAGGCGAGGAGCCACGGCGCGTCTCCTCATGCCGGGAGCGCCCACCGCCGCGATGGACAAGGAGGCGGGTGACTTCTCGGCCGGGTTCACGGCGGAGATGCTCGGGCGCTACGTCGCCGGCTCGCGTGCCACCGCCGCGCAGGAGGGCGAGGTTTTCCAGTACGTCCTCGATACGCCGGTCACGGTCGCGCGCCAGCAGTCCGCCATGCTGCCGATCCTCTCCGCCCTGATCGACGCCCGACGCGTCAGCATCTTCAACCGCAACGACGGCCTCTCCAGCCCCATGCGCGGCGTCGAGATCACGAACACCAGCGACCTGCAACTCATGCCAGGCCCGATCGCCGTCTTCGACGGCGCGGCCTACGCGGGCGACGCCCAGATCGGCCACGTCCCCGCGGGCGACAAACGCCTCCTCGCCTACGCCGTCGATCTGGACGTGGCCGCGACGACCACCGACCGGGGTGCATCCTCGGTGCGCAAGGTCCGGATCGTGGACGGGCTGATCGAGCAGACGACCCAGCAGCAGCAGACGGTCGAGTACGCGTTCGAGAACAAGGATCGCGAGCAGGGGCGAACCATCATCGTCGAGCACCCGCGACTCGAGGGCTGGGAACTCGTGGACACCGCCGAGCCGAAGGAACGCACACAGGACACGCTGCGTTTTGAGGTGTCGGCCAAGGCCAACGACACGGCGAAACTGGCCGTGACGCAGCAGATCGTGCAGAGCCAACGGCTCGAGCTGCTCTCCTACGACCTGCCCACGCTGCTGGCGCACCAGCAGGCGGGGCGTGCATCGGCGAAGGTCGTCGAGGCGTTCCGGGAGGCCGCCCGGCGGCAGGCCCTCGTCCAGGAGGCGGAGAGGACGATCGCCCGGCTCCAGAACGAGCGCAATGAGATCAACACCGACCAGCAGCGCGTCCGCCAGAACATGCAGACCGTGGACCGCCAGAGCGACCTCTACACGCGCTACGTCAAGCGGCTCTCCGACCAGGAAACCCGCCTCGAACAGATCGGCGCGGAGATCACGCAGGCGACGAACGAGCGCGAACGCCTCCGGGCGGAACTGGCCGCGTACCTGCGGAGTCTGAACGTCGAGTGAACAAACGAGCCGCGACCGTGAGGGAGCGGTTCACCCTCACACGGCTTCACCCTTCACTCCGTCAACCACGCCAGCGCGATCTGCACCATTACCACGGCCAGCGCGGCCGCCATGACGAGCAGCACGACCGGGTGCGCGGGCGTGCGCTCGCGCTGAGCCGGCCGCACGAGCCGGAGCCGCGGCTCGACGCTCGGGCCGTGCAGCCCTTCGCCCAGTCGGGCCGCGTCCTGCACGATGGCGATCACGAGGTTCGTGTCGAACGGGCGCAGGCCGAGGTTCACGCCCAGCGCGACGAGGCGGTCGCGCTTCTCCGGCGGCAGGACGGCGGCACGACCGCCCTCCAGCGAGGCCGCCACTCGGACCGCCATCGCCCAGCGGGCGTCTGACGCGGTCAGCGCGGCCGCGGAGCGGTTCTCGACCTCGACCGCGTGGGCCGCGTCCGCCCATCGGATGTCCGGGGCAGCGTCGTCCGTGCGCACCGTTCGCCGACGCGGCAACGTCCCGGCGTTGACCACTCGCAACGCGGGCACGCCGGATCGGGACTGAAAACGCGGGTCCGTCACTCGCCATTTCTACGGGCGAACGGTGTGCCCGGCTCGCAGCATGCTCCGCCAGGCGCACAATCGCCGTTATTGGGACTCGCCCCGCGGCCGATACACTTCCCGCCCGGCACCGCATGACTCCCCCACGATTCGGCCAGAGAGCCATCGCGTGAGCGACCCCCGACCCGCAACGCCCGCTGCGCCGCTGCCCGAGGTCCGCACGCCTCTCGCGCCCGCCGATGCGCTTGCGCGGCTCTCGACCGCCGCCCGGCGCGGCCGCCTGCCCGACTACCGGCCGGTCGATGACACGGCCTTTGAGGCCGAGGCGTTCGCCACGCCGTTCACGCACGTCCTCAGGGGACGGTTTGCCGACGGGCAGGACGGCACGACGCGGATCACCTTCGACCTGCGGCGCCCGTGGCCGATGCCGGCGGTCTTCGCGGTCGTGCTCGCCGTCACGGTCTGGCCGGGCGTGCTGCTGACGGACTCGCTGCTGGCGACGTACTGGCCGGCCTACGGCGGATGGACGACGCGCATGCCGTGGCTGACCTACGCCTGGTACCTGCCGCTGACGGCCCTCCCGCTGCCGTGGGCGTGGCGTGCGTGCGTGCGCCGGTCGGCGGCGATGGCGCGCGAGTCCGCCCGCGAGACGATCTCGAAGATCGCCCGCGAGACGGACGGCACGCTGGCCGGCGCGGCGTGATGCGCGCCGGGTTGCACGTCACTTGACGTCCTTGCCCTCGACCACGTCCAGCGGCTTCGGATAGGGGTGACCGACGAACTCGCCCCGCTTCAACTTGCCGATGTACGTGTGGTAGGCCTTCATCGCCTGCGACCCGAAGATGAGCATGATCGGGATGTTGGCGAAGAGCATGACGCCCGTGCCGAGCGCGGTCCACGAGTCGAGCTGGGCGTCCGTGCGGATGAAGCCGAGCGTCGAGATGATGATGAGTGCGCAATAGCACACCTTGTAGAGCATGACGCCCCCGTTGCCGACGAGGTAGACGATCCCCTGCTCGCCGTAGTAGGCCCAGGAGATCATGGTTGAGACGGCGAAGAGCCAGCATGCGATGGTGACGAGCCACATCCCCAGGCCCGGCATCACGCGGTCGAAGGCGTGTCCGGTCAGGGCGGCACCGACGAAATCGTTGTAGAGACCCGGGCTGTCGAGTCGCGGCTCGTTGGGGGATGAGTACGGGGCCCAGGCGATGCGCAGCGTGCCGTTCACGTCCTGAACCAACCCTCGGAGGCGGTGCAGATCGCGGCCGGTGCGCGAGTCGTGGTCGCCGTGGACGATCATGAACACCGTGTTGCCCGCACGCCACGCCCCGCTGATGCGCCTGGCCTCGGCCGTCTTCTCCGGAACGCCCTCGGTCCGGGGCACCCACCGGGACGGGTCCGTCCCGAGCGCGACGACGGCGGAACGCGGCCAGACCTTGTACGCGGGTTCGCCCGGGCCGGTCTCGCCGTTGAGGAAGGCTACTTCCGATTCGCTCTCACCGATGAGCACGCCGTGGATGGTCCGCGATCGGGTTCCCTCCTGCACGGTCAGTGCGTGGGCGTTCACGAGGGCGGGCATCGAGTCAAAGGTCGCTTCCGCTTCGCGGTTCCACGCGCCGCTGAGCAGGATGACGAGCGTCGTCAGGGTGCAGACGACGATGGTGTCGATGAACGGCTCGAGGCCCGAGACGACGCCCTCGCGGACCGGCTCGTTCGTCTTGGCGGCGGAGTGGGCGATGGGGGCCGACCCCTGGCCCGACTCGGACGAGAACAACGCCCGCTTCATGCCCCACAGGAAGGCGTACCCGGCGGTGCCGCCGAGGAACGCGCCGCCGGCCTCGGCGGGCGTGAAGGCCGAGACGACGATGAGTTTCAGCATGTTCGGGATGTCGCCGATGTGCACGACGAGGACGTACACCGCCGCCAGCAGGTACAGGATGCACATGAGCGGCACCAGCCGCCCGGCCACCGCGCCGATGCGCTTGATGCCCCCGATGATGACCATGCCGACGAGGATCGCGAGGATCACGCCGACCACGAACTTCGGCACGGCCGGGAAGTAGCTGTTGGTGATCTCGGCGACGTTCCAGGCCTGGAACATGTTGCCGCCGGTGATCGCCGAGATGATGAGCGTGACGCAGAAGATGCCGCCGACGATCGCGCCCAGCGGCTTGAGCGCGGGGCTCCACTTCTCGAAGCCCTTCTGCGCCACCCACATCGGCCCGCCGTGCGGGTTCTCGGGGTCGTCGGTGTTGCGGTAGAGCATGGCGAGCGTGACCTCGGTCATCTTCAACGCCATGCCGAAGATGCCCACCATCCACATCCAGAAGACCGCGCCTGGCCCGCCCAGCGCGATGGCCAGCGCGACGCCGCCGATGTTGCCCAGCCCCACCGTCGCCGAGAGCGCGGTCGAGAGCGCCTGGAAGTGGTTGATCGCGCCCGGGTCGGCCTTGTTGTCGTACTTGCCGCGGATCACCTGCACGCCGTGCGTCAGCGCGCGGTACTGCCCGAAGCCGGACCAGATTGTGAACAGCACGCCCGTGGCGAGCACGATGTACAGGACGTAGTCGTGCCAGAGCACGCCGTTGATCACGTCGATGAAGTCGGTCAGGGCTTGCATGTCGGCTCCGTGCTGTGGGTCGCCGGCGCGATGCGGCCCTGGTCCGGCGGGCCGCGCGAGGGCGTCCGTGTCTGTCCCGGGCGCGACCCCCGCCGCCCCGGGCGAGCGGGGAGTATCGTCGATCCTGCATGTGGTGTCCAGAGGCCCTGGTCGAGGCCTGCACAGCCGCCCTCCGGGCCGAGGCCCGTCGTCTCGACGCCGAGCAGGCCGTCCACGGCCTCGACGCCCTCGACGAGACCGCCTTCCACCCCATCCTCGCCGCCGGCCTCGCGGACGCCGGCTTCGAGGCGCTCCGCGAGCAGCCCTACCCCGGCGAGCCGGCCCGCCTCGCACGGCACGCCGAGCGGAAGCGGTGCGACCTGGTCGTGCTCGAACGCCCGGGGCTGCGCCTCATGGACGAGACGGTCGAGCTGCGGGAGCGCGACCGGGCCGCGGGCACCCTCTTCGAGGCGTCCGCCGCGGTTGAGCGCATGCCCCAGGGCGCCGTCCCCCCCTCCGACGCGGCGTGGCTCGAAGTGAAGGCCGTCGGACAGTTCACCTACGTCGAGGGGTTCGCCGGGCCGAACCGGCGTTACGCCGCCGAGCTGGTCGGCGGTCCGCTCGCCGACGCCCGCAAGCTCGCCGCCGAACGCGCCATCCGGCTCGCGGGCGTGCTCATCATTCTCTTCACCGCCGACGCTGCGACGGCCGAGCACGACCTGCACGCCCTCGCGCACAAGGCCCTCGACCGCGACCTGCCCGTCGGCGCGCCGATCCTCGACGGCTTCGGCCTGACCGACCGCATCGGCAACGCGCGGTGCACCGTCGCGCTCCTGCCCGTGCGACCCGGGCCGGACTGATCGCGCGACGCGGGGTTCATCCGACGATCCCCGGGGATCAGCGATGGATCCCCGGGGTCCAGCGACGGATCCCCGGGGCGCAGCGGCCGGAACGCAGGGACCGAAGGCAGAACCCGCGGGTCAGACCGTCTCGGCCGCGACGCTCACCAGCCCGAGCGACTGCTCGACGGCGTCGGCCGCGCTGCGGGCCGCGTGCCGGCCCGCGAACTTCTCCGCGATCCGCGCCATCTCCGCCCGCTGCCGGGCCGCGAGCGACGGGTCCGCGAGCAGCCGCAGGGCGTGCTCGGCGATCGGCTCCGGGCCGCCGAAGTGCGGCACCAGCTCCGGCACGATCTCCCGCCCCGCGATCAGGTTGGGGAGCGTGAAGAACTCGGTCGAGAGCACCCACCGCGCCAGCAGCACGTACACCAGCGGGTTCGAGCGGTAGACGATGACCATCGGCCGCTGCTGGCGGGCGATCTGGAGCGTGACCGTGCCGCTCACGACCAGCGCCAGCTCGCACCAGTGGATGACCGCGTCGGCCCGCCCCGCCACCACGCTGAGCGACCCGGGCCAGCCGCCGTGGCCCGCCGCGATCGCCCGCAGCCGCTGCTCGACGGCCGGCGTCGTCGCCGCGACCACGCCGACCGCCCCCTCGTGCGCCCGGCCGATCGCCCGGAACGCCTCCAGCAGCAGCGGGAAGTTCTTCGTGATCTCGGCGGGCCGCGAGCCGGGCATCAGGGCGATGCGGGGCGATCCTTCGGGCAGTCCCGCCGCGGCCTCGTCGAGCGCGGCCCGGTCCAGCGGCCGGTCGAAGAGCGGGTGCCCGATGAACCGCGCCGGGATCCCCCGCTCGCCGAACCACGCCTGCTCGAAGGGGAGCAGGCAGAGCAGCAGATCGGTCAGCCGGCGCAGCTTGTGGATGCGCCACCCCCCCCACGCCCAGACCTGCGGCGCGACCAGGTGCACGATGCGCAGCCCCATCGACCGCGCGATCCGGCAGATCGGGAAGTTCGCCGCGGGCGAGTCCACCGGCACGAGCAGCCGCACCTCCGGGTGCCTCTCGAGCCACGCCCGCACCCGCCGGTTGATCCGCTGGTGCTCGCGCACCTTCGCCAGCCCCGGCACGCCCATCACCGCGTCCTCGCCCGTGCGCTCGACGAGCGTCGCCCCCGCGGCCGCCATCTTCGGCCCGCCCCAGGCGTAGATCGGGAGCGTCGGGTGCCGCGAGCGGAGCTCGCGCACGACCGCCGCGGCGTGATCGTCCCCGCTCGGCTCGAAGGCCGTGAAGAGCACCCCCGACACCTCGGGCGCGACGGCGGGCAGGCTCTCGGCGCGACGGCTCAAGGACGGACTCAAGCGACCGGCGGGCGGCAAGTCAACGCCGGCGCGTCGCCGTCAGAACCCCGCGGCCCGGAGCCACTCCGAAGGCTGGCGGCCCAGCGCAATGGCCACGGCGACCAGCGATTCGAGGCTCGGCAGGTGCGCGCCGCGCTCGATCGAGCTCAGCTGGCTCACGCTCACGCCGGACTCGTCGGAGAGCTCCTTGAGCGTCCAGCCGCGCTCCGTCCGCGCCAGCCGGATGTGCCGCCCGAGCTCCTGGCGCAGCCGGTCCTGCGGCCGCTCGCCGAGATGGAACGCCGCCGCCGCCTGCGCGAGCGTCCGGCGCAGCTCCTCCACCGAGAACGGCTTGGCGAGATAGTCGAAGACGTCCTGCCGGAACGTCTGCCGCATGCTGTCCAGCGACGGGTAGCCCGTGACCACGATCACGCACAGCCGCGACCACCGCCGGCGGATCTCGGCCAGCACCTCCTCGCCGCTGTGCGGCCCCATCTTGATGTCCAGCAGGACCACGTCCGGCAACGCCCGCTCGCACTCGGCGTAGAACGCCGCCGGCGTCGCCACCGCCCGCACCTCGTGCCCCTCCTCCTCGAGCACGCGGCGGACGTACTCGCGGAAGTCGTCGTCGTCGTCGAGCGCGACGATCGACAGCCGGTGCGGCACGGGTTCGCTTTCAGCGGGCGTCACGGAACGTTCTTCGCCTCCTCGCTTCTGCCGGCCGTGTCCGCCGCGGGCGCGGGGAGCACGACCTCGAACACCGCCCCGGACCTGCCGGGACGGTTGCGGGCCAGCATAACGCCGCCGTGCTCCCGCACGATGCCCTCGGCCACCGCCAGCCCCAGCCCGGTGCCGCGGGCGTCCAGCGTCGTGCTCACGAACGGCTCGAACATCCGCGAGAGGACCGCCGGCTCGATGCCTGGGCCGTTGTCCGTCACGGTGAGGGCGATCCAGTCGCCCCCGTCCCGGCGGGACAATGTTGCTTCGACTTCGACCGCGGGACGGCCGTTGGACTGCGACCGGCCCGCCCCGCGCCGGGCGGCATCGACCGCGTTCCGCACGAGGTTCACCAGCACCTGCACGAGCCGATCGCCGTCGCAGTCGAGTTCCATCGCATCGGGCACGCGATCCACCATCTCGACGTCCGCCGAGCCTCGGTCGAGTCGGACGAGCGTCAAGGCCTCCTCGACGAGCGGCCGCAGGCGAACACGCGCGGTCTCCGGCGGTCGGGCGCGCGCGAAGTCCAGCAGGCTCTCGCTCAGGCGTTCGAGCCGCCGCACCACCCGGAGCATGAGCTCCGCCTCAGCGGCGTCGACGCGGTGCGTCGGCTCGGCGGCCAGCTTCTCCACGAGTCCCTTGAGCACCGCCAGCGGCGTGTTCAGCTCGTGCGCGATGCCCGCCGACATCATCCCCAGGCTCGCCAGCCGGTCCGCGTCCGCGAGGTTCCGGCGGGCCGTTTCCAGCAGGTGGTTCTTGCGCCGCAGATCGGTCGCGACTTCCTCCAGCCGAGAGAGCGCATCGGCGAGCGCGGCCTCGTGCCGGCGCAGCGACACGATCGACCGGTTCCGCGACCGCATGATGTCCCCGAGTTCGTCGGCCGGGATCGCGGATTCGGGGATGATCTCCTCCGAGGCACGCCCGGCCTGCACGGCCTCGTCCGCGGCGAGAATGCGGCGGATCGGCGAGTAGACCTGCCGCGGCAGCACGAAGACCTCGAACGCCGCCGCGATCAGCCCGTAGAACGACAGCAGCGCGAGCGCGACCAGGCCGTACAGCCTGAGCACGGCCGACCGCGCCGCCTCGATCCGCGCCCGCGCGGTGACGAACACGCCCTCGCCCTCCTCCCACGCGACGAAGAGCGCCGCGACCTGGCTCTCGTCGTCCGCCGGCGCTCCGGTCGGGGTCCACGGTCTCGACCGCGCGAGCGCGGCGAGGCCCGGGTCAAGCCCGAGTTCCTCCGCGCTGCCGGCACGCATTTCAAGACCGCGCTCGCGGGCCGACGCGCTCGACGCAAGCGCGGCCAGGTCCGCCGACGAACCGCCCGCCCGCGCCTCGGCCGCGACGAGGCGCAACGCGAGCGCGGCGTGATCGGCCTCGGCCTCGCGGACGACCTTCGCGAGCGCGGGCCGCAACGCGAGCAGCAGCATCGCCGTCAGGGCGAGCGAGAAGCACGTGTGCAGCACGATCAACTTCCGCCGCACGCCCATGCCGAAGAGCAGCCGGCGACGGCGCTTGTCGCTCCGCGTGCCGGCTTCCCCCCCACCACCCTCACCTAGACTCGCCCCGTGATCGGCCACGGTGGATCGTTCGAGACGCGCTCGCCCGGGGCAAGCGCCCAGGCGGCGGACGCCAGGGACGCGGCCACGCGCCTGGTCGCCCACCACGCGCGCCGCTTCCCGAACCTCGAACCCGCCGAACTCCCCGAGTCGGGGCTTGATGCGCGCGATGCGGCCTTCGCGCACGCCATCGCGGACGCCTGCGTGCGCCGCTGGCTCACGCTCCGCTATCTGCTGGAACGATGCCTGTCGCGCCCGTGGTGGAAGGTCGAGCCGAAGGTGCAGGCCGCGCTGCTCGTCGGTGCGGCCCAGCTGCTCCTGCTCGACCGCGTGCCCACGCACGCCGCCATCGACGAGACGGTCGAGTGGGCGAAGCGGCACGTGCGGCCGGGGGCTGGCGGGATGGTGAACGCCGTCCTGCGTGCGCTCGCGAAGTTGCGCGCGCCGGACGGGTCGGGCGAGCGGGCGCTGCGCGAGCGGGCGACGCTCGCCCGGGACGAGTTGCCGCTCTCCGACGGCCGTGCGCTCGCCTTGGCCGGGCCGGCGCTCCCCGACGACCCCGTCGCGCGCCTGGGCGTGGCGACAAGCCTGCCCGAATGGCACGTCCGCCGCTGGGTGAAGAGGCACGGCCATGACTGGTCGCGGTACCAGGCGTTGCACACGCTCGTGCCGCCGCCCACGGTGCTGAACGTCGCCCACGCCGCGTCGCCGTTGCCGGCGGACACGCCGGTGGAGCCGCACGATGCGTCGGGTCACCTCGTGTGGACCGGTCCCCGCGCCGCGCTCGTTGCGCTGCTGCGGAGTCGCTCCGACGTCTGGGTGCAGGACGCCGGCTCCGCGCTCTCCGTCGGCGCGGCGGCGAACGAGCGACCTTCGCTTATCGCCGACGTCTGCGCCGGGCAGGGCACGAAGACCCGCCAACTGGCCGCGTTGTTCCCGAGCGCCCGGATCGTGGCGACGGACGTGGACGACTCGCGGCGCGCCGTGCTGGCCGAGACCTTCGCCCGGCATCCCGGCGTGGAGGTCATCGACCCTTCCCTCCTGCGGCAGCGTTGCGACGGGCGAACCGACCTCGTGCTCCTCGACGTGCCGTGCAGCAACAGCGGCGTCCTCGCCAGGCGGGCCGAGGCTCGCTACCGCCTCGGAGAACGCCAGCTCGAACGGCTGACGGGCACCCAGCGGCAGATCATCGCTGACTCGATCCCGTTGCTCTCTCCGCGCGGTCGCATCCTTTACTCGACGTGCAGCCTCGAGCCGGAGGAGAACGAGGAGATGGTCGAGTGGGCGGGCAGGTGGCACCGATTCTCACCCGCACGCGGCGGCCTGGCCGCGCCGACCGGCCTGCCGGGAGAATCTCACAACTCGTACCGCGACGGCTCGTTCGCTTCGCTTCTGGCACGATGACACGCCGAAAATGAGGGCGGGCCTCGGGCGTGGGGGCTACACTGTCCGCCACCCCTCCGGGGGCCTCGCGTGCGGCGACGGAACGCCGACCGAGTGCGCCGGGTCCGGTCCTTTCGCTCCGCCGAGGTGAGGCCGATGAACTTGCTGGACATCCTCACCCCCGAGTGCATTCGCGCGCCGCTGCACGCGGCCGACAAACGCGGGGTGATCGATGAACTGGTGGACCTGCTCGCGGTCGCGGGCAAGGTCGAGAACCCGGCCACGCTCAAGGAAGCTGTCTGGACCCGCGAGCAGACCCGCACGACGGGCATCGGGCACGGCTTGGCCATCCCACACGGCAAGTGCCCGGGCATGCCCGCGCTCGCCATGGCGCTCGGACGACCAGCCCAGCCGCTCGACTTCGAGGCCATCGACAATCAGCCCGTGCGCCTCGTCGTCCTCCTGGCCAGCCCCGCCGACCGGACGAGCGACCACATCCAGGCTCTCGCCCGCATCAGCCGCCTGATGACGATGGAAGACTTCCGCGAACGGATGTACAACGCGGCGAGCGCTCAGGAAATCTGGGAACTCCTCAGGGCAGCCGAATCCCGGTCCTGAACCCGAGCGTCACCCGCCGCGTCGGCGGCGCGGCATGCGACGATGACGCCGGCCAACGCCTCCAACCTCCCGAGCGCACGGTCCGCCTGGGACCGGAAGACCACGAACGGGAAGAGCGTCGCCAACGCCACAACCAGCCCGAACGCGGTCGTGTACAGCGCTTCCCCGATGCCTCCCGCCACCAGCGCGGGGTCCGTGACGACCTCCGCCCCGCCGAGCAGCCGGAAACTGCGGATGATGCCCGTCACCGTGCCGAGGATGCCGAGCATCGGTGCTGCGGTGATGATCGTCGAGAGCGGTACGGCGAACCGTTCGAGGGCGGGACGTATCGCCTCGATCTGCTCGGCGGCGAGCGCTTCCAGAGCCTCGCGCGACGCCTCGCCCGAACCAAGCAGCGATGCCGCGAGACGCCCGTAGACCGACGCGTCCGAGTCCGCGAGCGCAGTGGCCGCGGCAACGTCGCCCTTCCGCAGCCTTGACGTGATCTTCGCCAACCGCCGCACCCGACCCCGGCTGTGTGTGCTCATCCAGAAGGCGGCCCGCTCGAAGCACAGCGCGCCCGCCAGCAGGCTCAACGCCAGCAGCGGGTACATGACCCACCCGCCGGTGCGGAAGATCTCGACCAGCAACTGCACCCAGCCCGGCATAGGCCCGGATCGTAGCGAGACGGAACGGGCGCCGGCGTTCGCCCTCTATACTCACGCCCCGTGTGCCCACGTTGCCCGAGCTCTGTTCCTGCCGCGCCGAACGCCGCCGTCTCCGGGGCGAGCGGTCTGTCCCACCGCACGGTCGCGCCGCTCGAAGCGATCGAACGTGAACTCGCTTCGAGCATCGAACGGGCCGGTTACCCGGGCGTCCTGGACGCGGCGGTTCGCTACGCGGCTCTCGACGGCGGAAAGCGGCTGCGACCGCTGCTGGCGTGGCACGCCTGTCGAACCGTCTGCGGCCGAGGCGAGCCTGCCCTGCCGGTCTGCGCCGCTGTAGAACTGGTCCACGCCTTCAGCCTCGTCCACGACGACCTGCCGTGCATGGACGACGACGATCTGCGCCGCGGTCGGCCCACGCTGCATCGGCACGCGGGCGAGGCCGTTGCACTGCTCGCCGGCGACGCCATGCTCGCGCTCGCCTTCGCGACCGTCGCCCGTGTCTCCGATACCGCGCTCTCCTCGTCGCTCGCCACGGAACTCGCGCAGGCGACCTCGGCGATGATCGTCGGCCAGACGCTCGACACGCTCGGGCACGACGAACTCGCTCCGACGCACGCGACGCTCGAACGCATCCACGCCAAGAAGACGGGCGCGCTCATCCGAGCCGCGGTTCGCATGGGCGCGATCGTGGGCCTGCGCGAGCCGGGGGGGCAACCGGAGTGCCCCGACCCTCTTGCCGCACTGACGGACTACGCCGAGGCCATCGGCCTGCTCTTTCAGATCATCGACGACCTGCTCGACGTCGAGCAGACGCACGAACAGACCGGCAAGCGAACCGGCAAGGACGCCGCCGGCGGGAAACTCACCTATCCCGGGTTGCTCGGCATCGAGGCGTCACGCCGAGCGGCCTCCGAACTCCATGCTCGCGCCGTCCTCGCTCTCAACCCACTCGGCCCCGGGGCGGCCGCGCTCCGAGAACTGGCGGACTACATCGCTGTTCGGACGAAATAGAGGCTCACGCGAACGCGGGAACGACCGGCACCGAAGAATCCGGGCCGACCCCAGCGTGACAATGGACTACACTGATTTCAGAATCTATTGAAAGCCGGCCGCCCGGCACCAGGAACCCGAATGTCCATCCTCGAAACCATCCAAAGCCCTGCCCAGCTCAAGGGGATGGGCGTCGAACACCTGGAGACACTCGCGGCGGAGATCAGAGAGGCCATCGTCCGGCAGGTCGCGCACTCCGGCGGCCACCTCGCCCCGAACCTCGGCGTTGTCGAGCTCACGATCGCTCTGCACGCGGTCTTCGACTTCGCCCATGACCGGCTGCTCTTCGACGTCGGTCATCAGTGCTACCCCCACAAGCTGCTCACCGGCAGGCAGCACATGCTCCAGGGTCTGCGCACCCGCGCCGGCATGGCGGGCTTCCCGGCGCCGAGCGAATCGCCCTACGACCTCTTCGCCGTCGGGCACGCGGGCACGGGCATCTCCACCGCGATCGGCATGGCCCGTGGCGACACGCTCAACGGCGAGGCCTACGACCCGCGTGCCAACCCCGACGGCCGGCGCGTCGTCACGCTGATCGGCGACGCCTCCATCGTCAACGGCGTCGCCATGGAAGGCCTGAACAACGCCGGCACGCTCAAGCGCCAGTTCCTCGTCGTCCTCAACGACAACGGCATGTCGATCAGCAAGCCGCAGGGCGCACTCTCGCAGTACTTCGACCGCCTGCGCCTCAGCCACATCTACGCAGATTTCAAGAAGGGCGCTCGCGACATCCTCCGCCACATCCCCGGCGGCTCGCTCCTCGAAGAGGCCTACCACCGCATGGGCGAGGCCACCAAGGCCATGATCTCCGAAGGGAGCTGGTTCGAGCACTTCGGCCTCGTCACCGTCGGCCCCATCGACGGGCACGACCTGCCCACGCTCATCGAGTTTCTCTCCGAGGCCCGCGAGTTCGACCGACCGATGGTCCTGCACGTCAAGACCGTCAAGGGCAAGGGCTACGACTTCTGCGAGAAGGACTCCGTACGGTTCCACTCCCCCCCAGCGTTCCACACGGCCGAGGACGACGAACTCCTCTCGGAGGGGTGCCGCGTCGAACTACGCTCCGACGGCCGATCGTTCACCCGGGCCTTCGGGGAGGCGATGCTTGACATCATGGAGCGTGATCCGCTCGCGGTCGCCTGCACCGCCGCGATGCCTGACGGCACCGGCCTCACACCCGTCCTCGAACGCTTCCCGGATCGTGCGTGGGACACGGGCATCTGCGAGAGCCACGCGATGGACATGATGGCCGGCCTCGCCCGCACCGGCCGACGGCCGTTCTTCGCCGTTTATTGTACCTTCCTCCAGCGTGCGTTCGACCAGGCATTCCAGGAGGTCGCGCTGCAGGGGCTGCCGGTGCGGTTGTGCCTCGACCGCGCCGGACTCGTCGGCGGCGATGGCGCGGTGCACCACGGCTTCTGCGACATCGCGTTGCTGCGCGTGCTGCCCGATGCCGCGATCACGGCCGCCATCGATGAACCGAGCCTGCTCGCCGCGCTCGAGTTCATGCGGAGCTACGACGCCGGCCTGTCCTCGGTACGTTACCCTCGCGACACCGTGTCCATGCGGTTGGCTTCGGAGCCGTGCCCGCCCTTCGAACTCGGTCGCGCGCGTCGCCTGACGCCTCCCTGCCCTGTCTCCGAACTCGACGCCGCCGTGCTCGCCTTCGGCACGCCCGCCATCGCTGCACTCGAAGTCGCCGATTCGCTCTCCGGCGAGTACCGCGTGGGCGTCTGGGATGCGCGGTTCGCCAAGCCGATTGACGCCGAGCTTGTAACCGAACTCCTCACCGCGGGCGTTCCCGTGGTCACCGCAGAGGATCACTCGATCATCGGCGGGTTCGGCGCGGCCGTTCTCGAAGCCGCGCAGGCGCTCGGGCTGGATGCTTCGAGCGTCACTCGTCTCGGCATCCCGGACCTGTGGATCCATCAGGACTCGCGGTCGCGGCAGCTCGCCGAAGCAGGCATCGACGCCGCGGGCATCGCCCGTGCCGTCCGTGCCGCGGCCGGCACACGCCTCCCCGGTACGACGATCGAAGCGACGCCTCCCGCGCCGGTCGAGCCGCCCATCCGCTAGACTCTCTCATGCCCCGCGCCGCGCTGCTCGCCTACAGGCACGACGACGCCGAATCGACACGGGCGGCAACGCAGGTGCGCCCGCTCATCGAGCGATTCGGCCGACTCGTGGGCGTGGCGGATGCCAACGACCACGCCACGTCGCTCGACGGCAGGGGCGCGGACCTGCTCGTCGTCCTCGGCGGCGACGGCACCTTGCTCTCGATGGCTCGACGCACTGTGATGCATGGCGTTCCCCTCCTCGGCGTGAACCTCGGCCGCCTCGGCTTCATGGCCGAGTTTGATCTCGCCTCCCTCGCTTCACACGCCGCGTCGCTCTTCGGCGACGCCCCGCTGCGCCTGCACGAACTGGCCCTCCTCCACGCCTCGGTGCGTGCCCCCGATGGCTCGACCCGCTTCGAAGGGCTTGCGCTCAACGAGTGCGCCATCACCGCCGGCCCGCCCTACCGCATGATCGAGCTGGCCCTCAGCATCGACGGGCGGCCCGGCCCGATCGTCTCGGGCGACGGCCTCATCGTCTCCACGCCCACCGGCTCGACTGCGTACAACGTCTCGGCGGGCGGGCCGATCGTCGCGCCGGGGGTCGGCGCGTTCGCCATCACGCCAATCGCCGCCCACACGCTCTCCTTCCGTCCCATCGTCGTGCCCGACTCGGCATGCGTCGAGATCGCCGCGTTGCGCGTGAACTACGACGCCAGAGGCAACGGCACCACGCTCGTCCTCGACGGCCAAGTGCAGACTTCGCTGGCTGCGGGCGAGCGTGTCATCCTCGCCCGCAACGGGCGCGGCGTGCGCTTCGTCCGCAATCCGGACGGCAGCTTCTGGGCGACCGTGATCGAGAAACTCCACTGGGCCGCCCAGCCCCGCATGCGCACCCCGTAGCGAGAGCCGGCCATGAGACTCTGGATCATCCGCCACGGCAAGGCCGAGCAGGATTCGCCCACGTGCAGCGACGAGCACCGCCTCCTCCGCGACCGGGGCCGAATGCAGGCCCGATGGCTCGGAGAGCGGATGCGGGAATCCGACGCCCCACCCGTGCTGATCCTGTCGTCGGGCTTGCTGCGCGCCGTCGAGACAGCACGCATCATCCAGGATTGTCTCACCTGTCCTCTGCTGGTCGAACCCGCGCTCGAAACGGGTCGGCCTGCCGACGACGTGCTGCAACTCATCAAGGCTCATGCCGACGCACGCTCGCTGGCCGTTGTCGGGCACAATCCGCAACTGGAGTCCCTGGCAGAGATCCTGGCGGGTTGCGGCGAGGACGAGCCGTTCAGCATCAGGACCGGGCAGGCTCTCGAACTCGACCTGACACGAACGGTTGACGGCGCCCTGTCCGGTTCGATCATCCGCTCGCTGCGTGCGGACGAGTCCGAGGCCGCTTCCTGAGGGCCAGGCACGAACGCGGCGGGCGATCGCTAGCCACCGTGGGCCACAGTTTCCGCGATCTGCCCTGTTTCTTCCGTTGTGCGGCTCGTCGCGCGCCGGAATGGCGCGGCTTGGTTTTACGATCGTTCCCATCACCCTTTCCGGGAGAACTGCCATGGCCACGATCGACCACGCGCGCATCACGCTCTCCGTTCTCATGCTCGTGCTTCCACTCGCGGCTTCATGCTCGAGTGCGCCAACGCACGAGCGCGCGAGCGACCCGTACCCGCTCAAGCGTTGCCCGGTCTCCGGACGGACGCTGGGGGAAAATGCGGTCGTGTGTGAGATCGACGGACGCGAGGTGCGGTTCTGCTGCGAGGACTGCCCCGACCGGTTCGAGTCCGCGAAGGCCGAACTGTTCGCAAAGATCGACGCCGAACTGACCGCTGCACAACTTCCCGACTACCCCACGGATAAGTGCATCGTGACCGGCGCACCGATGACGCTCGACAGGAAGGACGTATCGATCAACATCATCTACCGCAACCGCCTGGTGCGGGTCTGCTGCGAGGACTGCCGGGCGCAGTTCGAGAGCGCACCCGAGCACTATCTCTCCATGCTCGACGAAGCCCGTCGTGCTGCCAGCGCGGTGGAGTGATACGAACCGGGTACGACCGCTGCACGCTGAGGGTCCGGCATGCGCGATGCCGCCACGACGTTGCGGACAGTCGAGGCGCAAGGCTCGTCGCGATCCGCAGACGCGCCGTCTTCACGCTCGCCGCCCGGCGCTCGCGTCCGGCCGCAACGTCCCGGGGAGGACTCGAACCTCCGACCTGCGATTTAGAAGGCCGTAGGGATACGCACAGAATACACGGGAAATCGGCCACTTTCCAACGCTTCTCCACCTTGGCAAGGATTCTGGCAAGGATCATCCCGCACAACCGGACCCCCAGAGGCCGGGAACCCTCTTTCCTTGGCGAGGGTTTCCGGGGTGCGTAGAATACTTGTGGCCCCCAAGATGAGCCGTCACCCGCCTTCAGGCGGAAACCGGGCCGGGGTCTGAATGATGAACTGCGAATGACGGACTGCGGATTCTGAAGCCCTGAATGATGAATGAGGAACCGCGAACTGCCCCAACCCGGCGCGTTCGTCCGTTCAGGGTTCCACCGTCCAGCGTAACGACGGCCCCGATTCGTTGACGGCCCGCGCCCCCTGGGAGCGTCCGTCATGTCTATTGCATCATCCGGCGGGGCGCTCCCCGCCGAGTTCGCGCGTGAAGTCGCGTCGATCGTTCTCGCCGAAATCCAGCGCCGGGGCATCGTCACCCCTGAATACCTGGACAGCGCGCAAGCGTCGGTCTACCTGGGCATGAGTCAGGATTGGTTGGCCAAGGCCCGAAGTGACGGCGGCGGCCCCAACTACTCCAAGGTGTCCGGCTCCCGTGGCGGCGCTGTCCGCTACAAGCGCACCGACCTGGACAAGTTCATGGCGGCCCGCCGCACTGGGGAAGGCCGCTAAACATGGACCCCGGATGCCACGCCAACTACTCCCATGCCTGGGCGTTCCTTGATCGTTTCCACCCCAGGCGGCCCCGCACCATAACGGGAATCACGCTGGACAAGCGCCAGATTCCTACGGCCACCTTCGGGCCGAACCAGCGCGCCGACTTCCTCACTTGGGCGGAAGCGTGCGCGAAGATGCCCGCCAATCTCTACTTCTCCGTCGCCGAACCGATCGGTACGCCAACGGAGAAGATGAGCCGGGCGGAAGTCCGCGCCGTGCATTGGTTGCACGTTGACGTAGACCCCCGCAAGGGTGAAGACCTGGAGGCGGAGCGATCCCGAATCCTGGAACTACTGCGCGATCCGACGGGGCTTCCCGCCCCGTCGGTCATCGTGTCCACCGGCGGCGGGTTCGCAGCGTACTGGGCGCTGTCGGAACCGATCATCATTGACGGGGACTTGGCCCGCGCTGAAGACGCGGCGCTCTACAACCTTGCGATAGAGCGGGCGTTGGGCGGGGATACTTGCCATGACGTTTCGCGCATCATGCGTCTTCCGTTCACCGTCAACCTTCCCGACGCTGGCAAGGTGAAGAAGGGCCGCGTTCCCGCTCTGGCCGCCGTGGTTGAGTGGCACGCCGATCGGGTCTATCCGTTGTCCGCTTTCCCGAAGGCCCAGGTGGACGGACAGGCCCCGACGCCCAAGGTGGACGCGGCCAGCGCGCGCAGCATCGCGCACGTTGACGACCTGGGCGAGCGGGTTTCGGACAGGCTCAAAGTGTTGATCGTCAACGGGTGCAACCCCGACGAACCGAACCACTTCCCTTCCCGATCCGAAGCGGTCTTCTACGTCGCGTGCGAACTTGTCCGCGCCGGCCTGGACGATGCAACGATCCTGGGCGTACTCCAGCACCCGGAGTTCCGCATAGCGGAGAGTGTGCGGGAGAAGGGGAACGGGGCCGCGCGCTACGCCGCGCGTCAGGTGGAACGCGCCCGCGCCGCCGTTGATGAAGAGGCCGCCGATTTCCAGTGTGACGACAAGGGGAACCCGTTCCCGTCGCCCCACAATATCCGCGTGTCCATCCGCAAACAGGACGTGCGCCTCTGGTGGGATGAGTTCGCCGATCGGAAGTTCATTGAAGGCTTGACGGGGTTCGGACCACACCTTGACGACCGCGCCGTAGTCCGCTTGTGGATCAACGCCCAGGAAGTCCACCGGCTCCGAACCGGGAAAGAGTTCTTCCATGACGTTGTGTCCGACTACGCCATTTCCAACCGTCGGCATCCCGTGCGTTCGTACCTGGAGGAAGTCGCCGACACCTGGGATGGAACGCCCCGCGTTGAAACGTGGTTGATCGACTACGCGGGCGCTGAAGATACGCCCTACGTCCGCGCCGTGTCCCGCTTGCCCTTGGTGGCCGCCGTGCGCCGCATCCTGTCCCCAGGGTGCAAGTTCGATGAAATGCCGGTCCTGGAGGGACCACAGGGCGGCGGGAAGTCTTCGCTTCTCCGCACGCTTTGCCCCGATGAATCGTGGTTCACCGATGATCTTCCGTTGGACGGGGACGCCAAGCGGTTCATTGAAGCCGTGAAGGGGAAGTGGATCGTTGAGGCGGGCGAACTGAAGGGCATGAGGAAGGCGGAGGCCGACGCGCTGAAGTCGGCGCTATCACGTCAAGTGGACCGGGCGCGCATGGCCTACGGGCGGGAGCCTGTAGAACTGGCGCGCCAGTGTGTCATCTTCGGGACCACGAACAGTGAACGGTACCTGAAGGACACCACAGGGAACCGGCGGTACTGGCCGATCCGATGCGGGGCGCTGGACGTGGCCGGGCTTGCCAAGGTGCGCGATCAACTCTGGGCAGAGGCCGCCCGCCTGGAGGCCGACGGAGTGTCGATCCGCCTGGACCCGTCCCTCTACCCGCACGCGGCGGAGGCCCAGGACGCCCGCCGACAGGAAGACCCGTTCATGGAAGCCCTGGAACCGGCTCTGGCGGGCTTGGTGGGCAAACTCCGCGCCCAGGACGCTTGGTCGATCGTCGGCAAGGCCGACGTCGGCACGCGGACGCAGGAAGATATGAACCGCCTGGGGGAGGCCATGCGGATGCTGGGCTGGGAGCGGAGCCGTCGGCGGTTCGATGATGGACGGCGGGAGTGTTGCTACGTCAAAGGCAACGCTGGCGAGCGGGAACGGCCCGTGGTCCTGAACTGTGTGGAAGGGCGTTGGGAGGGGGTGTCCGATGCCTTCTAGCCGTCCATGCCTCCGCCCAGGGCTGGACGCCCAGGGGTGGACGGGAAATCGCCCCTGGGGCTTCAGGAACGCCGATTTCGACCCCCTGTCCACCCTGTCCGTCCTGGACCACCCCACTTCCCCAGAGGGGCTAGCGGCCTGTGCTATACCCCTACCTGTCTATTCCTTTGATGAAATAGGGGTGGACAGGGTGGACAGTAGTAGAAATGGCCTCTGGGACTTCAGGAAGGCCGAATCCGCGTCCACCCCTGGGCATGGACGGAGGATGGACAGGGGATGGACGGCTCCGCCCCGGCTTGGGCGTCCATGCCGCGCAAGCCGCGCCGCATCCGATAACCCCTCGCGCGCCCGTGACCCTTGGTTATCGCACCCTAGACCACCCTTGCCAAGGGCCGCCGAATCCTTGCCAACGCCCCTTGGTCCGCTAGGAACCGCCTTCCCGTGGCCCCAGGGGCGTATCCCTTCCGCCTGTTACTTCCCGGCTCCGACCACCGACCATCGTTCTCGGACCACCACCTGTGAAGATGGGAGGTCTGGGAGGTCTGCAGTGGTTATGAGGGGGTGGTCCGAGAAATCGCAGATTCTCGGACCTAGGTACCCCTCCACCCCAGCGCCGGGCACCATTTCGATCATCGCAACTTGTTAGTAGTCGCAAACCAATAGCCATGAGTACGAAACCACCCACACCCCTTGATCCGAACGGCCTCCCGCCCATGCCTTCGCGCGGATGCCCGGTCAGTTCCAGCATGTTCGATCGACTGTTGGAGGCCGCGCGCCGTGGCGGTTGGCCCGCCGTCTATACGGTCTTCGCACAGGGCGAAACCGTCATCGACCGTGGCGGCCTGGGCGGAGTGTGCGAACGCCCCTCGCGCCGCGCCACGTTGAATGAGTTCCTCGCCAAGCGTTCGGACTTGGCCGCGCTCTTGGATAACGCGGCCCAGGAACGGCGGGACCGGCTCTTGGAGAATCTCCAAGATGAGGTGGAACAGATAGCCCTTGGGCCGGGCGACGTTACCCAGGACTTCGACGATAAGGGCCGACTGAAGCGCACGCGGATTGATCGGCGCAACAAACTTCACGCGCTGTTGAAACTGTTGGCCGCGCACGATCCCGACACCTACGCGGAGCGCCGCAAACTGGACGTGGCCGGACAGGTGAATCACGCGCACGCCCACCTGTCATTGGGCAACGCACCCGGCGGGTACGTTGTAGATATGGACTCCGTAGCGGCGCTGGAGCCGGGCGAGCAAGCCGAACTGTTCCGACTTCTCACCAAGATTGAAGACGCGCGCCGCGCGCTTCCCCCTGGAGATTCCGACCAATGAACGCAAGCGACCACCAAAGGCGCGTGGCCTTCCTGAACCTGAAGGCCAACGCGGGCGCGATCACACCAGATGAGCGGGCCGAACTGGATCAACTGTGCCAACTGCGCTTCGTTGAAACCACTGGAGGCGGGCCGATCATCGTGGAACCGCTCCCGATCCGGCCCGAAGACTGGAACGCATACGCGCAGCGCCGCAACGCTGAACGCACGCAGTTTCATACGGATACATAAGGCTACATAGTTTTACAAGATAGTTCGTACTTGTCAGTATTTCCGAGCAACGTAGAATACTAATGATGCAACCGGAAGAGGCCACAACCATTGCGGAGAAGATCATCGACTCCGACTTGATGCCCAAGCCAACGGCCTTGGCCGTCATCGCGGCCATTCAGGCGGCGGGCGGGGCGCGTGTCGGCCCGGAGCATTTCGTCCCGGCGGCCAAGGCAAAGCGCGCCAAGGTGCGCAGCGTGGCGGCGGCCTGTGGTTGGGGGCGATGCTGGCATTGTGGCGAGTGGCGCGACGTGGGCGCGGAGCCGCCGGACGATCCGTGTACCTGTCCCTGTGTGGTTGAAGTCATCGACGATGAAACCTGGGCCGCGCTGTCCGTCTACTTCCTGTGCGGCGGCCCAATCCGTGCATCCCTTGGCCTTCCGGCTTCACTGGCGGCGCGCTCCCGCCACTTCGATCCCGCCGTTTGACGACGGCGGTATGGTTTCGCATCGCGGTTGGCATCCCCGTGGTGCTCCTCTCTCCGCCGTGGTGGGCATACCACGGCGGGGTTTCCGAATCTGAATCACCCTCCCGCCCGCTAGTGGCGGACGGGCGGGTTTATGGCAAACGAACGAATCGACACGTCCATTTCAATGTCGGTCACTCCCGAAATGATCGACGTTCACCGGGACGGCTTCATCCTGGGCGCGAACACCGACGGTTCACCCGTCTTCCATGATGCCTTCACCAAGGCGCGGGCGACGATGGAAGCCGTCTTCACCAAGTCGCGTGCGCTGTCCGAAGCCGAGCGGGCGCTAAAGGCGGCCACGGCCCAGCAAGCCGACCCCGCCCAGGAACGCCGACTCCGCACGCTGGCCGCCCGCACCCTGGGCGAATGTCGGAAGGCGGTTGAAGGGGCGTTGGAGTCCATCGGGGCGCATCGCGCAAAGGCCGATGAGGAAATCACGAACGCCCTGGGCATCCCGGCGGCGCGTCTACAGGTCACAGATTCCCAGCGTGCATCGGACGTGCGGGCCGCGCTGCGCGCAATGGGCAAGGCCGAACGAATGGCCGCGCTGCGCTCCGCCGTTCAGGACGGGGACGCGGAAGCCGTCGGCGCGATCCTGTCGGCCAGTCCGCTTGCGGCGGGCCTGTCCCGAACCGAAGCGGACAATCTGCGCGCCGACGCTGAACGGCGGTTCACGCCCGAACTGGCCGCGTTCCGGTCCAATCTGGACCGGCTACGGGAAGTCATCGTCCGCGCTGGCGACGTGACGGAGAAGCGGTTCGGTTCCTTGGTCGGGCGCGGAAACTCCCCCGCCGCACGGGTGGAGGCGGCGCTGTCGGCGCTGGAGTCCAACTGATGGCGGAAGAGAATCCCAGTACGAACCCGTCGGAGGCGGAGTCCGTCGCCAAACTGACCAAGGCGCTTGAAGCCGAGCGCGCCGCGCACGCGGCCACCAAGTCCAAACACCGGGAGTTCTGCGCGTCCGTCTACAAGGCGCGCGGCCTCCCGGATGATGCCACCCCCGATGCACTCTTCGCGTCCCTGGGCGATGAGGAAGCCCGCGTGGCCGAACGCACAAAGTCGATTCAGGAAGAGCGGGACGCGGCCTTGAAGCGTGCGGAACAGGTGGCGGGCGAGTGGAACGCATTCCGTATTGACCGCGCATTGTCCGAAGCCTTCACCAAGTCGGGCATGAAGCCGGAGAACTTGGAAGATGCGTTGGCGATGGCGCGGGGCCTGTTCACCGTCGATGAGAAGGGCCGCGTTCACACCAAGCCGGACGCGCCGAACACTGTCCCCGGCCAGAGCGCCGAAACCTGGGCGTTCAGTGAACTTCGCGCCAAGCGCCCGCATTGGTACCCGCCGAGCATTGGCGGCGGCGCGAAGACACCTGGCGCGGGGTTCGTATCCCGCGTGGATGATTCATGCTTCAACCCCCGAAGCCCCAATCACAACTTCACGGCGCAACTGGCGTTTGAGGGGAGATACGGCGCGAAGGCCGCCGCCGACGCCCGCGCGAAGTACCGCCACCTGGGAGGCAGTTTCGTATGAAGACCGAGCATCAACTGTGGTCCGCGCGGGGTTTGGCCGTGGCGGAAGACGTGCGCCGGGAAGTCGCCCGCCGCGCCCTGAAGTCGGTTCGGCTTCAGGTGGAGCGGGCCGGGGGCGACTGGGACGACCACTCCGCCCAGGTGCGGGCCGCCGTCCGGGACTTCCTGGGCGGCGCATCGGCCTACCACGTCATCCTCTACGCGGCCTCCGCCGAAGCCGTCCCGCATCGGTACACCGGGCCGGGCGATGAGGCATTCCCCGGAGCCGTCCGGCGGGCCGTGCGCCGCATTGGACGGCTTCTCCCGGCGCTGGCCGCCGTGGCGGGCCTGGAGGCTTTGGCCTCCACCCTGGGCGAAGACTCGCCCTTGGTCCGGCGCTTGCGGGCGAACGGGTAGACAATCCACAGGGCCGCGCCGGTTGCGAACCCCGGACAGGGCCGCTATGCTCCGGGCAATGAAGACGATGAGTGACAATGCCCCCGGCCTCTTCATCGGTGAAGTGAAGCCGGACACGCGGGATACGGCCTTGGACTCTGTGCCCGGCCTGGATACCCGCCTGGTGGAACGTCACCCGCGTTCATTCAAGCGGGACGGGGTGCGAATCAGCAAGGGGGACGCCCAGGACCACTACGCCGACTGGGATTCACCTGTGGCGATCATCGCGGATGGCCCCTATGGAGTGGCGGGGTATCCGGGCGATCCTCCGAAGCCGGACAAACTGGGCGAGTGGTACGAACCCCATATCGCGGAATGGGCCAAGCGGTCTACCCCGCTCACAACGCTATGGTTCTGGAACACTGAAGTAGGTTGGGCGAACGTGCATCCTGTTCTGACCCGCTACGGGTGGGAGTACCGGGGCGCGAGCGTTTGGGATAAGGGCATCGCGCATATCGCGGGCAACATCAACACGGCCAGCATCCGCCGCGTCCCCGCCGTTACGGAAGTCTGTGTCCACTACACGCGCGAAGCCCGCTTCACTGTGGACGGGCAAGATGCGCCGATGAAGGAATGGCTACGCGCGGAGTGGTTGCGTTCCGGCCTCCCGCTCTACAAGACCAATGAAGCGTGTGGGGTCATCAACGCGGCCACTCGGAAGTATTTCACGCAATGCCACCTGTGGTACTTTCCACCGGCGGAAGCCTTCACCCAACTTGTGGAGTACGCCAACAAACACGGGAAACCGGAGGGGCGGCCCTACTTCTCCATCGACGGGAAGCGCTCAATGACCGGGGAAGAATGGGAGCGGATGCGCGCCAAGTTCCGTTGTGAACACGGGATCACGAACGTATGGCGCGAACCGGCGGTACGCGGCGCGGAGCGCGTGAAGAATGGGATGAAGGCGCTTCACTCCAACCAGAAGCCACTATCGCTAGTGGAACTCACCCTCCGCATGACAACCGATCCGGGTGATATGGTGTGGGAGCCGTTCGGCGGCCTTTGTACCGCCGCCGTTGCTTCGCACCACCTGGGCCGCCGATGCGAAGCCACCGAAATCAATGAAGAGTTCTACGCGCTGGCTATTTCGCGTCTGGCCCGCTACCGCCGTTGAAGACTTCCGGCGCGTCCAATGACTTGTCCGCGATGAGCGCTTGAAGCGTGGCCTTGTTCTCCGCCGCCTCCACCTGGGCGAGTACGCGGGACCATTGGGCAACCGTGCGCCCCTTGAAGGTCATTCCGAGTACGCGGCGTTTGAACTCTTCAAGGGACGTGTGTTCGATGCGATCCATCTTGGCGAAGTTCGTATCCAAGCGATACTTGAACTTGCCCAGCAAGCCCGCCAACTTCGCTTGGTACGCGGGATCATGGGAGAATGTCTTCCCGTTTCGCCCCCAGGATGCCACGATTCGTTCCGCTTCCTTGAACTGGGCGGGCGTGCCTTGGAACTTGTAGCCGTTCGTGTTCGTCTGTTGAAGGTTGGCCGTACGCGCGGACGTGTCTTCCGGCTCAAACACCAAGTAGTCCGGCGGGTTGTGGTAGTGTTTGTCCCGCGCCTCCGCCACACTCCGCGCCGTGTCTATCCACACGTCAAGGATGCGGGGCCGCCCGAAGATGATGAACTCCGGTACCCATGCCAGCATGGCCACGTTCGTTTGGTCATCCGCAAAGTGTGTGATTGAATCCTTGAAGCGCGCCGTGATTTCGGTAGCGAGCGGGAACCACGTCTTGATCTCGATTCCCGGCGCTGGCGTCACCGATCCCCTGAAGATTGTGTCAGGGAAGCCGGGGTCTTGGCGCTCCCACTTCCCCTTCGGATGCGCCACCTTCTCATTCAGGTACGAAACCGCCCCGTACTCAATCATGTTGCCGACAAGCGGAGAGAGTTTGGACACCACCTTGGACAGATGGAGCGCGTAGTCCAAGTCCGGCGGGCGCGCCACTTCCAACACGTCCAGCGTTCGGCCTGCGAAGCCCGCAAGCGTCTTGGATGCGTCCAGTAGAATCGACTTGTATTCAGGTACTTTCGGCATCAGGGCTTCAGGTGCGCCTCCATCGCGGAGAAGAGCGCGCTGGGCGGGACGCCCAAGCCTGAAGCGATGCGAACAATGCTGACAAGCGACGGGTTCCGCTCTCCCCGTTCAACGTCGGCAAGGTACGTCCGATGGAGCCGACAGCGGGCGGCCAACTCTTCCTGGGACAAGTCCAGCGCGTGGCGCTTCTCCCGGATGGCAAGTCCGAAGGCATCCGCTATCGCTTTGGCGTTGACACGCGACAATGGGACAACGATCCCGGCTTGACGCCGATCCGTCTACAGTCGATGAGTGACAATCCGGGATATCGGGCGGCGCGGACTTCGGACGTGAATCAAGCGCCCTTGGCGTACACTCCGCCCAACACCAAGGGAGCCGCCATGTTTCGAGTCATCATCCGAGTGAGTTTCAACGGGGACACCGGCAGCAAGTTGCGCAATGCCCTTGCTCTAGACAATGCCGCGTCCTATGGCCTCTCAAACACCAGCACGGGCATGTATGAAGGGTCCACCGTCACTCCGGCGCAGTTGGCCGCGTTGATGCAAAGGCTGGGGGCGCTGGGCGTCCCTGCGGACATTGCGGCTGGGACAACCGCAACCCTGGACCATTTCATGGTGTACGTTGCCCCCGTCTGAAACGTCCCCGGCTGGACTCGAACCAGCAACCACCCATTTAGAAGACGGGAGCGCTATCCAGTTGCGCCACGGGGACAGGGTTTGGGACCATTCTACGCGCTGGCCTGTCGGCTTGGGCGTCCGGCGGCCTCCCGTTCGATGCGGCCCGCCGGGTTCGTAGCCCCTGGACCGGTCCCCGCCTTGCGGATCAGGAAGCCCGCCACCTTCTCCGTTGCGGCCCGCATGGCGTCCATGCTGGGCCGGTTGTACCTGTGGTTCATGTTGGCGCTGTCGGGGGTGTGGTTCATCAGCGCCTTCATCACCCGTTCCGACACGCCCACTTCCTCTTCATCGGCGGTTGACGCGAAGGTGTGGCGCAGGACGTGGGCGGAGGCAATGGCCGTGAACTTGCGGGGTTGCCCCTTCGGGTCATTTACCCATTCGCCCGCCACGTTCCGCCTGAACCGGGCCACCTTGCCCGCCGCATCCCTCATGTAGTCCTGTTCCTTGGGTTCGCGCAGGTTGACCAATCGGCCTTCCTTGTCCCGCGTCGGGAACACCCACCCTTGATCGTCGCCGACGATGGACGGATTCTCCGCCTTGCGGCGCTTCAGGATTTCGACCACGGGCGCGGACAGGGGAACCGTGAACGCTTTCCGCTCCCCGCCCTTCGGGCATGGCCGGTGCATCGACTTGGGCGGAAGCGCCACCCGCTCCCCCTGGGCGTTGACGTACCACCCCGGCTTGTCGGTCAGGTTCACTTCATCCCAGCGCAGCATCCGGGAATCCTCGTTCCGAAGCCCCGTCAACAGAACGAACCAATGCCAATCCCGACGAACGGGGTTCGTAACGCCATTGACGCGGGCCGCCCACTCCGGGAGCGCCGCCCAGTCGATCGGCTTCCGCGTCCCCTCTTCATTCCACACCTTGCGGAACTTCCGAACGGGGTTCATCGCGTGTTCGTCCGCGTCGAAGCGCTCCGCCGCGCTGTTCCAGACGGCGCGGAGCATCCGAAATGCCTTGTTGGCGACGATCGGCCCGTGGTCCTGGGTGATGCGCCGGTGTCGGTCGATACATTCCCGCTTGGTCAGGGACGCCACTGGCCGTTCCATCCACTCGCCCAGGTAGCGGGCCATTTCGTCCCGCATCCGATCGACCGAGCGGGCGCGGTTCCGGGCCTTCATGTTGGCGACGTGTTCATCAATGGCCTGGGCGAGCGTGAACGCTTCCCATTCGTCCGGGGCCTGGGGCGCTTGCTCCGGGCCGTCCGCGTCCACCTGCGCGGCCTGAGGAGCGTCGGCGCGGGCCTGGGGGCGTGCGGGTGCGCCGTCGCGTTCGAGCCGGTCCCGGACGTGGGCGACGATCCGGGCGGCCTCCGCCGCGTCCCCGGCCTTGGCCGCCTTGTTTGCGTCGCCCAGTTCGCCCCGGACCTTCTCCGCCAAGTCCCGGAAGTCTGAGGCCGTCCGCTTGCCACCGACGCGGCCCAGGGCCACCCGGACGGCCTTCCCGCCTACGTCGCGTTGGACGTAGAACGTGGCCGACTCCCCGGACACCTTCAACAGGAACCCCTTCAACTTGTCATCGGTGAACACCACCGGCTTCCCGGCTTTGGCCGCCTCCGCCTTGCACTTCTCAACCGCCCCGTTCGTCAGGTACACACGCCGCGCCATATCGGACCTCCGAAATCCTTGCCAAGGCTCTTGGCAAGGTCGGTCCCTCCATAACCGTACTTGACGGCTACAAGGGGACCGAACGGAAATCCCTACGGCGCAGGGCGTTTACAACACTTTGGGCTACGGCTACAAGTCCATAGCCGCCCTTAGAAGACCGCTGCTCTGTCCAGCTGAGCTACCGGGACACACGAACGGATGATATCGCTTCACGGCGCGGGCTGAGATCGCGGCGTGAGCAGCCGCTACGCCCCGACGATCCTGCATACGCCGTTCTCCCGCTCGTACCGCGGCATCCCCGGTTGGATGTCCATCGCCCAGAGGTCGATGCCGCCCACGACGGACTTCGCGCCGGCGAAGCCGTGCCGCTGCAGGAGCAGGGCGGCCTTGACAGATCGGTTGCCGTGATGGCAGATCACGCAGATCGTGGCGTCTTCGCTCATGCCGCGATCGGCAAGCGCGTCCTCAACCTCGTCGAGACGTGATTCGAGTTCGTGCAGCGGGATCAGCACCGAGCCGTCCACGCGGCAGACCTCCCATTCCTCCGGCGTGCGACAGTCGAGGACCAGGAAATCTTCGCGAGTGCACATCTCCCGCGCAGCAACTCGCGGCGCCATCTCGAAATCCTCGTGGAAGAGGTAACCCACCGGCAGGCCGTTTTCGTCGAGCGTCAACTCCTTCACTCCGCCGCCTCCTCGGTCATCTCCCCCGGAGCAGACTCCTGTGACACCCCAGCATCGCGTGAGTCGGTCTCGTCCACGGGAACCAGCCTCGCCCGATCCGGCGCACGCTGCCAG
The DNA here is from genome assembly GCA_030263455.1 of Synechococcales cyanobacterium CNB. Classification (NCBI taxonomy): domain Bacteria; kingdom Bacillati; phylum Cyanobacteriota; class Cyanophyceae; order Synechococcales; species Synechococcales cyanobacterium CNB. The sequence continues at coordinate 87,442 of SZOZ01000012.1, forward strand.
ATCGCTTTCGGGCTCCAGCCGGTGCGCCACTGCGGGTATACGAACAACCCCGGCACGACGGACACACCCTCGGCCGCCGCCTTGCCAAGGCCCAGGAACCCGTGCCCGATCTCGTCCGTGCAACCGCCCGATTCGAGATCGAGAGCGGAGACCGGCGTCGGGAACTCACCGCTTGCCCGTGCCGTGCCGGTCGGCCCGGCGTGCAGCGTGGCGTAGGTCGGTCTGTGCGACACGCCGTCCACGCCCGCCTCGAACCGAACGAGCGACCAGTTCGACCGATCGAGCCCGGCCAGCGATGGACCGTCGGCAACGCGATCAGGGCGCGGCTCGGCCCAATGCCCGTCGATGGCTTCCAGCCGGGCGCTGGCGCCGAGCGTGGCCCGGTCATTGTGGTGGCTCATGCAGCCGGCCAGCGTTCCGCCGGCGGCCAGGGTGACGATCGTCACCCGCAACAGGCCAAGGAGGTTGCGCTTTGTCATGCTCCCAGCGTATCACTCTCCCCTGCCCAGCACCACGCGCACGACTTCGAGGCAGGTCTCCTCGTCGTACCCCCGCCGGGCCAGGTATGCCGCGAGCCGACGGTGGGCGGCGGCGGGTTCAAGGCCGCGCATCGAGTCAGCCCGTCTCCGGGCAGCCTCGACTGCCCGTTGCCGATCATCCCCATCGCCGAATGCTCGCTGCACGGCAAGGTCAGCGTGTCTCTCGTCGATCCCACGCTGCACGAGCCGATCACGCGCCATCCGGCGCGACACCTTCCGCTCTGCCATGCCGATCGCGGCGGTCTCGGCGAGCGCACGCTCATCGATTGCCCCCGCTTCGGTCAGCCGATCAGCGACCGCCGCGGCGACAGTCGCGTCGTGTCCTCGATCCAGCAACCGTGCCGCAAGTTCACTTCTGGTGCGAGGCCGAACGCGGACGAGCCGGAGCGCATCCCGCCTGGCGGCACACGACGCGATCGCGGCCAGAAGTGCCTGCGCCATGTGCGCGTCCAGTATCGCACCGCGCGCAACGCCGAGCCGGTTCGCTTCCGCTGCCTCGACCTCACCTGCTTTCGCGCCGTCGAGCATCACAACGACGAGCGCGGGATCGCGCCTTGAACGGCGAACGCCCGTGACCCGTCTCCCTGCACTGATGTCAACACCGCTCACGACAACTGCCCCAGGTACGCAGCGATCTCGGACGCCGCCTTGGCGTCACCGACGCGCCGCGCGACGGTCAATCCCTCCTCCAGCGTCCGGCGCGCTCCGGCTTCGTGGCCCATCGCTTCGAGCGACCTCGCCAGGTGGAAATGCGTGTAGGCGTTGTCGGGGTCGGCTGCCGCTGCACGCCGGTACAACTCGGCCGCACGCCCGTGCTCGCCCCGCTTCGCCCACTCCTGTGCCAGCCCGTAGAGCACGAACCCGTCCGTCGGGTCCACGGCGAGAAGGCGTTCGAGTTGCTCGATGCTTGGCATGACACCATCGTATCGTGACAAGCCCCCGTGCGGACGCACGGGTCCGCGCCATATCCTCCGACGGACACCGGGGAGAAGGGAGCACCCATGCACAACGTCAGGAAGATCGGCATCGTCGGAGCGGGCCAGATGGGCGGCGGGATCGCGCAGGTCGCGGCTGTCGCGGGGTTCACGACCATCGTCCACGACCCCTTCCCCGGCGCGCTCCAGAAGTGCCGCTCGCTGCACGACAAACTCCTCACCCGCGCCGTCGAAAAGGCCAAGATGACGCAGGCCGACGCCGATGCCGCGAAGAGCCGCCTGACCTACGCCGACGGACTGGACACCCTCGCCGGGTGCGACGCCATCATTGAGGCCGTCGTCGAGGACGCGGGCGTGAAGAAGCAACTCTTCGGCGAACTCGTCGGCCTCGTGCCCGACAACGGTCTGCTCGCCACCAACACCTCGTCCATCAGCATCACCGAACTGGCGACGGCCGTGGGCGGGGCGGCCGATCGCTTCATCGGCATGCATTTCTTCAATCCCGTGCCCGTGATGAAACTCGTCGAGGTCATCAAGGGACTGGCGACGAGCGAGCAGACCACCGCCCGCACCATCGCTCTCGCCGAGGCGATGGGCAAGACGGCTATCCCCGCCAATGACCGCCCCGGTTTCGTCAGCAACCGCGTGCTCATGCCTCTCATCAACGAGGCTTTCTACGCGTGGATGGAGGGCGTCGCCGAGCCGCAGCACATCGACGAGATCATGAAACTCGGGTGCAACCACCCCATGGGCCCCCTCCGCCTCGCCGACTTCATCGGCCTCGACACCTGCGTCCACATCATGGACGTGCTGGCGGACGGCCTCAACAACGACCGCTACCGCGCCTGCCCGCTTCTCAAGCAACTCGTCGCCGCCGGACGGCTGGGCGATAAGACGGGTCGGGGGGTGTACGACTACTCGCAGAAGTAGCCGACCGAACTGCGCCCTCCACGCTCCCCCACCCCCGGCCACGATTCCGTGGCGCACCCGCGCGGGACTGGTGCCCCGTCATTTACCCTTCGTTTCGGAAGTTGCGTGACAATCTCACCATGCGCATCCCCCTCTCCCGAGTCTGGCGGGCCTTCCCCGAACTCGACCGCTTCACGGACGAGCAGTGCGCTCGCTTCGTCCGCGCGGCGTGCCGAACCGGGCTGCGTTACCTCCACCGGGCCGCGCTCGTGGTGCTGTTCGTGCTGCTCGTGGCCGGGTCGCTCCTCGTGGCGACGGGCATCACGCAACTCGCGGGGCGGCGCTGGGATCCGCTCGCCCCGACCGCGGGAATCATCAACTTCGCCTTGCTGCTCCTCGTGCTCGTGTTCTTCGCGCTGCCGCCGCTGCTGGTGATGCTCATCCGCGACCGGTTGCTCCTCCGTCGCATCCGGCGGGTGCTGCGGACACGGGGGGCGTGCCCGGTGTGCCGGTACACGCTGGTGGGGCTGCCGGTTACCGCTGAGCTGGCCGTCGTCTGTCCGGAATGCGGGTACGAGGCCGAGATCGATCCCGCACTGCGCGAACTCGTGATCGACGAGTCCGGCCGCGGCGTCTTCACGCCCGAGGCCTACCGCGAACCCCAGTCCTTCTGGACGCCGCGCCGCCGCCTGTGGCTGAAGCGGACGGCCATCGGGCTGGCATTCGTGCTGTTCGTGCTGCTGCCGCTGGGGTGGGGCGGGTACGAGGTGTTCCTGCGCCGGCAGGCCGCGCTCGCCCTGAGCGAGCGGTTCTCTCCCGAAGACATCATCGCCTACGTCGAGGCGAACCAGCCGGAGGGCACGTCGCCGGACGACCCGAACGCCTGGGACGCGTTCTACGCCGCGTTATCGAGGATGCGTGAGGCAGACACGCTGGTGGCGCCGGTCGCGACGGTCGGTACACGAGGCGTGTTTGCGGACTTCACGCTCATCTACGACTACTCCCAGCGCTCGTTCATGGACGAAGAGGATCGGCAGTATTTCGATGCGTGCCGCGATCTCGGGCTGCGTTCGCTCGTCGCCTATCGCGAAGGCGGCGTGTTCGACCACTTGGGAGAAATCTCGGCACGCAAGCGAGCCGTCAGGCCGATCACGATCGGCGCGCAGGGCATGCCGATGCTGTCGTCGATGGTGCTCACCGAACTCGGCCAGGCTCGCTCGTTCGTCCGCATGAACACGGCCCGGATGCACCTCGCCCTCGAAGCCGGCGACCTTCCGGAGTACGTCGATGCTCTTGAAACCAACCTCGCCCTCGCCAGAATCTGTGCTCATCAGCCGATGCTGATTGACGCCCTGGTCGCCTATGCGATCGAGGCGCAGGTGATCAGCAGGATCAGGGCGACGCTCGGCGCACTTCCATCGGAAGACTGGCTCGATGCGATCGAGGGCGCGCTCGACCGCCAGCGCATCGCGGTTCCGCTGTCGTACCACGTCGGCGGCGAGCGCTTCTGGAGTCTAGACGCCGTCGCCTGGACCTTCTGCGACCCGGCGAACGTCCGCTTCGGCGCGGCGTCCCCCGCGCTCCAGGCGTTCACGGGTGGCATGTCCTCGACCAATACGATCCTGCTCGGCACGTACAAGGGCAACCGCGACACCTTCAACCGCTACTTCGACGAAGCATTGCTTCACGCCGACCAGCCCCCCCACGCCCGCGGCCCCGCCCAAGAGCGACCAAGGGGCGCGCTCGCCGAGGTCTTCCTGTCCGCCATGACAAAGGCCCTGCAATCGTTCGACCACATCCACCTCGACCGCGACGGCCTGCGCGTCCTGATCGCGCTCGAACGCTACCGCATGCGGCACGCCGGCTACCCAGACACGCTCGACCAACTCGTGCCGGACTGCATCGACAACCTGCCATCCGATCCGTGGAGCGGCCACCCCTTCGGCTATGCCCGCGTGAACCCCGAGACCGACCGCCTCGGCCGGTCGTTCCTGCTCTACAGCGTCGGGGCGGACGGTACGGACGACAGCGGTCGAGAGACGCCGATGCTCAACGACCGGCACCACGTCCTCAATCCCGCCCACCAGCCGCGTCTGAAAGGCTTCGACTACGTGATCAACGGCGACTGACGACTTCCCGCGGCCCGGTCCCTAAACTTGCGCATCGTCAATACAACAACCCTCCCCGGAGGCCGGCCCATGTCCACCGCCAGCTCGCGCCAGACCATCTCCGGCCCCGGCATCGACCCCGTTACCGGGCGGGTCGATCCGAAGGCTGTGACGATCTCGGGTCTCGTCCTCGACGCCGCGTACGGCCCGGGCGTCCCCGGGTGGCAGCCCGCAGAGAGCCTCCGCAACGTCGAGCGAGACCTGCCGCCGCCCGGCGTCTTTCCGTACACGCGCGGCCTGTTCCCGCAGGGCTACCGCACCCGCCTCTGGACCATGCGCCAGTTCGCAGGCTTCGGCTCCGCGGACGACACCAACAAGCGCTTCAAGTACCTCCTCAAGGCCGCCAGCACCTCGACCGCCGCGAACACCGGCCTCTCCACCGCCTTTGACCTGCCCACGCTCATGGGACGCGACTCCGACGATCCGCTCTCCGTCGGCGAGGTCGGCAAGTGCGGTGTCGCCATCGACACCATCGAGGACATGCACCGCCTCTACGCCGAGATCCCCATCGACCGCGTCACCGTCAGCCAGACCATCAACGGCCCCGCCGCCGTCATCTGGGCCATGTACCTCGCCATGGCGCACCAGCGCGGCATCTCGTGGGACACGCTCGGCGGCACACTCCAGAACGACATCCTCAAGGAGTTCCACTCCCAGAACGAGTTCATCTACCCGCCGGAGCCTTCTGTGAAACTCGTCGTAGACACCATCGAGTTCCAGATGCGCCACGTGCCGCGCTGGCACTCGGTCTCGATCTCCGGCTATCACATCCGCGAGGCGGGCAGCACCGCCACGCAGGAACTCGCCTTCACGCTCCGTGACGGCATGGAGTACGTCGAGGCGTGCCTCCTCCGCGGGCTGGACATCGACGCCTTCGCCCCACGCCTTTCCTTCTTCTTCAACTCCCACAACGAGTTCTTCGAGGAGATCTGCAAACTCCGCGCGGCCCGGCGCATCTGGGCACGCATGATGCGCGACCGCTACGGCGCAGCGAACGAGAAATCCTGGTACATGAAAACCCACGTCCAGACAGCCGGATGCTCGCTCACCGAGCAGCAGCCTCTGAACAACGTCGTGCGCGTGGCCTATCAGGCGATGGCCGCCGCGCTCGGCGGGTGCCAGTCCCTGCACACCGACAGCATGGACGAGACCCTCGGCCTGCCCACCGAGCAGGCCGTCACGGTCGCCCTGCGCACGCAGCAGATTCTCGCCCACGAGACCGGCATCACCCGCGTCGCGGACCCGCTCGGCGGGTCGTGGTTCGTCGAAGACCTGACCGACCGCATGGAGGCCGAAGCGCTCGGCTACATCGACGAGATCGACGCCATGGGCGGGGGCGCGTGGCGCCGAGGGGCGACGCCGAACGAGAACCTCGGCGGCTACGGAGGCGTCGTTTCCGGCATCAACAAGGGCTACTTCCGACGCCAGATCGCCGAGGCCTCGTACCGTTTTTCCGAGGAATGCGAGGCCGGCGACCGAATCATCGTGGGCGTGAACCAGTACGTCGATGAGAACGAGGAGCGCCCGTTCGACATCCTCACCATCCCGGATTCGGTGGAAACCGAGCAGGTCGCACGCCTCAACGCGTTCAAGAAGTCCCGCGACGCCGCGGCCGTCGCCCGGGCTCTCGATAACATCCGCTCCGCATGCCAAGGCAAACCGGCGTCCACCGTCCATTTTCCACTGTCCACCGCCGACCTCCACCCCACCAACGTGATGCCCGCCCTGATCGACGGCGCGCTCGCAGGCTGCACGCTCGGCGAGATGACCCAGGCGATGGCCGACGTCTACGGCCGCTACTCAGGCGGGCCGGAGTGGTGAATGCAGGCCGTGACGCGAGTCGAAACCGAATCGTCCGGGATCCGCGACAATCGGAAACCGTCTCGCGAATTCCCCAACACCCTCGTGCCAGGCGTACGCCGCTACGCCAAGTCGGCCTCTCCGCGACGTTTCCCAGCATCACGCACGGACGGATCACCGCCCGGAGCGCCCACGGTCAACCCAGCGGTTGTTTGAGCGATCAACGTCCGGCAGGACGTTGTCGGGATCGACGACGACCTCGACCACGCGCCGACCGGCGGGGTTCCAACCGTCGGTCCAGAGTGTCGTTGTCGCCCAGATTTCCACGGGCAGCCGCCGCTCGTCGGATGTGCCGTCGTCGTAGTACACCCGCATTCGAACCGGCATCACCATGTCGCGCCGACTGGCGAGATAGACGCGCACCCATGAGCCGTCGTCAGTGTGCTCCACGCCCGTCACGGCCTGGTCGAGCGTCGCCGTGGAGAGGAACCACCCCCGCCAGAACCACGCCAGGTCGGCGCCCGCCACGTCCTCCATCGTGCGGAAGAAGTCTGCCGGTTGCGGGTGCTTGAACGCCCAGCGGTCGATGTACGCGCGGAAGGCAGCGTCGAACCGTTCCTCGCCCAGCACTTCCTCTCGCAGCAGGACGAGCGCGGCCGCAGGCTTGCCGTACATGAGAAAGCCGAGTCGCCCGCGCCAGACATGATCGGCGTAGGTCGGCGTAATGGGCTGCTGCTGGCCGCGCGCCATCTGGGCAGTGAAGGCATCCACGTCGCTGCGCCGGTCGCGGGCGCCGTCGCCGTAGCGGTCACGGACGGTGTACACGTTCATGAACGAGTTGAAGCCCTCGTCCATCCATGCGTAGCGGCGCTCGTCCGTGTTCACCAGCATGGGGAACCAGGTGTGCCCGAACTCGTGATCGGTCACGCCGTACAGCCCGCGTTCATCGTGGCGTTCGGCGCAGAACACGATCATCGGGTACTCCATCCCGCCCACGCGGCCGTTGACGTTGATGGCGGTTGGGTACGGGTAGGGGTGCCACTGGCGCGAGTTGAAGTCGATCGCATGCCGCGCCATCTGCGTGGCTTGGCCCCAGAGCGGGAGGGCCTCCTTCGGGTACACACTCTGCACGAGAACCCGGCCGTTCGGGGCCTGCGCCGAGCCACGAACGTCCAGCCCCGCCGCGTCCCACACGAAGGCCGCGCTGGAGGCCCATGCGAACGTGCGGACATTCCTCGCCGAAAATCGCCACGTGAGCGGCCCTTCGCCGGCCGGCCATGCGGACGGGGCGCCGACTTCCTCCGCCGAGCGGATGACGATCGTCTCGTTGCTCCGCAGCGCGTTGTCGAGTCGCTCGCGGGCTGTCGTGGTGAGGACGTCGGCGGCATTCGTCAGCGTGCCGGTCGCCACCACGACGTGCGAGCGCGGCGCGGTGATGGTCACCTCGTAATCGCCGAAGTTGGTGTAGAACTCGCCCTGCCCGAGGTAAGGCAGCGTGTTCCACCCATGAACGTCGTCGTAGACCGCTACAGCCGGGAACCACTGCGCGATCTGGAACACAACACCCTGCTCGACCTCTTCGACGGAAAGGCGGTCCACCCCGAACGGCGGAACGTTGAATCGCCACGACAGCTCGATCGAGATCGACCCGCCGGGTTGGAGCGGGTTCGGGAGGTCGATGCGGCCGAGCGTGTCGTACACGTGCAGTTCGACCGGCGTGCCGTCCACCGACACCTGCCCGAGCTCGTAGCCACCCTCGAACCCCTTGCGATACCCGAAGCGGGAGCCTGGTTCCTTCGACAACGAACCGAGGCTGTCGGGACGGAACAGGTTCTGCTCGAGGTGAAGCCAGACGTGGGTCAGCGTGTCGGGAGAGTTGTTGTGGTATGTGATCGTGCCGGTGGCGGACACGGCCTGCTCGCCTTCGTGGAGCGTCGCGTCGATGCGGTAGTCCGCGCGCTGCTGCCAGTAGGCGGGGCCGGGTGCGCCGGAGCCGAGACGCGCCGCGCTCGCAGCGGGAAGGTCCAGCGGGCTGAAGACCGTCGAGCCGTCGGGTTCCGGCGCTCGGAACCCGGCGTCGCTCGTCGCGCCGGCGAGCGAGGGGGTGGTTCTGAGCCGGTTGCTGTCCGTTGCACACCCGCCGGTCAGCAGGAAGATGGCAACGAGCAGGCACGAAAGAACGCCGAGGGGACGGGTTCGCATGGGGGTCTCCGAATCACCGAGGCCAAGGCGGAGGATATCCGGGGAACCCGCGTGAGAGACGGGTCGATTCTCCGTTCGTGACGGGGAGCGCGGTGTGCGCCCCGGTACACACACGAACACAGAAGGAGACCCGCCATGAAACGAAAGACCACGACGGTGTTGGCCGCGGTGGCTTGCCTTGCGGGCGCCGCGATCGGAACGGCCGCGGGCGACCTGCCCAACTACAGCGAGAAGCCCGACACCTGGCGGTCGAACCTCGTGACGATCGAGGGGCCGATGGTGAGCGACAAGGACTTTGCCGGCTGGCTGAAGAAGGCGGACGCGATGGTAGCCGATAAGGGCGGTGCGCTGACGGTCCTGGCAGCGTTCAACCAGTGCTTCGGCGGCGGGTTCCTGGCCGAGATGGAACGCGCGAGACTGCCACGCTTCGGCGCGGTGAGCGCATCGCGGTACTACCAGCCGGCGTACTACCGATCGCTGGACGAGTTCAAGAACGACGCGACCGGCGGCGGCTCCTACTTCACGCGCGCCTGGATCGCCGCGCTCGAAAAGGGACGAACCAACAAGTGGGACGACCGCCAGGTCGCGGAAGAGGCCCACGCCAGGAAGGGCATCGACACGGAACACACCCAGTACAACAGTTCGCAGAAGGATCGCGCCGGCGTCGAGTCGTTCGGCGGAGTCGTGCATTCGATCATCGTGCTGTTCGTGGGCGATCCTGACCCGGACGGTCGCGACAGCAAGTCCGTCACCGAACTCGCCGACCAGCTGGCCAGAGTCTACCTGATGAAGAAGCGCCCGGCAGTGCTCGTGCTCTACGGCGATGGCACGCCGCCAGACAATCTCCGCAAGGAGTTCTCGTGGGAGAAGGCCGACAACAAGAGCCACGCCGCGACGCGCGCCAACCTCGAGCACGCGCTGACGAACAAGGATGGCTGGCTCGCCAGGCGCGTCGGCGAGATCAAGAAGGGCGATCGAGTGCAACTCCTGTTCTGGGCGAGCGACCACGGCAACGCCGAACGATCGGCGTGGTTCTCGGTCGCCCCAGGCTCCAAGGCGATGGCTGGCACCGACATCCGCGCGGACAAGGCCCCGCACTCGAAGGCGTGGGAAGGCGGCCTCGGAAAGCACAAGCTCGCGTGGGAGCCGCCGAACCCGATGGCACGCAATGCCGACGTGAACGCGATCTCGTTCGACAACGACACGCTCCCGCCTCTCGACTCCGTGCTCCCCGGGGAGTTCTACTTCTCCGTGGACGAGCCCTCCGTCGGCGTCAAGGGAAGCGAAGTGCACACGGAGCGGGTCGCCCGTGGCAACCGTCCCGCACGGCGTGCAGCAACCGACATCTTTGCTGGTAACTCCGGCTCAAACCGGCAGGTCGCCGACGGTGAGCGCTCCTTCGCCCTCGACGAGGCCAAGGCCTCGACCGACGATCTCAATGCCTTCGCGTTCCAGCCTCCCGACGCGATCGGCAAGGACGGCCAGCCGACGACTTTGGTCTTCTGGTCGCGCACGGGCAGTTCCGTGATCGAGGTGTACGACCCCGCGCAGCCGATGGGTGCACGGGTGTACGACTTCGTGGACTTGTACGAGGAGTTCGGGTGGCCGAAAGACGACAAGGGCAACCCGACGTTGAAACTCGACATCGACGCCCTCATCGTCAATGTCGACGTCGCCGCTAGGCCCGACCGCATGGGCGATCCCGACCCGGACAACCCTCCGAAGCCTCTCGCGTTCATGCCGGGCAAGGACCGCATTCTCTTCTCGATCAGTCGCGACTCGCATGCGCCGTTCGTCATGGAACGCGATGGCATGCCCTGCGACGTGTTCTCGTTCGACGGCTTCATGCTCAGCATCGTCCGTTCGTGTGCCGAACTCGGGCTGCTCGCGCCCGATCCGGGCAACCCGGACGACAAGACCAAGCCTGACAACCTCAACGCGCTGGAGTACTTCGACCTGCCGATCGGCGAACGCGGCGGCGAGAACGGCCTCGGACTCACGCCCACCATGCACGGCCTGCCCGACTTCCTGCGCGACCACGCCACGGGCGATCCGTCGGCCGACCTGAACCGCGACGGCCGCACCGACGCCCTCGACGTGGTGCGTTACCTCGAAGCGCTCCGGGGCGGCGGTCGGTAGACCCACTCCGACAGGCTGCCTCCGCTGCGAAGCCCGGCCCCGCGCCGGGCTTCGCTTTCGCGCGGGCGGGTCAAGCGATGAAACCGCGAGGCGCCGCTTCCGAGTATGCTGCTGCCATGCCGTGCCTTGTCGCAGCCATCGCGTTCTTCTTCCCTCGCCTGGCGATCATCCTCCTGGTGATCTTCAGCGACTACATCGGGCAAGCGTACCAGACCGTCCTCTGGCCGCTGCTTGGGTTCCTTTTCGCCCCCTACACGACGCTCGCCTACGCCTTCTCGATCCACAGCAACGGCTCCGTCAGCGGCATCTACCTGCTCCTCGTCGTTTTCGCCGTGCTGGTGGACCTCGGCGTGATCGGCGGCAGCGGGGCAAGCGCGAAAGGTCGGCTGAAGGGATAACCGCGCAGACCGCGGCGAAAGATGGAGTGTCCGCAAGGCAGGGCCTGCGGATCGGAAAACCGCCTGCTGATCCTGCCATCCTCAACGCGGCGGGGTATGGTGCTGCGGGAGGTCCGCATGCCGATCAAGGTTCCGGGTGTCGCGGCGGTCATGCTCTTCGTGATGGGGGTGTTCCAAGCGACCGCCGCGTTCGCCTGCTTTATTCCCTCATTCGTCCACGATCGCGTGCCCGAACAGTTCGTCCCAGTCTGGCGGTTCCTCACGCGCCCGATCTACGGCGACACACCGAACGAGGCCGTCATCAAGGCGCTCGCGGTCGCCTCGCAGGTCATCATCGGCACGACGGAAGCGTTCGTCTCGGCGATGCTGCTCGGCGCGGCGCTCGTACCCCGACGGCGCCGCGCGCTGGCGCATCTGGGTCTGAGCGCGTCGATGCTGCTCTACACCGCGTTCATGCTGACGATGTACGCGATGCACGACAAGTCGCTCCCGAACTGGAACCAGTACCCCGCCATCCTCGCCTGGATCGGCGTGACCTGGACAGTCGTGGCCCTCGAGTCCAAGACAACGGTGTGAGCGAGGAAAAGAGAGAAGCCGCGTCTTCGAGAGGAAAGGCATCGGGAGGGCGGCGCATCAGGCATCCTCCCTCCACCTCGCAGGCGTCACTCCCGACCTGTCTTTCCATGCGGTCGCCGCGGCATGACACGCTCCGTGCTGGACTTCCACCACGGCGCTCGTCGTGGCTCGCACACCGCACGGGCATGCACTCAGCGACCCGCGCCGGAAGTCCTGAGCGATCCAGCCCACAGCGACCACGGCGCAGCACGAAGCCGCGTCGGTTCGCTCCGATCCGCACGAATCTTCGGAGACGCTTGTTGGAGCGGGCGTTACGCGGGAGGATGTGGTTTCGTGCGAAACCCCGCGAAACACTCCAACGCTCCAATGGGCAGGGCCGGAATTGAACCGGCGACACCCGCATTTTCAGTGCGGTGCTCTACCAACTGAGCTACCTGCCCGCTCGCCGGGCGTGGGTTGCACGCACGGCGGGGTGGACGGAACGATATCACGCCCCGAGGAAGCGTCAACACCCCGGGGGATGGGACGAGGACGGGCGGCCCGGTACCGTCAGGCGGCCTTGGCGACGACCCCGGGGGAGGACGAAGAGTCGGAGTTGGAACGAGCGCGTTCCATCTCGGTTGCCGCAGCGAGCAGGAACTGCCGTGGCGAACCGATCGTCCGCGCGGTGCGCTCGTCGAGGGTTGCGACTCCGATGGCGAGGGTGAGAGGGCTTCTCGTTCGAGCCTGGTCACCCCGAGAAAGGAGCGATGCCACGGATTCTGCGCCTCGGAGCGCGGCGATCCGGGGCGTGTCCGGCAGCAGGACGGCGAAACCGTTGGGGTCGAGGCGTGCGATCGTGCCGCCGAGATGGGAGAACTCGCGTCGCAGGACGGCGGCGGCGTTCAGGATCGCCTCATCGGCCGCGACTTGGCCCTCCGTTTGCGCGAGAGCGCCGAGGCCGCCGATCGCGAAGCGGATCAGTGAGAGCGGACCCGGATTCCGCACCGCGTGTTCGAAAGCGAGGCGGAGCGACCGCTCGAAGACCGTGGCGCACTGCACGCCGGTGAGGGGGTCGAAGTCCTGATCGGAGTCGATGCGGTGAGCAAGCGTCCGTGTGTCCGCGTCGTCGGGGCCGCACGCGCTCGACAACTCGGCGAGGCGTGCGTGGGCCTCAGTGATGATCGACTCGGCGGTCGGGATCTCGCCGGTCTGAAGGCGGAGCAGGCGTCCGAGTTCCACGGCGCTCTCGGTGACTTTGTGGAGCAGCGCATCGACGCCGGATGGTTCGAGCCTGAACCAGTCGCGCGCGCGCTGGTAGAGCCTGCGCAGCGCCGGGACCGCGTCAGCATCCGTGATCGTGTCGTGGAAAAGGTTGCCGAGCGCCACGCATCGGACGAGTTCGCAACACCCCATCGGCGCGGCCGTGGGTCGCTCGTGGTACTTGATGGGCAGCACCAGCTCATCGGGAAGCCGCCATCGCTGGGCGAGCATCGCGCCGATGTCTGGGTGCTGGGTGTCCAGCGCCGCGAGTTCGTGCTTGACGAGTTGGCGGTGGTCGCCGCCCGCGGCGTCAAGCACGCGCAGGTAGTCTGCCCCGAGCGTGCGATAGAGGGCGACCATGCCGACATCCTGGAGCAGTCCTCCCAGGAACGCCTCGTCCGCCTGCTTCAGACCGACATCGTGGGCAACGATGCGAGCCGCCGCGGCGGTGACGAGGCCGCGCCGCCAGTAACTGACATAGTCGAACCGCGGGTCCGAGTCGTCATCCACCGCGGATACGAGCGAAAAACCGATCGCGAGGCTCTTGACCGGCCCGAGGCCCATCAAGACGATCGCGCGGGAGATCGAACCGCAGCGCTGGCGCAGGCCGTAGAGAGGTGAGTTGACGGTCCGGAGCACCTTCGCCGAGAGACCCTGGTCCTTTTCGATCACGTCCGCCACTTCTTCGAGCGAGACGTCGGCGTCGGCGGTAAGTTGAAGGATGCGCACCGCGACCGTGGGCAGCGTGGGCAGCGTCGGGCATGCGAGGACCTGTTCTAGGAGTTGTTGGTTCACGGCGACCCTTCCACCCGGAATGGGCGGCCGGATCGCGTCGCAGCATCCGTGCCGCACGCATGGGATATCGACCCCCCCCGTGCGAACCTTTACTTTCGGGGGTTTCCAGCACGGGGGGAGGGCGGAGCGTCGGTGAGGGGACGCTTGCCGAAGACCCAGCGAACCGTCGGCAGGTCGCGTCCGAGAATTTCGCGGAGGTAGGCAGCGAGGAGACGGTTCGCACGGTCTATCGACGCGGCATCACCGCCGATCGAATGTCCCGATTCGAGGCGGCGGAGGAGTTCGACAGTGGGTGATCGCACCCTCCAGAACGGAGCGGAAGGGGTGTTATCCCCCTCGTCTTGAGCGATGCTCACAAGCCCGCCGGCGCGGGGACTGAAGCCGTACACCGCGCGAGCCTGCTCCGCCGGTTCCCGGCCGAGCGCGGGCTTGTAGCCGGTCTCGACCAGCGTCGCCCACTGGAAGTGGAGGATCGCCTTCGCGGCCGAGTCGCCGATCGTGCGCAGCGATGAGAGCAGTGCATCGAAGAGCGCGGGGTGAGGATCCTCGTCCGTGATCGAATGACAGACGAGATCGGCGAGGTACATCCCCGCGTTGAACGTCGCCAGCGAACGGCGGAGCGCGGGGAAGGTCTCCTGAAGATCCCAGGCCGTCAGCGTGGCCAGCGACCCGGAGGGCTTGACGATGGCGACGAGCTCTCCCCGGGTCAGGAGTTCGAGACCGCCCGAGAAGGCGGCTTTCTCCCGGCGTGCCCCCTTGGCGATGCCGCGGATCAGCCCGTGCTCGCGCGTGAAAACGGAGACGGTCTGGCTCGTCTCGGACCAGTCCCAATGTCGCACACAAACAGCCTGGTCGCGCACGGTCGGCACGCAGGAGGGTACGCGGAGCGGGAGTGGTCGATTCCCGCGCCGCGCAGCGGGACGGCGCGAGCTGTCCGGCGTATCGTGCCCTGCCATGCGGTTTGACCTTGTCGATGCCGTGCTAGACCGGGAGCCAGACCGGGTCGTTACGCTCAAGCAGGTGAGCGCGGCGGAGGAGTACCTAGCCGACCACTTCCCGACATTCCCGGTGCTCCCTGGGGTGCTCATGCTGGAAGCCATGGTCCAGGCCGCGAGGCTGTTGGTCTCGGAGGATGAGGGTGGGCCGTGCGTGCTCGGTGGCGTTCGTGCCCTGAAATACGGCCGAATCGTCCAGCCCGGGGACTCGCTTCGGGTTGAGGTGGTCGCGACGGCACGGAGCGGGGACGGATCGGCCGAGTTCAAGGGGGAAGCACGCGCGATCGGTCCGGACGGTGTCGAGCGGGGGATCGCGGCCGCGGGACGGTTCTCGCTCCGGACCGTTCGTTTCGCCCCCTCCAAGGTGGGCGGGTAGGCTCGCGTCGTGTAACATGGCGACCCGTGCCGGGGGGTAGCCCGCGAGTCCGAGGGAGCATGATGACGCGAGATGAGATTTTCGAGAAGGTCCGCGAGGTGCTGGTCAGTGCCTTGGCGGTCGATGAGGACGAAGTGACGCCCGGTGCCGTCCTGACGGCGGACTTGGGCGCGGAGTCGATCGACTTCCTCGACATCGTGTTCAAGCTCGAACAGGCCTTCGGGTTCAAGATCGGTCAGGGGGAGTTGTTCCCGGACAACGTGGCGCAGGACCCCGAGTACGTTCAGGGCGGCAAGATCACGCCGAAGGGCATCGCGGCGTTGAAGGAACGCCTGCCGCACGCCGACTTCGCGTCTCTGGAAGCCGACCCACGCGTCGAGCGTGTGGGCGAGATCTTCACGGTGGACGCGGTGGTCCGGTTCTGCGAGCGGAAACTGGCCGGCTGAGCCGCGGAGCGGACCATGCGCTGGATGTGGATCGACCGCGTGGTGGAGTTGCGGCCGCGCGAGCGGATCGTCTCGGTCAAGAGCGTGACGGCGGCCGAAGAGCACCTCTACGACCACTTCCCCCCCGCACGGCTGGCGGACGGATCGGTGCGGGATGCGCTCCCGATCATGCCGGCATCGTTGATCGTAGAGGGGATGGCGCAGTCGGCCGGCATCCTGGTCGGGCACGCCGAGGAGTTCCGCGAGAAGGTCGTGCTCGCGAAGGTCTCGCGGGCGGAACTGGAACGCGACGCGATCCCCGGCACAACGCTCCGCTACACCGCGGAGTTGCGGAGCATCGGCGCCCAGGGGGCCAGCACCGAGGGGACGGTCGAACTGCTCGACCACGCCCGGCCGGACGAAGGGTTCGTGCGGATCGGCCGCATTGACCTGATGTTCAGCCACCTGGACCGGAACATGGCCGGCATCGCGTTCCCCGAGCACAACTTCGTGTTCAGCGAATCGTTCCGCACGCTGCTGAAGACGAGCGGGATCGACTGCCCGTTCTGAATGGTGAACTCGCGGCTCCTTCGTGCTGGATCGGGTGTACGCGAAGCGGAGGAAGAATCGCTCAGCGTTCGAGCGACTCGCGGACGAGACGGCCGAAGAGCGCCCGTGGAGCGGGATGACCCGTCCACGCCGTGAACTGGGCCGCTGCTTGGAGGACGAACATCTCCACGCCGTCGATCGCTCGCCAGCCGACCTCGCGAACGTCGTTCAAGAGTTGTGTTCGCACAGGGTTGTAGACGGTTTCCATCACGACCGTCTCTGGACCGCACGGGTCGGTGCGGCGGGCGGCAAGTTCGTGCACGGGCAGCGGCGAACCGTCCGGCTCCGGTCCGCCTTTCATGCCGACTGGCGTGCAGTTCACGAAGGCGTGCGCGCGGGCGTGCGACAGCGCGGCCCAATCGTCGGCGGAGGCACGCGCGCCGGCGTCAAGAATCGCCTGAGCCAATCGATCGGCGCGCTCACGTGAGCGGTTGTAGATGACGACTTCCGCGCCACGAGCGGCGAGCGCAAAGGCGATGGCCCGCGCGACGCCTCCCGCCCCGAGGACGACGATGCGCCTGCTCGCAATCTCACCGAGTGAATCCTGTATGCAGGCAACCGCTGCCGGCGCGTCGGTGTTCGCAACGCGGACACTGGCGATCGCTCCACCTGCCGATCGCTCGACGACGAGCGTGTTGGCCGCCCCGCACGCCGCGGTGTCGGCATCGGCAGGCCACCGCTGCTCCATCGCGAGACGGGCGAGGTTTTCCTTGTGCGGGATGGTCACGCTCGCGCCTCGCAGGTCGAGCCCGGGATGGTGGAGCAGTTCGAGCATCGTGGCCTTGAAGGACTCGTAGGAGCCGTCCGCACCGTTCTCGGCGGCAGCGATGGGCAGGGGCAGGTAGACGCCGTCGTGGCCGACCGCCTCGAAGCCCGCGTTGTGCATGAGCGGCGAGAGCGAGTGGCCGACGGGCCAGCCCACGATGCCGTAGACGCGAGTTGTGGGCGAGATCGAGCGAAAGCGGTACAGGTCGAGCATCTCGCGGATGGTGGGCTGACCTGGTGCGGTCGCCCCCTGTGGGTGCAGGCTGGCAAAGGTGAGGAAGCCGCCGAACTTCGGGGCGAGGACGCGGCTCATTAGGCCGAACTCGCCCATGCCCAGGGCGATCGTCGGGCGATCTCGCTCGGCGAGCAGGTCAAAGAGTTCGAGGTTGTCCCGCAACGAACGGGCACGGAAGGCGACCTTGTGGACGGCCGCGGCCGGCTCGGCCCGCATCGCCGCGAGCCTGCGGGCGAGGTCCGCAGGCCGACCGTCGAAGTCGTGCATCGAGAGGATGAGGCGTGTGGACACTGGACGAGCCTGCTTTGGGTGATCAACCGCAAGGTTCACCTTCTGGCGAAGATTCGCCGATCGCGTGTAGGCGGTGAGTTCGGTGTCGAGGTACGCGGGCGGTGCGCCGCCCGTGCCGAGCCGCTCGAAGAGCGCGACGCGGGCGTCCTCGGGACCGTCGTAGTGGCCACCTTCCCAGGTCGGCCTGCAGGTGATGATGCAGGGCACAGGGGATTCCGCCGCGAGACGGAGGATGGCACGGGTCTCCGCCTCATCACCCGTGCCGGAGAAGCAGGCGTCAACCCGGTACTCGACGGCGTCCGCGCCGTGGTCGCGTGCGAGCGCGGCATCAGCGAGCGCCGCTTCGGAGTCGTGAACGAGGATGGGGACGCACAGGAGCGTGGACACTCGGAGAGTGTAGAGGGGACAAGAAGCCGCTCGCGCACCGGCTCCGCAAGGACGGGTGAGGCTCCCGTCCTCCCGCTCACTGACTCAGCAGCCCGCAACGAAGGCGTTGAGGAAGGCCACGAAGTCCAGGGTGTTCACGGTCGTGTCGCCGTTGAAGTCGGCCGCGCCGTCCTGTGCTACGAAGGCGTTGAGGAAGGCCACAAAGTCGAGCGTGTTCACGATGGTGTCGCCGTTGAAGTCGGCCGGGCAGGCGGACTGCTCGCCCGCTGCCGCGAGCGTGAGCGTGCCGTTCATGGCCGAGGAGACGGTGTCCAGAGTCAGGTTCAGAAGCAGGTGCGCGGTGTAGCCCGGCGGCAGGATGGTCGGCAGGTCGAGCGGGAACTCGGGGAGTTCGAGGCCGGGTTCTTGCGAGTCGCTGAACTCGATCGTCTGCGAGGCAACAACCGTAACGACATCGCCCGCGACCGTGATCGTGCCCGCCAGAGCAACCGCGAAGGGCAGGTCCGCGACCGGGAACGAGCTGCCCAGCAGTTCGAACTCCGCGTTCATCACCGCGGGGATAAAAACGGCGAAGTCGAACTCGCCGGGCGCGGTCTCGGTCAGCAGACCGACGGCCGCATCCTCGGTCTGCACGATGACCATCGACGTGATCGAGAGGTCGCCGAGCGGGAGTTCGATGGGAATCCCGATGTAGGTCGAGTCTGGATTCCGCGTGCGGAAGGACTCCGGGAAGAAGGAGATGCTGGCGGGGATGAAAGCGGGGCCGTCGGCAAGGAAGTCGGCGGAGAACCCCTGGATGATGAGCGTCGCGCCGTCGATGTCAAGGTACAGCCCGAAGCCGCCGGAGGTCTCGGTGTCGAGCGGGCCTGCAAGTTCAAGGCCCATCTGGACGGGCACGGGAACGTTCTCGGTCGCACCGAACGACCCCCACAGCCCGGGCTTGGTGCGCGTGCCGCCGGGGTTGGTGTCGGGGTCATAGTTGCCGATCAGCGAGCCGCTGGTATCGGCCTCGAACGATGTCGAACCGACGAGACCGCTGGCGGCCTGATCGATGACGACAACGTAGTTCTGTGCGAGCGAACAGGAAGCGAACACGAATGACGCCGCGACGGCGGCGAACGAACGGGTCGACGGCATGAATGGCACTCCTGGGACTGAGAACAGGATACGCGAACAGGCTCTCCCGACACAAGAAGCTCGATCAAGAACAATGATCCGCGGCCAATAATCACCAATGGACGCCGCGTACGCCCTCAGAGGGCCGCGAGCCGTTCGGCCGTTCGCTGCTCGAGGAGAGCGGCGAACAGCGGTGTCAGGTCCCCGGCGAGGACATTCTGGAGATTGAACTTCTCGTCCAGCCGCTGGTCGGCGACAATGTTGTCCTGGTATCGGTAAACTCGGATCTTCTCGGAACGCTCGCCCGCCCCGATCTGCCCGCGACGCTCGGCGGAACGCTCTGCCTCCACGCGCCGACGTTCGATCTCGTGGACACGCGCCGCGAGCAGTCTCCGGGCACGCTCGCGGTTTTGGTGCTGGCTCTTGGACTCCTGCATCCGAACTTCGACGCCCGTCGGCACGTGGACAAGATGCACGGCGGTCGCCACCTTGTTCACGTTCTGCCCGCCGGGGCCTTGCGCGGTCGTGACATGCTCCTGCACGTCCCGCGCCCAGTCGATCTTCACCACCACCTCCTCAGGCTCGGGAAGGACAGCGACGGTCGCGGTCGAAGTGTGGATGCGGCCCTGGCTCTCGGTCGCGGGCACACGCTTGACCGAGTGCACGCCCGCCTCGAACGAGAGTTCAGACCACACACCCTCGCCGCGGATGTTGACCACGGCGGATCGCACCCCCCCCACCGACGGGTCAGCAACGACATCGAGCTGCTCGAAGGCCCATCCCCGACGCTGGGCGTACTTCTCGTAGATGGCGAGCAGGTCGCGCGCCCAGAGGCCGGCCTCGTCGCCGCCCGTGCCCGCGCGGACTTCGAGCATGACGGACCCGACCCGGCGATCCTCCGCCCCGACAAGCAGCGTCTTCACGCGGACGGCGAGTTCCCCCGCCTCCGCCTCGACGAGCGGCAGTTCCTCTTTGGCCAACGCTGCCAGTTCGGCATCATCGGCTTCGATCGCTCGACGCAGGTCCGCGGCCTCGGAGCGGAGCGTTCTCCAACGCCGATACGCCTCGACCGCTGGCGCGAGCGCAGCCCGCCGGATCGAGAGGTCGCGCGCCGCACGATGGTCCGCGGCGATGCTCGGATCAGCCAAGCCACGCTCGATCCCCTCGAGCTCGGCATCCATCGCGTTCAGCCGCGCGACCAGGGCATCGGGAAGGGCGTCGGTTCCGGGCATCGCGCCCACGATAGCCTCCGAGGCGGCGGATCGTTGACCGGTGAAACGGCGGGGCGCGGATCCGCAATAATCCAGCGACCGGGCAACGCAGCCCGGACGCGAAAGGGGTGGACGTGACCGATGCCATCGTGATGCGGGGCGTGAACAAGTCGTTCGGCCCGAAGCAGGCCGTGATCGACATGAACCTGACCGTGCCCCGCGGCGCCCTCTACGGGTTCATCGGGCCGAACGGAGCGGGAAAGACCACGACCATCCGCATGGTCATGGCCATCCTCTTCCCCGATTCGGGCCAGTTGTCCGTGCTCGGACGCCCATCGGCGGTCGAGAGCAAGGACCGCATCGGCTATCTCCCCGAGGAACGCGGCGTCTACAAGAAGATGAAGGTCGGGGCGTTTCTCCGGCACATGGGGCGACTCAAGGGCGTGCCTGGGCGCGGGCTTGATGCCAAGGTCCGGGCATGGCTGGAGCGGATGGACCTCGCCGATTGCGTGCGCAAGAAATGCGAGGAACTCTCCAAGGGCATGCAGCAGAAGGTGCAGTTCATCTCGGCGGTCTTGCACGAGCCGGAACTGCTGATCCTCGACGAGCCGTTCAGCGGGCTGGACCCGGTGAACACTCGATTGCTGCGCGACCTGATCCGCGAGCAGCACGCCGCCGGGCGAACGGTGATCTTCTCAACGCACGTCATGCCTCAGGCGGAACAGATCTGCGAGCACATCGTGATGATCAACAAGGGGCGGAAAGTGTTGGACGCGAGCCTGCCCGAGATCAAGGCCAGGTTTGACCCCCACACGGTGCTCGTGGAGCCGCTGAACGGTTCGGCCGAGAGCCTGCTGGCAGGCGTGCCGGGGGTGCGAACGGTAACGCGGGTGGACGGCGCACTGGAGGTCTCGCTGGAATACGGGCACGACCCCCACACTGCGATCCGGGCGATCGTCGAGGCCGCGCCGGTGTCGCGCGTGGAGTTGCGGCGGCCGACGCTGGAGGACGTGTTCATCGAGATCGTGCAGGGATCGGCCGGCGATGGCGACGAGGCTTCGCTGCGGGCGGAGTTGCGGGGCGAGGTGGAAGCCGTCGCCGCCCTGGAGGGGAACCGATGAATCGTGTGCTCGCGGTGGCGTGGCGGGAGTTCGTCTCGACTGCGCTGACGAAGGGATTCATCATCGGGGCGGTCGTGGTGCCGTTGGCGTTCATCGCGATGATCCCCGTCATCGTGATGCTGACGATGGCGGCCAAGGGACCGAAGGTGGAGGGTGAGGTCGCGATTCTGGACCGGTCGGGCGTGCTCATGGAGGCCGTGGAACGGGAACTCTCCGCCGAGGCGATCTCGCAGCGAAGGAACCGAACCGCGAAGGCCGCGGCGGAGCAGATGGAGCAACTCAGCCCGCTCGGTCCGGGTGCGTCTCCGGCCGGCTCGACGGAAGCCGCCCTGGCGGCCGCGCTCGGCGAGGCTCCGGTGTTCCAGGTCGTGGCGCTCGCGCCGGATGCCGACATCGAAGCGGAGAAGGGCCGGCTCAGCCCCACGACCGGCGACGATCGCCATTTGGCCGTCGCCGTCATCGCGGAGGACGCCATCGTCCGATCCCCCGATGCCGAGGCCTTCGGCGGGTACGAGTTGTTCGTCCGGCCCAAACTCGACGATCGGGTCATCGGCGACATCCGCGCCGGCATGACCGCGGCGATCCTGCGCGAGCGATACCGCGCGAACGGATACTCCCCGGAGGAGATTCAACGCCTCACGAGCATCGCCGCGTCGGAGACCAGAGAGATTACGGCCACGGGCGAACGCTCCTCGACCGAGGGGCTGACCGCCATGCTGCCCTTCGGCTTCATTCTGCTGCTGATGATCTCGGCGATGGTCGGCGGGCAGTACCTGCTGACGACGACCGTAGAGGAGAAGTCCAGCCGCGTCGTCGAGGTGCTGCTCAGCGCGGTCTCGCCCATGCAACTCATGACCGGAAAGATCCTCGGGCAGATGGGCGTCGGCTTCGTGCTGCTGTTCGTGTACACGGGCCTGGGCACGGGGGCGTTGGCGGCGTTCGGGCTGATGGACCTGATCGGGCCTGTCAAACTGTTCTACCTGTTCGTCTTCTTCGTGCTGGCGTACCTGATGCTGGCCTCGTTCATGGCCGCGGTCGGGAGCGCTGTGAACGAGATGCGCGAGGCGCAGTCGCTGATGGGGCCGGTGATGATCGTCGTGATGCTGCCCTACATCCTGTGGCTGCCCATCACGCGCGATCCGAACTCGACGCTCTCGGTCGTGCTGAGCCTCGTCCCCCCGATGAGTCCGTTCGCCATGGTCATGCGCCTGACAAGCACGCAGGCGGACGCCATCCCGACGTGGCAGGTTCTGCTGTCGATAGGCGTGAGCGCCGCCGGGGCGTACCTCTCGGTGTGGACCGCGGCCAAAGTCTTCCGCGTCGGCCTGCTCATGTTCGGCAAGCCGCCCAACTTCAGAACGCTCATCCGGTGGGTGCGGATGGCGTGAGGGGAGGCCGAAGGCCGGAGGAGAAAGGCCCGAGACGCTTCCAAGCGGAGCAACAGGTTGTTCCGGATGTCCACTCTCAACTGCCCAATGTCCACTGTCGCCATGCTCTCCCGCCACGACCTCTACGAACTCTGCGTCCAGTCGCCGCGCCACGCGGTGCCGCTGCTGCGCGTGGTGCATGGGGGCGAGCCGCGGGTGCTGGGCGAGGACTTCGCCGGCACGGCCGCGCTCTCGCACCTGTGGGTCGAGTGGGTCGAGGGCGGGCGCGCGATCGCCGTGGACCTCGACCCTGAGACGCTGCGCGTGCGGCCGGACGATCCGCGGGTGCTGAAACTCGTCGGCGACGTGCGCACGGCGACTCGCCCGGCCGAGCACGACGCCGACGTCATCTTCGTCGGCAACTTCTCGATCGGAGAACTGCACACGCGCGACGAACTGCTGGAGTACCTGCAGCACGCCCGCTCACGCCTGCGGCCCGGCGGAGTATTCGTCTGCGACACCTACGGCGGTGAGACGGCCTTCCTCGTCGGCAGCGTGGAACGCGACCACTGGACCGAGGACGGCCGGCGCGTACGCTACACCTGGGAGCAGCGCGAGGCCGACCCCCTGACCGGGATGGTCGTCAACGCCCTGCACTTCCGCGTGGACCGGGGCGGCGAGGTCGAGCAGACCATGCACGACGCCTTCATCTACCGGTGGCGGCTGTGGAGCGTCCCCGAACTTCGCGACGCGATGCGCGAGGCGGGCTTTGCGAGCACCGAGGTCCACGACCACGTCCCCGACGCCGTGGACGACGACGGCAACGTCTACGCGACGCCCATCCGGAGCGGCGACGAGGTGGACGCGAGTTTCATCGTGCTGGTCGTGGGACGAACGTAACAGAGCACGACGCGCAAGCGAGTGCCCACTCCCGTACTACTCCGGGCGCCGGCACTCGCTTGCGCTTCGTGCTCCGTCGCGCTTCGCGCTCCGTTCCGGCGCTGCGACAAAAAGGCCGCGGGCCTCCGCTCTCGCAGAGGCCCGCGCCAACCGGTCCGGCGTGGCTGGTAAGCCGAGTTCTGTGCCCGTCGGCGGTTCGCGCGTGCCTTGACGGGGGCTTGTGCGCGCCTGCCGCGGGCCGCGGCCATTTCTCTTGCCGCGCCGTTGCCGACGCGGTCCGGGCCAGATGGCCCGAGCGCCCGACCCGTCCCCTGCCGCCCGAGCCGGGCGTCCCCTCGCGGGGCGGGAACTGCTTGGGCTTGCACGCGGTGGGGTTTGCCGTGCCCCGGGCGTCGCCGTCCGGGCGGTGCGCTCTTACCGCACCGTTTCACCCTTGCCTGTGCCGGATCAAAACCCGGCCATCGGCGGTCTGTTCTCTGTGGCACTGTCCCTCGCCCCGGACCGTGGGGCGGGTGGGTGTTGCCCACCACCGTGCTCTGCAGTGCTCGGACTTTCCTCGGACGCGCCTCCCGGCGGGTCCGCGGCCGCGTTGCCACGCTTGCAAGGATTGTACGCCGCACGGTTCGCCGCCGCGTCCGGTACGATGCACGCGCCATGGGCGAACCTGCACGGGTGGTGGCGTGGCTCGAGGAGCACCAGGCGTCGCTGGTGGGCCGCGTTGTCGAAGCGGCGGGGTTGCGGCTGGTCGGGGCCGGGTCGCCGGGGCGCGGGCGTGCCGGGGCCGCCGCGGCCGCGCTGGGCGTCGGCGCGCTCGACGACCTGCGGGCCGCGCTCGCGGAAGCCGACTGCGACCTCGTCCTGCTGGCGTCGCCCGGTGAGTTCGGGGCCTCGTCCGCGGACCTCGCCCCACTCGTCGCAGCCCGCTCGCGCGGCGTGCGCATCGCCTCGCTCGAACCCATCCCTGCGACGGCCATCGAACTGGCGGGGGGAGGCTGGACCGGCGGCAACCCGAGGCCGATCGACGCCGTTCGGTTCTGCCCGCTGGCCCGCTCGTCGCGTTCCTTCCGCGACGCGGCGGAAGTGCTCCAGATGTTCGGCCCCGTGCGCACGCTCGCGGTCGAAACCTGCTGCACGCCGGCGGAGGGGTCGCTCGGCGCGCGCCTCTTCGCGGCCATGGAACTGGTGCACTGGCTGATGGGCGAGCCGGAGACGATCGACGCTGCCTTCGCCGGCCCGGCGCAGGGGCCGGGGGTACATGCCCTCCCTGGCGAGACCCTCCGTGACCTGCACGGCGACCTGACGGCCAACCTCCGCTACGCCGACGGGCGGGCGGCGTGCGTCCTCGCCAGCGACCAGAGCGGGCGATGGTCGCGCACCGCGACACTGCTGGGACCGAACGGGCGGCTGCGCGTCTTCGAGGACGGGTTCGAGTGGGTCAGCCGAGCGGGTGAGAAGGTCGATCAGGCGCGGCGAACCAAGAAACGCGGCTCTGAGCCGACCCCGCACGCGGTGGAGGCGATCGCGGAAAGCCTATCGAGGCTGATCGACCCGTCGGCTGGCGACGATGCGCCGCTCGACCACGAGTCGCTCCTGTGCATGAGCCAGGCCGCGCTGCTGAGCGCGCGCACGGCCAACGGCGAAAGCCCGGCGACCATCCGGCGAATGGTGTCGGTGCAGTAGAGTCAGACGAGGAGCGAACGGCCGGTCATCTCCGGCGGCTGCGCGAGACCCATCATGTCGAGCACAGTCGGCACGACGTCCGCGAGTCGTCCACGCTTCGCCCGTGCGGCCTCATCGAACCAGCCGGCGGGATCGGCGTCGCCGCGAAGCACGCGGGAACGGAACGACTCCCCCGCCACGATGAGCGGCACGTCGTAGGTCGTGTGCGCGGTGTGGGGCGAGTCCGCGTCCGGATCCCACATCTGCTCAGCGTTGCCGTGATCGGCCGTCACGATGAGCGAGCCGCCGCGGGCCAGCGCAGCCTCGACGATCGCGCCCACGCACTCGTCCACAACCTCGCACGCCCTTACCGCCGCTCCGAGGTTGCCCGTGTGACCCACCATGTCCCCGTTGGCGAAGTTGACGACGATGAACGGCTCGCAGTCGATCGCGGCAAGGCGACGCAACACGGCGTCACGTACGCCGAAGGCAGACATCTCGGGACGCTGGTCGTATGTCTTCACGTCGGTCGGGCTTTGGATGATCTCGCGGCGTTCGCCCGGGAACGGCTCGTCGCGATAATCGTTGAAGAAGAATGTGACGTGCGGGTACTTCTCCGTCTCCGCGCAGCGGAACTGCGGCATGCCGAGCGAAGCCAGATACTCGCCCGCGACGTTCACCATGCGAGGCGGCTTGGGGAAGGCGACCTTCGCGTGCCGAGCGAGCGCCTCGGAATAGGCGGTCATCATCACGAAGTCAGTGTCGAGGCGCGGGCCGCGAGCGAAACCTCGAACGCCGGTGTCAGGCGAGGGCTTGACGGCGCGCCATTCGTCCTCTGGGAGAACGAACGCACTGACGAGCTCGCGCGGGCGGTCGCCGCGGTAGTTGTAGAAGATCACGGCGTCGTCAGCGGTGATGCGAGAGCCGCACAGAGTCTCGGGCGACTCCCCCACCATCGTCGGAGGGACGAACTCGTCGCCGAGTTGCTTGGGAGCTTCGGGACCGTCGTAGGCGGCACGGACGGCCTCGGCGGCGGAGCGCGCGGTGCGGACTCCCTGCGCCGCGGCGTTCCTGCCCGTCAGACACGCCCAAGCCCGGTGCACGCGCTCCCAGCGGTGGTCGCGGTCCATCGCCCAGAATCGGCCGATGACCGAGGCGATCCTGCCGACACCGTGCCGCCGGAGGCTCTCCTCGACGCGCGCGACGAACGCCGCGCCCGTGTACGGCCCCGTGTCGCGTCCATCCGTAAAGAGATGCACGAAGACCCGGTCGTGGCCGAGCCTGGCACAGATCGCTAGCAGGGCGTCGAGGTGTTCGAGCAGGCCGTGCACGCCGGCATCGGAGCAGATGCCCATGAGATGAACGGCGCGCCCTCGCTGCTTCGCGCCGCGCACCGCCCCGGCGATCACGGCGTTGGTTTCCAGGCCGGCGCGGCAGGCCTTGGTGATCCGCACGGCCTCCTGGTCCACGATGCGCCCCGCGCCGATGTTCTGGTGCCCGACTTCGCTGTTGCCCATCGTGCCTTCGGGCAGACCGACGTCCTCGCCGCTGGTCTTGATAAGCGTGTTGGGCCACTGCGACATCAGGCGGTCGGCGACAGGCGTTCGTGCCAGGTGAACGGCATTGAAGGGGCCGTGCGACGGGTTGGGGTTCGTGCCCCAGCCGTCGCGGATCACGAGAACGAGGGGGGTGTTGCGTGGAAGTCGGCTCTGCATGCCGGAGTCTACGGATGCAGACCGCGCTCGTTCGGAACTGAACGAACGAAAACGGAACCCCTGCCCGTCGTTCACGGCTCCCAGTCGGGGTCGTCCTTGCGGGCAGCCGTGTCGGACCAGCGCCGGCGGTCGGTGAGTTCGCGCGGCTCGATGCGCTCCGCGTGCCCGTCGAAGAGCGCGGCAACGACGCGATTGTTGTAGCGTGCGTCGAGATGCCCGAACGTCTGCGGCTTCGCGGCGGATGAATAGATTGCGCCGAGTGGTGGCGGCTCAATGCGGTGGAAGCCGGGAACTACAGCGTCACCCGCACCCGGCCCTCTCGCGGAAGCGAACACGAGGAGACGCTCCGGACGCAAAGGTTGATCGCTTCGGCGAACGGGGTTCGTTGCGCGAAACACCTGCGGCGTGTCGGCGTAGTTGCCCCCGACGTGCTGGACGTTCAGGCCGAACGAGGGATAGACGCTCATGCGGTACGCCCACTCGAAGTGGCCGTTGTCCATCGCCTGGATTCTGGCGCGGTCGCGTGCGAACTCCGCCTCCTCGCCGACGATGGTCGTTCCGAGCATGGCATGATCGAACCACGGGGCGAGCCGGTAGACCCACCGCTGGGCGATGAGTGCGCCCCACTCGTTGCCGTATTCGTCTGTCACGCGGGCGTCGGTCGTGATGGGGAGATAGCCGGGGATCAGTTCGCCGCGGTGGTCATTGGCGTAGAGCGTCCACGCGGCGGCGAGCGAGCGCGAGGCGACGGCGGAGCGGAGGGCGCGAGCCTCGTCCCGCGCGCGGGCGAGGCCGGGCAGCAGCAGCCCGAGCAGCACCGCCACCACGGCGATCACGATGAGCAGTTCGACGAGGGAGAACCCGCGCCGTCCGGCCGCCACAGGACACCTCCGGCTCAGCAGCCCGCTACGAAGGCGTTGAGGAAGGCAACGAAGTCGAGGGTGTTCACCACTGTGTCGCCGTTGAAGTCCGCCGAGGTGTCCTGAGCGACGAAGGCGTTGAGAAAGGCGACGAAGTCGAGGGTGTTCACCACCGTGTCGCCGTTGAAGTCGGCGGGGCAGGCGTCCGCGCGGGCGAAGGTGTCTACGGCGATGCGGTCGATCGCCGCGTGGGCCTCGGCTGTGGCGAATGATGCGACGTATACGCTCTCGTTGCCGTCGAGCTCGAAGCGGAAGAGCGAGTCCACGAGCCAGCCGAACTCGCCCATGCTCTGCCGAAAGAGCTCGACGTGCTCGACCGGAGGCACGCCCCAGACGTTGACCGAGCCGTAGTCGAGTTCGTTCCCCTGCGTGCGAACCTGGAGGATGAGCGTCGTGGCGCCGATCGCGTAGCCGTAGTTGGGAATCACAACCTCGAGCGCGATGGGTCCGACAAACGAGTAGAAGTTGCCCGACGACGTGATGATGGCCAGGCCGGTGGTGTCGTAGACGTCAGGTGTTGCCCAGCCGCCCGGCAGGGGCGAGGGAAACTGGCCGACATCGGGCAGGTTCCCGCCGCTCGGGTTGGTGAAAACGTCCCACTCGAACCAAGCCGAATGGGCGTCCCCGCGCGACCAGCCGTAGGAATCCGGCTCGACGAACTGGGCGTGCACAAACGATGCACAGGCCAGCACCACGGCGGGCGAAAGCAGCAGTCGCATGTCAGACCTCCCGGAGACCAGAGACGAGGATGGATCGAAACGACAACCCAATCGTCAATCCTGTTTGACAGTATTTGTTGCTATTTTACAGCAGTTGCGACTGAAACTCAACTATATCTTCGACGAGTGTCAAAAAACCCAGAGAATACCGGGGCATGCGGCATCCCGCGTACACTCCGCAAACTTTTGCCGGATCGAATGTTGCAGCCCAACCAGGTCGTTCGCCGACCGCGGTCGAGGTTCGCATCTGGAAATCGAGATCGCGTCAGCGCGGCGCTGCAAGCCCGAACTGCGTGACCCCGATGGCCCACGGAACAGCTTCGAACTCGATGTGCAGATGGCTGGGTTCGAAGAACGTGCCGGGCAGTTCGAGCCGCCACGGGTCCGACTGGTGCCGGAGCAGGCGGTAGGCGAAACGCACGCGCATCGTGACAGAACCATCCGGCTCGACGACCAGACGGGTTACGGCATCAGGGCTGGAGGCGGCATTGAGCACGCCGAATCGGCCTCGCGTCCGAGGGATGGAACCGCCCAGGTCGTCGGTGAGGCTGGCGAGGTTGTACATGTCGGCCTGATCGGTCGGCAGGCCGCAGGCGAGGATGTCGTCCGTGTTGTACTTGAGGTGCTGAAGAAGGGAATCGGGCCTCGGAAGCCCCGGAGAGATGAAGGCGATGTTGCGCAGTTCGACTTCGACGAACGAGCCGTAGGCGATATCGTGGAACATCAGCCGCTGATCGTCTTCCTTGTCGAGTCCGACCCGGATGATGATGCCGTCCGGGTGACCGACACCCTTGTCCAGACGAGTCCCCCCGACAGCGACGAAGGCCCGCAGGTTGCCGCCGATGGGGACTCGCTCGGCCGGAGCGGCGTAGGGCAAGTCGGCCTCGTACTCGACGACCTTCCCGGAGTTCGTCGTCCAGGATACGGAGAGGTGCGGAACACGCTCATCATCCACAAGGAACATCGAGAAAACCGCGGGCGACATACCCGAAGAAGCCGGAACGGACGCTTGCCCGAGGCTCGCGGTTGCCATCGCGGCGGTGACCAGCATGGGGATGATTACCCTTGGAATCATGCCTCGAAGCCTCTCATCAGGATTCGCTTCAGCAAGCAGAACGGTTCGGCGTTGCCTGGGAAGGGAACCGGGGAGCATCCCGGTGCATCATAACAGCGTACCGGCGTGAGTTGAGCGTTGCGTTTCGATGATCGCCGATGTAGCCTGAACGGGGCCGGGGGTCAACGGGCCGCAGCCCGTCCGATAGGCATGAACCGGGCAATAGGGGCTGCCGAGCGCGACCCCGAGGGAGTTTTCGAATGGCATCGAGCAGTGCATGGCGGTCGGCCGCGATTGCGGGCATGGTGATCGGGATCTTGGCTTCGGCGTGGGCGGGCGACGAGGATCTGCGCAAGTACAAGGGCGATCCGGTCGTCCGCGAAGGCGTCGCGGCTGTTTCGGGGATGCCGCGGTACGGACAGGAAGGTTCTGATGCCCGGAGCATGTTCCCGGCGCGGAACATGACGCTGTACGCCTGGCTGCCGCTGGCGTCATTCCCCGGCGGGCACACGAGCGGCAACAGCTGCACGGGGTATGTCTCTCCGTCAGGGCGCGAGTACGCGATCATGGGCCTGCGCAAGGGGTTCGGGTTCGTCGAGATCACGGACCCGTGGAACCCGGTGCTGGTGGGCGTGATCACGGGGCCGGACAGCCTCTGGCACGACGTCCGGTGCATCGGGGAGTACGCCTACGGCGTGAGCGAGGGCGGGTCCGGCATCCAGGTGATGGACCTTCGACAGATCGACAACGGCGTCGTGACGCTCGTGAAGAACAAGACGCAGGCCGGCCACTCTTCGACGCACACCATCGCCAGCAATCCCGATTCCGGGTACCTGTACCTCGCCGGGACGAACATCAACAACGGCGGGCTGACGGCGGTGAGCACGACGAACCCGACGGAACCAACGATCGTCGGCACATGGAACAACATGTACGTCCACGAAGCGACGATCGTCAGCTACACCGAGGGCCCGTACGCGGGGCGCGAGATCGCGTTCTGTCTCGGCGGCTTCAACGGGGGATGGAACTCGACGGGCCTGCGGATCGTGGACGTCACGAACAAGTCCAACATGTTCACGATCAGCCAGGCGTTCTGGAGCGGAGCGCGGTACGCGCATCAAGGCTGGATCAGCGATGACAAGCAGTACTTCTACATCAACGACGAACTGGACGAGGGAGACTCCGTCAGCGTGACGACGACCTACGTCTACGACGTGAGCAACCTCAGCGCACCGGTGTACAAGGGCAAGTTCACGAACGGGCTGGCCGCCACGGACCACAACCTGCACGTGAAGGGCAACCTGATCTTTGAGTCGAACTACAAGTCCGGGCTTCGGGTCTACGACAAGACGAACCCGATCTCCCCAGTCGAGATCGCCTGGCTTGACACCTACCCGGAGAGCGATACTTCCGGCTTCAACGGCACCTGGAACAACTATCCCTTCTTCCCCAGCGGAACGGTCATCATCTCCGATCTCGATCGTGGACTGTTCATCGCGCGGGTGGACGGCGTGAGCATTGACTTCGACGGCGTTCCGCCCACGCAGTTGACGCCGAACCAGCCCACCCCGGTGACCGTGGTCGTCTCGCCCCAGTTCGACGGGTATGACGCGGGTTCGGTGACGCTGCACCTGCGTGAAGCGGGCGGCGAGTGGCAGGAGTTCGCGATGGCCGCGCAGGGCGGCGACGTCTTCGCGGGCACGATCCCCGGCCAGGACTGCCTGGGCGAGGTCGAGTACTACGCCTCTGTGCAAACGGACAAAGGTTCGACGATCACGACCTCGGTCGTCGATGCGAAGGCGATCGGCGACGTGATCGTGTCGTTCCACGACGACTTCGAGACCGACAAGGGCTGGACGGTCGGCGCGCCCGGCGACAACGCGACCGCCGGCATCTGGGGCCGGATGGCGCCGCAGGCGACCGACGCGCAGCCCGGATCGGACGTCTCGGACCCGGGCACGATCTGCTACGTGACGGACGGCCGCGCCGGCACGAGCATCGGACAGTACGACGTGGACGGCGGGAAGACGACCCTGCTCACGCCGTGGCTGGACGTGAGCTCGATGACCGAGCCGCGCATCGGCTACTGGCGGTGGTACTCCAACGACAAGGGCGCGGCGCCGAACACAGACACCTTTCGCGTGGACATCACGACGAACGGCTCGCAGTGGGTGAACGTGGAAACCCTCGGTCCCTCGGGGCCGTTCACGAGCGGAGGCTGGTACTACCACGAGTTCAGCGTTGCGGACTTCGCGAGCACGGCTGGCAACGTCCGCCTCCGCTTCATCGCCGAGGACCTCGAACCCGGTTCGATCGTCGAGGCGGCGATCGACGAGTTCTCACTCTTCGAGTACGACTGCGGCGAGCCGCCCTGCGTTGCGGACTTCAACGGCGATACCGTCGTGAACTCGCTCGACGTGCTGGCCTTCCTGAACGCGTACTCCGCGGGCGACCCGAAGGCGGACGTGAACGGCGATACGATCGTGAACTCGCTGGACGTGCTCGCGTTCCTGAACCTGTACAACGAGGGTTGCTGAGGCCTTCCGATGCCGTCAGATGAGGCCGGCCCCGGATCGTGCCGGGGCCGGCTTTGTTCTCCGGCCGTTCGCGGTGGCTCAGACGATCTCGACGATCAGGAACTGCTTGACGCCGCGCGGCGCACGCACACTGATCGTTTCGCCGACGCGTGCCTTCATCAGCGCCTCGCCCATCGGACTGGTGGTCGTGACCTCAACCACGTCGCCGGACATGTCGCCGGAGGCTTCTCCGACAAGGCGGTACAGATCCTCGTCGTTGGAGCCGACTTCGCGCAATCGGACGGTGGAGCCGATGAACACGACGTCGCCGTGAGCCTTGGAGTCCTCGATGACGTGGGCCTTGGCGAGGCGCTCTTCGAGGCGGCGGATTTCGGCCTCTTCATAGCCCTGCTGTTCGCGGGCGGCGTGGTACTCGGCGTTCTCCCGAAGGTCGCCGAGAGCACGTGCCTCGGCGATTCGCTGCGTGATGACGGGGCGGTTCAGGATGAGTTCGCGCAGGCGTGCCTGGAGGCGTTCGCGTTCGTCGCGTGTGATGACGTCCATGGCGGTCCTCCCTGGGCGTTCGGGGGTCAAAAAGAAACCGGGCCGCCTCGGGGGCTGCCCGTTCGCGCTTCGCCCGACATTCTTAGCCACCGGCCGGCCGCCGTGCCACCGCCGCTGAGACCAGTGGTATCCACGCCGCGAGAGCGAATCCCCCGACGATGATGATGGCCCGCCAGTGAGTTCCATCCACTTCGAGGGATCGCCCCCGCCACGAGCGATCCTGGGTCAACTCGACAATGGCGGTCATGGGCGACGCCATCAGCCAGAATCCCCGGGGACGAACCGGGGGGGCCACGGACGCCCAGGCGATGCCGATCACCGGCACGACGTTCACAAGGACGGCGACGCCGAGCATCGCCCACCAGCGCCATCCGTTGCCCGCCGAGCGGCCCCCGAGCGAGAGAACGAACGCAAGCAGACCCCCGATGAGGACAGTCCACACGGCCAAGCACACTGCGATCGCGGCGACAGCATCCAGAGGCCAACGGGCGAGGAGCGCCTGCGGCCAGATCACGGCCTGTATCGGTACGAGCAGTACGACGAGGTCGCGCAACGTAGCGATGGCGCACCCGCGGAGACCGCCCGTCGGAACCGCCTGCGCCAACCTCATCATGGGCCAGAGGAGCGCGACGCCGACAGCAACGGTCACCAGCAGGCCTCGCGCTGCGGGACGGTAGGCATCGACGTTGCCCGCCCCACCAGCTCCGACGGTCGAGAACGCCGCAATGGTTGAGAGCAGCAGGTAGACCGTCCATGCGAGAGCAAGGAAACGAGGCTCACCGCGACGGTGCGACCAGTCTGGACGGTTGCGAGGCGTGTGACCGAAGATGTCACGGTCCGTCTCTGGCGGACGCGAGGGCTCGAGCGGGCCGCGTTGGCCGTCGTCTTCGAGGCTCATCTCCGGATCGCCGTCAGGTCCGCGTAGACTGCGTCCTCATTGTAAATTTCGAGGCGTTGCTGGCCGAGGTCGATGCGTCTGCCCCGCTCGGCAAGCGAAGCGAAATAGGCAAGGCGGTCGAGTTTGGCCTTGGTCGAGGCCTCGCCGGGAATAAACTCGCCCGGTGGGCCGCCCCAGACGACACGGGTGCCCTTGTCGGTCACGATGTCAATGCGGCGTGTGACGAAGTAATCTCGCACGTCCACGCCGGCGACCTGATTGGCATAGGGCTGCGCGAGCAGAAGACGGAGCGTTTCGACGCCGACGCGGATGTCGTCGCCAGGCCATGCTTCGGCGTAGTTGAGGGTGCCTTTCGCGTTACGGGGCGGGGGCGAGGACGCCCCGTGGATGATCCGCAGGCCGGATGCGCCCGCGTCGTAGGTTGCGGGCATCGGTCGGCTTCGCCAGTCGACGAGGTGGTCGCGGCCGTTGTGCCGCACCACGCACGCAGGTGTCCGCCACGAGCCGCTCACCACGATCGTGCCGTCGCCGCGGCGCACGACGCGGGGTGCGCCATCGAACCAGCCGCTGGCCTCCATCGCACGGCCGACCCGTGCGACAGCATCGCCGCGGACCGGGTCGGGCGATTCGGCAGCGCGGGCGTGCGCCGTGGCAAGAAGCCGATCCCGGAAGTACGCGCTGAGCCAAGTCTTCGGCTGATCGGGCGTGCTGTCCGGCGTCAACGGCCAGACGATCTCGACCGAAACGGGGGCTTCGAGCGTCTCGCCCGCGTGCGTCCAGACTCTGTGCGTGAGCAGAAGCAGGGCAAGGGCCAGCGCGCCACCGATACTCGCCATCCCCAGCAGCTGCAGAGCGCGGATCGCGGTCGGCGGCCGGAGTTCGACCTGTGAGGAACGCTGTGCTTTGCGTGATCGTCCCATCGTCCTTCCTGGAGAAGTCACGGCCGAGCAGCGGCGGAGCGTTCGGCGAGCGCGGCCTTGACAAGGCTACCGCACAGGGCGGGCATGTCGAGGCCGGCGGCTCGGGCGGCCATCGGGAGCAGTGAGTGTGATGTGAACCCGGGCATGGTGTTGATCTCGAGGAGCCAGGGCCGGTCGTCGGTGTCGAGCAGGAAGTCCACCCGGGCCAGGTGGCGCACCCCGAGGGCCGCTGCAAGACGCTCGGCATCACGGCTGACGCGATCGGCGATGCCTGCGGGAAGGTCCGGACTGACTCGGTACTGGGTATCGTCGCGCTCGTACTTCGCGCTGTAGTCATACGGTCCGGCCGCCGGCACGATCTCGATGATGGGCAAGGCAGAGAGCGACCCACCAGGGTTCCGAGCGATAAGGCCGACGGTGAGTTCGCGGCCATGAACGAACCGCTCGGCCATACAGACCCGACCGGGGCTGGCTTGGGCCTCATGCCGGGCGTCATCGAGCGCGGCTGCCCATGCGGCCTCGTCGCGACACAAGCGCAGACCGACGCTCGACCCCTCGTGAACGGGCTTGACGACCACGGGCAGGCCAAGCGGGCAGACGGCATCGCGAACATTGAGAGCCACGGCGTCAGGGGTCGGAATGCCGAGCCTGCCGGCGATGAGCTTGGTGGCCAGCTTGTCCATGGCGACCCGAGCCGCACGCGGGCCGCAGCCGACGTATGGACGGCCGTCCGCGTGGAGCATGTCCTGGAGCGGCCCCCCCTCGCCCCACGCTCCGTGCAGGACGGGAAAGACCGCGTCGCCGGGCATGGCCCGAAGATCGTCAAGCGAGGGGCAGTCGATGGCCTCGTGATGGACGGTGAAGCCCGCGTCGCGGAGAGCCGTTGCGACACTGCTCGCGCTGTCGAGACTGACGGCGCGCTCGGCGTCAGGACCGCCTCCAAGGACGAGGACAGTCGTTCGGCTCATGCCCCGATCCTCCGCCAGACGACGACTTCGCGTTCGAGATGCACACCGAAGGCGTCGAACACGCGGCGTTCGACGAGTTCCATGAGCAAGATCACGTCGCGGGCGCGACCATCGCGGGCGGGCACGAGAAAGTTGGCGTGAAGATCGCTGACGCGGGCGGAGCCGACGGCAAGCCCCTTGCAACCCGCGCGGTCGATGAGCCGCCCCGCGGAGACGCGCTCGCCAGGCAAGCCGATGCCTTCGATCGCGCTATCGAGCGTCGGGTTCTTGAAGCAGCAGCCCGCTGAGCGGTCGGCGAGCGGCTGCGTGCGCTTTTTGTACTCCATGACCTCGAGATGGCGGGCACGCAGCTTCCTTGTGTCGGCAGGGCGGAGCGCGAAGTCGCAGGCCGTGAGCAGCAGACTCTCCAGGCCCGAACGGCGATACCCGAAGTCGATGTCGGGCCGTTCGAGCGTGACACCGCGGCCGTTGCGGTCCAGGGCGTGCACGCGAGCAACGGCGTCGGCGATCTGGCCGAATGCACCGCCGGCGTTCATCACGAGCGCTCCGCCGACGGTTGCGGGAATGCCGCCGAGACCTTCAAGTCCTGCGAGTCCGAGACGGACGGACTCGTTGATGAGTTTCGGCAGTTTCGCGCCCGCACCGGCGCGGACGATGACCGCATCGCCGGAGCGCTCGCCGGTCGGTGCAGCGGCCCGAAACGCGTGCGCGTCAAGAACAACGACGAGTTCCGCGACGCCGTCGTCGTCCACGAGGAGGTTTGCCCCATCGCCGAGGACGCGAAGGGACGGGTCGAGCGCGAGGCACGCGCGGAGTTCATCGGTCGTGCGCGGGCGGGCGAGCCGATCGGCGCGGCCTCCGACGCCGAACCAGGTCACAATCGGCGCGTCGCGTTCGATCGGGATGGCTGCGACCGCGGACAAACGCACTCCTCCCGGCGATCATGCCCCTGCCAGTCCAAGGTACCCGTGCGCGACCTGCCAGACCGGCCCGGCACCCATGACGACGAGCGTGTCGCCGGCGCGGCAGAGGTTTTCGAGTTGCTCGACGATCGCCTCGAAAGGGTAGAGGTGCATCGCCCGCACGCCGCGCTTCCGGAGGCGATCGACCAAGTCCGCCGACGACACCTTCTGCTTCTCGATCTCGCTGTCGCGGACGAAGTAGATGTGCGGCACGATGACGGCGTCGGCCTGACCGAAGGCGGCAGCGAACTCCTCCAGCAGGAACCGTGTGCGCGAGTGCTGGTGGGGCTGGAAGACGCAGACCAGGCGGCCGCCGCGGTCCTGCGGGCGTTCGAAGTCTCGAAGAGCGCGGAGCGTCGCGTCGATCTCCGTCGGATGGTGCCCGTAATCGTCGTACACGCGTACCGTGCCCCCGGGGACAGCCCGCTCGCCCAGAAACTGCGTCCGCCGGTCCACGCCCCGGAAGGCGGCGAGCGACTCGGCGACGTGAGCCGCATCCGCACCGAGCGAGACCGCGAGAGCGCACGCCGTCGCGGCGTTCATCGCGTTGTGTGCGCCCGGCAGCGATGCACGCCACGAGGCGACCTCCGAACCCCGCCTCGTCAGCGTCACCTGCCGCGTCGGCGTGTCCAGCCAGACGACCCAGTCAGCCGCCGGGCTGAACCCGATCGTCTCTACCCGGCACTTCAGGCCCGCGGCAACCTGTCGGCGGTGCGCACCCTCGTCCGCGATCAGGAGCAACCCGCCCTGATCCGCGGGCGGGAGCAGCCTGGCGAACTCCGCGAAAGCCTGCACGACAGCATCCAGCGAGCCGTAGATGTCGAGGTGATCCGCCTCGACGGAACTGATCGATGCAATGTTCGGACGCAGATTGTGGAACGAACGGTTGAACTCGCACGCCTCGGCGAGGAGCAACCCCGGACCTCCCGCGAGCGGCCCGCACGGAATGGTCTGCGACCCGAGCCGGAAACCGACCGATCGGCCCGGAGGGGAAAGGCAACCGCCGCTAAGTTGAGAGCAGGTCGCCCCGACGATCACTGTGGGGTCCAGGCCCGCATCGGTCAGGGCTGCGCCGAGCATGGCGGTGGTCGTGCTTTTGCCGTGGGTGCCGGCCAGAGCGACGCCCGTTCTCCCCGCCATGCACCTGCCGAGGGCCTCGGCGTAGGTGGCGATCTCGACCCCGCGCCGCTGGGCTTCGAGCAGTTCAGGGTGCTCGGGCCGGATGGCGGCGGAGGCGATAACCAGGTCGCACGGGTCAGGCACCCGTCCCGAAGACTGCTCGAAGGAGACGGGCACGCCCTCGGCTGTGAGCGCAGCCGTGGCCTCGCCCGGCGCGGAGTCCGAACCGGCGACGATCGCCCCGCGAGAACGAAGCATCCGGGCGAGTCCGGACATGCCGCACCCGCCGATGCCGACCATGTAGACATGCCTGCCGGCGAGCGCGAACGGCGCGGTCCTGGAAGCCTGCGCGGGTTTGGTCTGCCGCATGGCAGAGGGTATCGGTTCCGGGCGCGCGGCGGCGTGAACGGCGCGGAAAACCCGAGGTTGCAACGCCTCAAACCCGAACACCCGGCGCATCGGTCTATCCTCGCGTGTGATGAACGGACCCCGGCCGGAGCTCCCCTACCGCCTCGCGTGCCTCTGCGATATCCGCGATGAGTCCGGGCGAGTGCTCCTGCTGCACCGGGCCAAGCCCCCGAACGAGGGGCTGTGCTCGCCGATCGGCGGCAAACTCGACATGGCGTCAGGCGAGTCACCAGCCGAGTGCGCCCAGAGGGAGATTGCCGAGGAGGCCGGGGTCATCGTGCCGTTGGACCGCCTGCGCCTCGTCGGGCTGATCAGCGAGACCGGATATGAGGGGAACGGGCACTGGCTGCTGTTCTATTTCCGCGTGCTGGGCGCGATCCGGGTACGGACGGGACGGATGGACGAGGGGATGCTGGAATGGCACGACCCGGCGTCGCTCGGCGGGCTTCCGCTGCCGGAGACAGATCGGCGGATCATCTGGCCGTTGGTGGAGAGGATTGAGCCTGCGCTGCCGGGCGGAGAGCCGGGGTTCTTTTCCGTCCACATCGACTGCACCGGGCCTGAGATGACCTGGCGTGTCGAGCAGGTGATCCCGGGGCCGAGGTGATTTCGAGGGACCGGCGGGCGTTCGTATACTTGTGGCGATGAAACGAGCCGATCGGTTGGGTTGGCCGGGCAGCAGGACGCTGGACTCCGTGCGTCGGCTTGTGGGCATCGTCTGCGTCGGCGTGCTGTTGGCCTCTTCCTTCGCGGGGTGGTCGCAGCCGGGGCAGTCCGCGACCGTTCCCGCCGGGCGACAGGCCGACAATGTCGCCATCATCACCATCGAGGGCGATATCAACTCGGTGACGGCGTTCAGTTTCACGCGACGGCTGCGCCTGGCGGAGCAGGGCGGAGCGGACGCGATCGTGGTCGAGTTGAACACGCCGGGAGGCGAGGTCGGGGCCGTGCTCGAAATCTGCGACGCGATCCGCAGCTCCAACGTGCCCAACATCGTCGCGTGGATTCATCCGAACGCGTACTCGGGCGGAGCGATCATCGCGCTGGCGTGCCGGCAGATTCTCGTCTCCGACCCCGCGACGATGGGCGATGCCCTGCCCGTGGCGGCGTCGTTCGGCTTTCTGAACGCCCTGCCCGAAGCGGAACGCCAGAAGGTGCTCGCCCCTCTGATCGCGGAAGTGGTGAACCTCGCGCGACTCCGCGGATGGGACGAGTTCCTCGTGCAGGCGATCGTCAGTCGGCACGTCGAGTTGTGGTGGGTGCGCGACAGGCAGACGGGCGAGCGGATGGCGATCAACGAAGCCGAGTACCGGCGGCTCTTCGAGGGCGAGCCAATGCGCGATCGGCCACGGCTCGTGTCGGCGTCGGCGGGCGGGGCGCCACCTCCACCCGAGGCGGCTCCGTCACCCGCGGTCCCGCCGAGCGAGGGCTACGTCCCTGCTTCGCCGTACCTTCAGGAACTGGCGGCGGACATCTCCGGCGGCGTGTTCGAGCGGGCGACGAGGCCCGTCATCACGAACGCGGACCGGGGCCGGTTCGAGCTGCTCGACTACATCTGCACCGGCGAGGGGCCGATCGTGCTCAAAGAGCGCGACCTGGCCTACTTCGGGCTGGCGGCGAACGTGGACCAGACGACCGGCGCGCTCACGGCCTTCAACTCCGACGAGGACGTCAGGGCGTGGTTCGGCGCGAAGAACATCCGCCGACTCGACGCATCGTGGTCGGAGGCGATGGTCAAGTTTCTGACGAACATGATCGTGCGCGGCGTGCTGATCGTGGTCTTCGTGCTCGCCCTCTTCATCGCCATGACGCACCCGGGACTTCTGGTGCCCGAGGGCGTGGCCATGCTCGCACTCGTCGCCCTGCTCGCACCGCCGTTCCTGATCGGCATGGCAAACTGGTGGGAAATCGCCGCGATCCTCGTCGGCATTGGGCTGATCATCCTGGAAATCTTCGTCTTCCCCGGCTTCGGGGTGCCCGGTGTGCTCGGGCTGCTGCTCCTCTTCGGCGGCCTCCTCGGAACTTTCGTCGAGGACACGCCCGGCGGGCTGTTCCCCGACAGCCCGAAGGCCCAGTCCGACATGCTGTACGCCGTCCTGACGATCGTGCTTGCGGTTACGACCTCGGGCATCGGGGTGTACTTCCTCTCGAAGCACTTCGGCTCACTGCCGATCGTGAGCGGGCTGGTGCTGCGCGATACGATCGGTAAGCCGGCCGACGACACGGACGACGAGTTCCTGGCCGCGCTGGGCGACCCGGACGACGTCGGCGTGGCGCTCGGCGACGAGGCGACGACGGTGACCCCTCTGCGCCCGGCGGGGCGCGTCGAGATCAACGGTCGACTCGTGGACGTTGTCGCCGAGATGGGGTACATCCCCGAAGGCCGGCGCGTGCGGGTCGTGAGCGTGGGGAAGTTCCGAGTCGGCGTCGAGGAGGTCACGGACGGACCCGTGACCGGGCAGGAAGGAGGGCGGGCGTGAGCGAAGAAGGGCTGCTGCTGCTCGGGCTTGGGTTGATCGCGGCCAGCCTGCTGCTGATGGTGGTCGAGGTCTTCGTGCCATCGGGGGGATTGATCGCCATCACGGCGGGTATCGCCGCGCTGGTGGGTGTGATCAGCTTGTTCCGCTACGACTCGTGGTGGGGCCTGATGGGTCTGATCGCGCTGATGGTGATCGGCCCGGCCGCGCTGGGCTTCGCGCTGAAAGTGTGGCCGAACACG
This sequence comes from Synechococcales cyanobacterium CNB, assembly GCA_030263455.1. Classification (NCBI taxonomy): domain Bacteria; kingdom Bacillati; phylum Cyanobacteriota; class Cyanophyceae; order Synechococcales; species Synechococcales cyanobacterium CNB. The sequence continues at coordinate 128,084 of SZOZ01000012.1, forward strand.
CCGCTGGGCAGGCGGATGTTGTTGGGCGACATGACCGAGGAGCAGATTGAAGCGGAGCGGCTGAAGGAACGGACCGAGCGCGATGCGCTGCACGCCCTGGTCGGGGCCGAGGGTGTGGCCATGACGGACCTGCGACCGGTCGGCGCAGTCCGGATCGACGGGACGCGGTACGACGCGCTGGCCGAAGTCGGCGTGATCGCCGCCGGCACGAAGGTCCGGGTGACAAAGGTGGAGTTCAACCAGATCAAAGTCCGGGAGGCCTGAGCGCTCCACGCGTGGCGGCTCCGGAGCGGTATACTGCCCGGCCCGCGTGCGATCCTCGCCGCGGGAGCAGGGAAGGCATGACATGACGAACGCAGGACTTCAACTCTCGGCACGATTCCTCGCGGCAGCAGGTGCGATGGCGGTTCCTGCCGCGGGCGCGCTCGCACAGGCGGGCGCAGGCGCAGGCGGCGGTGGCGGGATCCCGAGATCCGTACTCCTGATCATCGCGGTTGTTGTCTTCCTGTTCATCATCGTGCTGCTGTTCGTCGTCGGGCAGTTCATCAATCTCTACATCCAGGCGCTGCTCTCCAACGCCCGCGTCGGCATCCTCGAACTGGTCGGGATGCGGCTGCGCAAGGTGGACATCCGGGTGATCGTGCTGAGCCGAATCCGCGCGAAGAAAGCGGGCATCGACGTAACGACGAACCAGCTGGAAACACACTATCTCGCCGGCGGCCGGGTGCAGAACGTGGTCTCCGCCCTCATCGCGGCCAACAGCGCCCGCATCGAACTGCCGTGGAACGTCGGGACGGCGATCGACCTCGCGGGGCGCGACATCTTCGACGCGGTGAACACCAGCGTGAACCCGAAGGTCATCGACTGCCCGAACCCGGCACAGGGCCGCACGACGATCGACGCCGTGGCGAAGGACGGCATCCAGTTGAAGGCCCGCGCCCGTGTGACGGTGCGGACGAATCTGCCGAGACTGGTCGGCGGCGCGACTGAGGAGACGATCATCGCCCGAGTGGGTGAGGGCATCGTGTCCGCGATCGGTTCCGCAGATTCGCACAAGCAGGTGCTGGAGAATCCCGATCGTATCTCGAAGGCCGTGATGGCCCGCGGCCTGGACGCGGGGACGGCATTCGAGATCCTGTCGATCGACATCGCGGACGTGGACGTGGGCGAGAACATCGGCGCGAAACTGCAGGCTGACCAGGCGGAGGCGGACAAGCGCCGCTTTCAGGCCGAGGCCGAGAAGCGGCGCGCGATGGCGGTCGCGCAGGAGCAGGAGTTCAAGGCCGAGGTGCAGAAGAACCGCGCGCTCGTCGTGCTGGCCGAGGCGGAGGTGCCCAAGGCCATCGCGGACGCATTCCGCCGCGGCAACCTCGGCGTGATGGACTACTACCGCCTGCGCAACATCCAGGCCGATACCAGCATGAGGTCGTCCATCGCCGGTGAGGCGCCGGAAGGCCAGAAGCCTCGCGAAGGCTGACGCAGCGCGACAGCGGACAGCCGACAATAGACAGTGGGCATCAAAACACATGCAGCACTCGCGCGAGCGATGTGCCGGGCTTCACCGGTCCACTGTCCGCAGGGCGCGCCCCGCCAGCACTTCCAGCCTGTGCCGCCGGTACGCCTCGTTCGTCCAGATGCTGGCCTCCACACTCGCGGCCTCCGAGCCGGTGGAGTCGGCCCCGCGTGGAACCGGCCTTGCATCAGCCCGCCGGTCAAGCGAGAGATCGAGCCGAGGGGCCGCGCTGAAGGTCGTGGGCACGCGGCCGACGACATCCTCCGGCACGATGCTGCCGATGTGGAAGGTCGTGCCGGGTGGGAGATCGGCTCTCATGCCCCATGGCGTGGTGGTGTAGACAGAGCGGGGAAAGACCGCCGCGACACCGCCGTGGATGCGCATGAAGAGATTCGGACGGTTGGGAACCTGGTAGACCTCCTCGAAAGAGGACGGCCTGAGAAGGTCGATGGGCAGAAGCCGCATGCTGACGCCCAGCGGCCCGACGTCGCCGACGGTGGGGTCGATGCGGACGAGCGATTCGGCGTGAAGATCGCCGAGATTGGTGGAGTGAACGGCCTGTGCGGCGGCGGGTGAGACCGCGAGTAGACCCGAAAGAGTCAGACAGCCGGTGATATTTCTCGGAAGGGACATGGGCTACGGATAAGTATCGGCCGCTCGGGGTTGGAGTTCGAGGCTGAGGGGGAGAGAGACAGGAGTTCGCCAGCAAGGCTCTGCACGACGGACGGGGTTAACGCCGCGTCCCGAGGACAAGCCGGAACTCGAGCGTGACGCCGGCGTCCTTGTCGCCCGCCGGCAGTAGGTCGAGGGCTTTACCCTTGGCGCGCCAACGGTAGATCGCATCGAGGAGCGGGCCATCCACATCGGCGTAGCCCGTGTTCTTGCCCGGCAGGAACTCGGCTCGCGCGACCTTGCCGTCCTTCGCGAAGGTGACTCGCACGACCGGGTTGCGCGGCAGGGCGGTCATCCGGGTGACCAGGGTCCAGCGTGGGCGGACCGTCTCGATGTCCAACCCCTCCGCAGCCACAGGCTGGCCCGGCGATACCTCGACCGGAGGCCGGATCGAGGTAGCGGGCGATTCTTTCGTCGATTCGATCGACGGCTCGACACCCGGCGTCTGGGCGGGCGGAGGAGACTGTGCCGTAGGGTGCGCCTGCGGCGTCGGCTCCGCCTGTGGCTCAGGCTTCGCGGGGAGCGGCACCTCCCGCAAAGCCCCTGCGGACTCGGCGGGTGGAACCGGCGGACCGATGATCGGCGCCGGCACGACACGCTCCCCCGCCGCCACAGTCGCGTCAGATTCTTCAGCCCGCCGATCGGACGCGACGACCGGCGACGCGTTGGCCGGCGCTGGGGCTGGAGACTCGGCGTCGGCGTGCGTCTCCGAGGGCGGTGGCACGGCGGCAGTTGTCGCCGGTTTCGGTGCTGTCTCGGGATCGACGGGCACGCCAGGTGTCTGGGGGTTCAATGCGGCCTGATCGACCGTCGAGAGCACGGCCTCGTGTGGCGTCGGCTGCTCAAACCCGAGCCAGTTGATCGTCACCTCCTTCGACCGCTCGATCCCCGGCCGCACCCGGGGAGGCTCAGGCTGAACGGGTATCGGCAGGTCCGCCGACTGTAGCTCGGGGCCGGGCGAGGCCCAGAAGCCCGGCACGTTGATCGCCAGCGCCATCGCCGCGGCGACGTGGAGCAGCAGGCTGACCCCCGCGCCGGCGACGAGAGGACGGTTTGGAGCAAGCGGGCGGGTCATACGGCGGCGCGACACGGGGACGTGGGAACCTGCGAAGATCTTGCGGCGTCCGGACCCGTATCGTTGTAGAACTGTATGCCGCGGCGCGGATGAGCCGTGAAGGGAGGAAGCCATGCCCGGGATTCTTACGGGATCCGCACTGGCCCTGCTGCTCTCCGTCGCGACGATCGCTGACGCGCAGCCCGAGTCTGCCCCGCAACCGCAGCCGCCTCGGCTCATCATCGGTGACCCCGCCCCGGAGTTGCGGATCGCGGAGTGGGTGCGCGGCGACCCGGTCGAGAAGTTCGAGGTGGGGCGAGCCTACGCGGTTGAGTTCTGGGCGACGTGGTGCGGGCCGTGCATTGCCAACTTCCCCCACCTCTCCGCCGTGCAGGAAAAGCACAAGGACCGGCTGACCGTCATCGGCGTGACGAGCGAGGACCGCGCGGGCAACACCCTGGAAGCCGTGCGCGCGATGGCCGAGAAGCAGAAGGACCGCATGCGCTATGCCGTCGCGTGGGACGAAGGCCGGAAGACGACCGATGCCTACATGACGGCCGCAGGGCAGCAGGGCATTCCCTGCGCGTTCGTCATCGACGGCGAGGGAAGGATCGCGTGGATCGGGCACCCGGCAGACGGTGCATTCGAGAAGACGATCGCGGCGATCATCGACGGGACGTTCGACGCGGCCGCAGCCCGTGCGGAGGCGGCGAAGAACGCCAACCGAGCCGCGCTCTCGGCCGAGATCGAACGCAAGGCCTCTCCGCTGGTCGCCCGGCTCCGCAAGGCGTGGAACGAGCGAAGACACGACGACGCCCTGGCACTCGCCGACGAGATCGTCGCCCTCGACGCAGACCTGATGTCCCACGTCGCCATCTGGAAGTTCCGCGCCCTGTTGGCCGAGTTGAACAGGCCCGAGCCGGCGTTCAGGTACGCGCGTGAGCTGCTCGAAGGGGCGTATAGCGACAACGCGCCGGTGCTGGCACGGATGGCTTATTCGATCGCCGACACGCCGGGCCTTGCCGAACGAGACCTCGACCTTGCCCTGAAGCTGGCCGAGCGGGCCGTCGAACTCACGAAGGAGCGGGACGCAGTCATGCTCGACACGCTGGGGCTGGTGCTGCAGCAACGCGGCGAGCTCGAACGGGCTGTGACGGTGCAGCGCAAGGCCGTCGAGATGGCAGACACCCCGCAGATGCGAGAGCGGCTGATCCTGACGCTCGAGTTGTACGTGGCGGAACTGGGCGGGTGAGTGTGATTGCGAAGACCGGAGAAGAGTTCCTTCACGGTCGCGGCTCGTCACCGGCGTCCGGCGTGCCCAGCAGCTGAAACTCCCCCAGGCCCTCGGCGGCGAGCAGGTCAATGAGCGCGAGCACGTCACCCGTTCTCCCCCCCTCGTCAGCAGCGACGAAGAGTTTCGCTGCGGGAGATTCCGCCTTGAGATCGCGCACCCTGGCAGCGACGCCGTCGCGCGGCATCTCCTCGCCGTTGACGAACAGCCGCCCCTCGCGGTCCAGGGTGATCGTGATGGCGACGCCGCGCTCGGCGGGCGTGCCCGCGCTCAGCTTCGGGAGCCGAACGTCGAGGATGTCCGCCCTCACCATCACGACCAGCACGAAGATGAAGTAGATGAGGAGCAGGAAGATGACGTCGATGAGCGGCGTCATCTCGAAACGGACGTCAAGGCTGGATCTGCGGAGGTGGCGCATAGGAGGGCAGGGCAGACGGGGCAAGGTCGATGGACAGAGCGAGAGCGAGTCTAGGGATCACCGGCTCTCACGGACGTAACTGCGCCCCCCCCACTGCGTCGGCGTGCGGGAGCGCAGGTCGCGAGCGGCCTCGGCAATGATCGAAGCGACCGGAAATGACGCGAAGGGGTGCAATGCCGCCGACCAGAGCGGCGCGGCGCTCAGGCGGTAGACGGCGATCATCGCAGTAAGCCAGACGAGCAACGCGCCGCCCGCGAGCGTCGTGGACGCTGTGGTCGCCCACGCTGGCACGAGGCTGCGCTGGGCAAACGCGACGCAGAGGCACGCCACCGCCGCGAGCGGGAGCAACCCGTTCACCACGGCAACGCGCAGCGCGGCGCGGCGGAGCCTCGCCGGTCGGCGGTTTGCGCACTCGGTGTAGATCCGCTTCCATCCCCGCCGGAACTCGGCCCAGGTCTCGTACATGCGACAGATCAACATGCCATCAGCAAGCAGGAGCGCGGCTGACAGACCGTGCCTCGCCGCCTCGCGGGCGAGGGCGAGGTCTTCGAGCAGGTGCTCACGCACGGCCTCGTGTCCCCCGATGCGCCGGTAGGCGTCCGCTCGGAAGAGCATGAACTGCCCGTTGGCGAAGGCGCGACGGTCGGTCGGTCGGCTGGCCCGCAGCAGCGGGTACTGGTACATGAGTTCGAGTCCGGCGGCAGGCTGCACGACCTTCTCGAACCACCGATCAGCCGTGAGCGTGCTCATCAGGCTCAGCAACGCAAGCCCGCGCTGATGCAGGAGCGCGGCGGTCGCTCGTACGCAGCCGGGGTGAAACGTCGTATCCGCGTCGGCAAAGAGAAGCAGATCGGCGTCGCCGGCTGCGGGCGAACGGGTCACGGCGGTCCAGACCGCGTTCACCTTCCCGGCCCAATGCTCCGGGCACACGCCGATCTCGACGATCTCGAAGCGATCGTCGTCGCCGATCGCGGCACGGGCGACCGACGCCGTGCCGTCCGTGCAACGGTCGAGAGCCAGGACCACGCGCATCCGCGGATGGTCCTGCCCTCGGAGCGACGCGATGAGGTGGCCGATGGTCTTTTCCTCGTTGTGTGCCGGAACGACGACACAGACGGAGAGGTCCGGTGCGGGGAGCGTGAGGCCGGCCCTGGCAGTCGGCAGCGTGCGCATCGTGCGGACGACCTGCCAAAGGCCGATCGACCAGTAGACGCCGAGCGCCAACGATGCGGCGGCGAGCAGCACGAGCATGACGGCGACCGATGTCTCCACGGGAGGCCAAGCGTAGCGGGCGAGCGAATAGACTGCCCACACCATGACCCGCCCGGCCGAACCTCCCCCCGACGGCGCTCACCGGACCGTGCAACTCGTGCTGACACGCGAGGCCTCCCGGCTGGTTGATCGGCTGGCCGTCGAGCGGTACGGCGTGCCGTCCATTGTGCTGATGGAGAACGCGGCGGTCGCGCTGCGCGAGGCTGCGCTGCGGATGCTGGGCGGGGAGACCCGCGGCGGCGTGCTCATCGCCTGCGGGCCGGGCAACAACGGCGGCGACGGGCTGGCGCTCGCACGGCATCTGCACAATGCCGGCGTCGCGATGGCGATCGTCGCGACCAAGCCGCTCGCTGCGTACTCGGGCGACGCGGGTGTGCAGGCAGCCATTGTCGCGCGCATGGGACTGGCGGTTGAGGATTGCCGAGGCGAAGACGCGGCAGCCCCGTTCGCCCGAGCGGCTGCGCGGCTCGGCTCCCCGCCCGCACTCGTGGTCGACGCCCTGCTCGGGACCGGCCAGACCGAGCCGGCCCGTGGCGTCGTGCAGGCGGCGATCCGCGAAGTAAACCGGATCGGAGCGGCGGGTGCAGCCGTGCTTGCCGTAGACCTACCGTCGGGCCTGAACGCCGACACCGGCGAGCCGATGGGCGAAGCCGTACACGCGAAAGTCACGGTCACCATGGTCGCGCCGAAGCCGGGGCTGCTGCTCCTGCGGGCGCAGGCGTACGCGGGCGAGATCGTCGTCGGAGACATCGGCGCGCCGGTGGAACTGCTGCACGAACTGGGCGTGCCGGATTCGGCGTTCGCGGCCGGGCGGGGGGCGCACGCGGCCGGCGACGTGCCCCTGCCGACCGCACCCGGACGCCCCGGCTCGCCCGGCGCGGCGAGAAGATGAACCGGCAGGTCGGACGGGCACTATGCTTGGACGATAGGGAAGGATACCGAGCATGCCCGTGCGGATGGAGTTGTCGAGAATTCTGATCCGGGAGTTGAACGACGGCCAGGTCATCGAACTGCGCGAGGTCGTCGAGGGGAACGACGAGCGGACGCCCGAGGCCGAGGTGCGGTCGTTCCCGATCGTCATCGGCCTGCCCGAGGCGCAGGCGATCGAGCGCCGGCTCAAGGGCATCCCGATCAAGCGGCCGATGACCCACGAACTGCTGGCGAATGTCATGAATGCGCTCGGCGGCGAACTGGTCTCGATCCACGTGACCGATCTCAACGGAGGTACCTACTACGCGACGCTCGACATCCGCACCGCAAACGGCGAGTTGATACACGTGGACTCGCGGCCGAGCGATGCGATCGCTCTCGGCATCGCCGGCAACGTGCCGATCTACGTGGAAGAGAGCGTGGTCGAATCCGCCTCCAGAGGTGAAGCGTGAGAGCGTGAGCGGGCAGGGAGCCCACACCGTGAGCGTCGCGCCGCCTTTCGAGGCGTACTGGCGGTCGGATCGGCCCGGAGCGGCGTGGGCCGCGCCGTGCTTTGTCACCGCCAACGAGCCGGGGATCGGCGGACGGATCAAGGAGCGGCCCGAGGACTTCCTCGTCGAGGAAATCCCGCTCTACGAGCCGTGCGGCAGCGGGGAGCACCTCTATCTCTTCGTCCAGAAGCGCAACCTTTCAACGCTCGAAATGGTGCGGATCGTGGCGGAGCACTTCGGCGTCCACCGCTCGGCCGTCGGGTACGCGGGGCTGAAGGACAAGCACGCCATCACGCGGCAGGTCGTGTCCGTGCACCTGCCCGGCAAGTCCGACAGCGAGTTCCGGCACCTCGACCACGAGCGCCTCGCCGTGCTGTGGGCGGACAGGCACACCAACAAGCTGCGGCCGGGGCACCTGCGCGGGAACCGGTTCTCGATCCGCGTGCGCGGCGTGGAACCGACTGCTGCGCTGGCAGCGTCGCGGATGATCGGGATGCTCGCTCGCGTCGGCGTGCCGAACCGTGTCGGCGAGCAGCGCTTCGGCCTGCTGGAGAACAACCACCTCATCGGGCGAGCGATGATCCTCGGGCGGATGCGCGAAGCCGCCGATCTCCTGCTCGGGCCGAGCGCGTCGCACCCCGAGAGCCAGCCTGAAGCGAGGACGTTCTATGCGGAAGGTCGGTACGCGGCTGCCGCGGCCCACTTCGCTCCCGCCCTGCGGACCGAGCGCGGACTGGCCAAGGCGCTGGCCAAGGGCCTGGAGGTCGAGAAGGCGGTGCGCCGCATCGACCGCACGGTGGCGTCGTACTTCGTGTCGGCGTTCCAGTCGGCCGTGTTCAACTCCGTGCTGGACAGGCGGATTCACGACGGACAACTCGGCACGCTGCACATCGGCGACGTGGCGTTCAGGCACGTGGGACGAGCCACGTTCGACGTAACGGCCGAAACGCTCGGCAAGGCGGAAACGCACGAGCGCGTGGCGAGTTTCGAGATCAGCCCGTCCGGGCCGATGTGGGGCGCCTCGATGCGCCAGGCATCGGGCACGCCGGGTCGAATCGAGCGAGTGGCGCTCGAAGCAGCCGGCGTGACGTTCGAGCGCGTCGCCGAGTTCGATCGTGGAACGGGCGGTCTCATGCGGGGTGCCAGACGCCCGCTGCGCGTGCCGCTCATCGACCCGGACGTGGAGGGCGGCGCGGACGAGCACGGGACGTTCGTGCGGTGTGCTTTCGAACTGCCGCGAGGGTCATTCGCCACGGTCGTGATGCGCGAGTTGATGAAGACCAAGTTGGGAGGTGAGGAGGAAGTGGAAGAGTGACGACGTGACGATGAAGAACCGTATCCTCGATCGCTTGATCCGTGGAAACCGTGCCCGTGCCTCCAGTCCGTCTCATCTGCTTCGATCTCGGCGGCGTGCTCGTGCGGATCTGCCGCTCGTGGCGCGAAGGCTGCGAGCGAGCCGGGCTGCAGGTGTACGACGACCTGGACGCGCCCGCCGCACGCGCGGCACGCACGCACTGGGCGCATCAGTACCAGCTCGGACGCATCGATTGCGACACCTTTGCTCGCGGTCTCTCTGACGCCGTCGGAGGTCGCTACACACCGGAGCAGGTGCGCGCGATCCACGACGCCTGGATCATCGCGGAGTACCCCGGCGTGGCAGGCCTGCTCCGGCGCCTGAACGAAAGCGTCGGCCTCACGACAGCAATCCTGAGCAACACGAATCATGGCCACTGGGCGCGGCTGATCCCGGGCGTGAATGGCGGGGAGTTCCCGTCGCTCGGGCTTGTGCGGCGGCCATACGCGAGCCACCTGCTCGGGCTGGCGAAGCCCGATCCGGCGATCTACCGCGCGTTCGAACTGCGGGCACAGGTCACCCCGGGCGACGTGCTCTTCTTCGATGACCTTGAAGAGAACGTGGCCGCCGCGCGGGCGTGCGGATGGCGCGCGGAGCGCATCGACCACGAGGGCGACACGGTGGCGCAGATCGTCGAACGCCTGGCAACGCACGGAGTGAACGTGTGACGATCAGTTCTGCCAGTCGATCGCGACGTCGAGTTCGAGCGTCGTGGGTGCAAGGCACGCCGTGTCGTTGCAGGCCTGGCAGGTGATGGCGAGCAGCGGCCTCCCTCGCACCGGGCCGGTCTGCTCAACGGCGACGCGGAGGGCGAACTCGCCTTCGTACGCGCTCAGGGTCTCCGAGCCGGTTGCGAGTTTCACGCCCGGGGGGTAGTCCGCGTACGCCTCGATGCCGCCGCCGCCGACAACGTGAACGCGGAACGGCAGCACGCTGTCGCCCGCGTCGGCCGCGGCGACGTGCCAGCCCTCGGCGACACGAACGAGCAGCGGCAGTTCAGCGGGACGACCGGGTCCGATCTCGATGCGCTCAACACTGGTAAACACCGCGAGAGGCGAGAAGTCCGCCCGTGTTTGCGCGGCCGCTCCGTCCGCGGCAGAAGCGTCCCGTACATCGCACGATTCCACCACATTGGTTGCCGTTGCCACTGCCTCCGTCACGCCCGCTGCCAGCAATCGCGCGAGCGCGGCCGTCGCATGGATGCACGCCGCCGGGGCGCGGGCGATGGTTGCGCTGAGCGACCGGACGCACGCGAGCGCCCTGTCGATGTACCGCTTGTTCCCGGTCGCGTCCGCCAGTGAGATGAGCGCGTGGAGCATGACGGACGATCCTGTCGGGAGCGCGCCGTCCCAGGTCGAGCGGACACGGACGAACAGGTCGTCGCGTCCGGCCGCGACGTCGAAGTACCCACCGTCGGGCGAGGCGAACTCACCCTCGGCACGGGCGAGCAGCGTCCGCGCGGCGTCAAGCCACCGTGTCTCTGCCCCACTCTTCGCGTCGAGCGCGTGCATGCGAGCGAGAGCAACAATGGCCGACGCGTAGTCTTCAAGCGAGCCTTGCGGACCGCGCACGCCGCCCCGCCACGATCGCGCCAGCGAACCGTCAGCGTCCGACATCGCGTCAAGAATGAATCGTGCCGCGCGACGGGCGGCGTCGGCGAAGCGGGGATCGCCGAGCAGGGCGGCCCCGTCCACCATCGCCACGATGGCATGCCCGTTCCATTCGGCGATCACCTTGTCATCCGTCGCGGGCTGCTGCCGGCGCCTGCGGGCCGCGATCAGGCGTTCGCGCACCCGGACGAAACGCCCATCGAACTCCGCCATCTCCATGCCCAGCGAGCGTGCGAGGCGATCGGGACGATCGTCGAGACGGAGGACGTTCGCGGGCGGGTTGTCGGGGTGATGGGGATCACGGAAGTTGGGGCCGCGGTCGAGACCGAAGACGCGCGCGGCGAAGGCGAGGTCGCCGGATTCGAGCAACGCGGAGAACTGATCGCGTGTCCAGACGTGCGCTGCCCCCTCGTGTCCGCTCGCGTCGGCGTCCTGCGCAGAGAGGAACTCGCCGCGCGGTCCTGTCAACTCACGCAGGATGTAGTCGAGCGTGCTCCGCGCGACGGAGCGATAGACCTCGTCACCATACGCTGAGCCGGCGCGAGCGTACACCGATGCGAGCATCGCGTTGTCGTAGAGCATCTTCTCGAAGTGCGGCACGGTCCAGTGCGCATCGACAGCATAGCGGTGGAAGCCTCCCGCGAGGTGGTCGTGAATCCCCCCCGCCATCATCCGGTCGAGCGTCGCTCGCACGGCGTGGTCGATCGCGGCGCGGGTTTCGTCATCGCCGGCCATGTCGCGAACGCCGAGCAGGAACAGGAGCAACGAGGGCTGTGGGAACTTCGGCGCGCCTCCGAAGCCGGCGTTGACGGGGTCGAAAAGCCGGAGCAATGCGGCCGTCGCTCCTTCGACCTCGCCGCGACCGACCGGAACTGGCGCGTCGGCACGCGCGAGTTGCTCGGAGACGGCGGCCGCCAGCCGCTCGGCCTGCTCCATCACGCCTTCTCGCTGCGTTCGCCATGCGGTGGCGATCCCTTCGATGACACGCGGAAAGTCGGGGCGAGCGCCGAGCGCGGGGTGCGGCTCGGCGGGAATGTACGTGCCGCACCAGAAGGGATGCAGCCGCTCCGGTTCAAGGAAGATGCTCATGGGCCACCCGCCCTGACCGGTGAAGAGTTGCGTTGCGGTCATGTAGAGGTTGTCCACCTCGGGGCGTTCCTCGCGGTCCACCTTCACGCAGACGAACCGCTCGTTGAGCATCGCCGCGATCGACGGGTTCTCGAACGATTCACGCTCCATGACGTGGCACCAGTGGCAGGTGCTGTAGCCGATCGAGAGGAAGATGGGCACGTCGCGCCGCTTCGCCTCATCGAACGCCTCCCGCCCCCACGGCAGCCAGTCAACGGGGTTGCCAGCGTGCTGCAGGAGGTACGGGCTGCTCTCTCCCGCGAGGCGGTTGCGTCGTGCGTCGGCGCGTTCGGTGTGGACGGGCATCGTGCGGCTCCTGCTCGCGAGTCTCACTCTATCGGGATCGGAGCAACGAGAGCGTCTCCGGCAGCAGGTCGGCGAGCTCCGATGCCAGCAGACCAGCGTCGGCGCGGCGTGCGTCCGCCCAGCGCTCCCCCGCGAGCGCATGGGCCTGCACCCCCAGACATGCCGCGTCGAAGAGCGAAAGAGGCCGGCGCGGATCGACCGGAACGCGGGCACGAAGCGCCTCGGGGAGCGCGGAAACAGTCGGATCGGGCCGCGGAACGAACTGCGCGATGATCGCGCCGATCAGTCCTGCGAGCACGTCGCCGGTGCCGGCGGTAGCCAAGCAGGCATGGCCTCGCTCACAGACCCACGAACGGTGGCCGTTGCTGACGACGGTGCCGGCGCCTTTGAGAACGACGATGCACCCAAGCCGCTGGGCCATCTGTTCAGCACCGGCGATCCGGCCGGTTGGGATCGTCGGGTCCGCGCTGATCCGCAGCGGGCCGGCCATGCGGCGGTACTCGCCGGGGTGAGGCGTCAGGACCGCGGGAGCACGAAAGTCCCGCCACAACTCGGGAACCTGCGACAGGTTGTTGATGGCATCGGCATCGACGACGACCGGCACCGTGTCCTGCTGCACTGAACGGAGAGCGAGCACGCGCGCTCCTTCGTCCGTGCCCAGGCCCGGTCCGATCACAAGGCAATCGGCGTCGGCCAGCACGCAGTCGAGCACGGCCGCGGCTTCGTGCGCGACGATCGCGCCATCCGCATCGACCGGCAGCGCAACACCTGTTGCCGACGGCGCGATGACGAGAGCCGCATTCAGCACAGGGCGTGGCGTGACGATACGAGCCAATCCCACGCCGCCCCGCAGCGCCCCGAGCGCGACCAGGGCTGGCGCGCCGACCATCCGTCTGCCGCCCGACGCGCAACCGCCGACGACAGCAACCGTGCCGAAAACGCCCTTGTGTCCCGCAGGGTCGCGCTGCGGGAGTTGCGGAAGCGGTGAAGCCCCGGCCGTTTCGCTCCGCGGAGTCATGGACGTCCCTTCGTCGATTCAATCTCGACTCGGAGCCGCCCGATGAGCGGCGCGGCGGCGGCCATGGCACGCACCGCTTCACCGTCCGCGAGCGCGGACACGGCGAGTGCGATGTGCGTGGCGTCGAACGGGACCGTCCCGAGGGTTGCGTCGAGATCGACCCAGGCGGGGCCGCCGTCGGTGTCGAGCAGGGCCTGCGTCCACATGTGGTAGACGAAGACGTCGCGCTCACCCTCGAAGCGGTCGGCGTAGATCAGCCCGCTCACGACACGCGAGGGGATGCCGTCGGCACGGAGCATGGCCGCCAGCAGCACCGCGTGCTCCGTGCAGTCGCCTTCGAGCGTGCGAGCGACCTCGCTGGCGGACGCGAAGCCCACGCCGAGCGACTTGGCGCTGATGTGCCGCCCGACGAACTGGCGCAGGTTCTCGGCACGCGCTGGCTTGCCGTCCCGCACACCGCGCAGCGCGCCCCTGGTGAGCTCGACGATGACAGGGTCGTCCGAATCCGCCATCGCGGACGGGGCAAGATACGGCGCGGCGTCAAGTTCGAGGGGTTCCGCTCGCTGGTTTTGAAAGCGAACAAGCACACGCGCCCGCGAGCCATCGAGCCGATCCACGTGCTGCGCGCCGCCGATGGGGAGGTCCGGGAGCGATCCGTCGGGGACGCTCAGGAGATAGACCGCCTCGCCCACGCGGCGTGGCGAGTCGATGCGCCGGTCGGGCCGAACGAACGATCGGATCAGCAGTTCGGGGGCATGAACTCTCGCTTGCGCGGCAGCCTCATCGGTGGCGAACAGCGCCATCTTCATGCCGCCGAGGTCGAGCTCGGTGCGCAACGGCACGCCCCGCCTGTCCATGATCTCGACAGTGGACACCCCGACCGGCATGTCGCTCGACGAGGTTCGACAGCGGATGGCGTCGAGCGAGCGGCCCATGACCTCGACCGTCGTCGCCTCGAAGCCCTCGCGGCGAATCTCGATCACGGTCGGCCCGCCTTGGGGGTCCACCGTGCGCAGGACAATCGGGTCCGCGCCCGCAGCGAGCCGCTGTTCGAGGTAGCGAGATGCGGCCGCTGGGGGAAGCCAGCGGCCCTCCGGCGCGGGGAGCGTGCCGCGGGTCGTACGCCCCCCCTGCGTCGTCTCGACATCGACTCCTTCGCGGTTGAAGCGGTAGCGAACGGAGACCGGTTCCGAGCCGAAGCGCTGATCGACGCTCATCTCGATCGGCTCCCCGGCCTCGGTCTCAACGAAGCGCGTCGTCAGCGCGATGGAGAGCGGCGTTGTGCCGCGCCGAATAGCAACCTCCATTCGACTCGTTGTGGTGACGCGCCCCTCGGCCGTCGCCTGCGAGGCGTGCATCCAGCCGGCCCGCTGCCCATCGATCTCCACCGTGTACCAGCGCTCGTGGTCGGTCGCGCGGACGGTCGCCGTGAGAGTGAGCCAGACCGCGAGCACAAGCCGGACCAAGACATGGGGGGACATCGGCATGGGTTGATTGTAGGGGAAGGCACGAGGCATCGAGGCATTCTGGCACCGGAGCGAAGCAGGAGGGAGAACGCAGGAGCCGCACGATGATCCGGGCATCTACTGTTCCGTATCACGTCTCGCTCTCTCACCCCGATCCCGTTGCCTTGATCCCTCGATCCCTGGCCATGATCGACACGCACTGCCATCTCACGTTCGACGACTTCGCGGGACGGGTGCCCGAAACGATCGACGAAGCCATCGCTGCGGGGGTAATGGGGATGATCTCCGTCTCCACGACGCCCCCGGACGCGGAGCAGGCTCTGCACCTGGCCGAGACGAACGATCGCGTCTGGTGCACGGCAGGCGTGCATCCGCTGTACTCGGATCGCGGGCCGTTCGAGTGGGAGCGGTTGCGGAAGGTCGCGTCCAGCCCGCGGTGCGTCGCGTGGGGCGAACTGGGCCTGGACAACCACTACGACCGTCCGGCCCGTGCGGTGCAGGACACCGTGCTTGCGGAGCAACTGGCGTTCATCGAGCGGGTGCACGAGGGCGGCCGGGCACTGCCGGTCGTGCTGCACTGCCGCGAGGCGTTTGACGACCTGATCCCTGTACTTCGGCGGACGCGGCTGGACCCGACGCGGTTCGTCTTCCACTGCTTCACGGGCGGGCCGGCGGACGTGCGAAAGGTACTGGACTTCGGCGCGATGGTCTCGTTCACGGGAGTAGTGACGTACCGGAATGCGCGCGAGGTGGCCGAGGCCGCGCGGCTCGTGCCGCTCGACCGCATCATGGTCGAGACCGACGCCCCGTTCCTCTCGCCCGAGCCGGTGCGTGGCAGGCGACCCTGCCGACCGGCGTTCGTGCGGCACACGGCCGAGTTCCTCGCCCGATTGCGCTGCGATGACTGGGAGACCTTCCACGCGGCCATCAACTTGAACACGGAGCGGTTCTTTGGTGTGAAAGCGTGAGGAGAAGACCAACGGGACCTGCAACGCCCCACGCTGTTACACTGTCTCTCGTCTGCGCCCCCTTGATGCCTTGAACCCGCTGCCCTTGATCCTTTCTTCCATGCTGCACACTCTCGACCCCTTCGTCTTCGAGTTCGCGCCCGGATGGGGCGTGCGGTGGTATGGGCTGTCGTATGTCGCCGGGTTCGTGGCCGGGTGGCTGCTGCTGCGATTGCTTGCGCGGCGGGGTCTGGCGATGGTGCCCGCGGATCGTGTCGCCGACGCGATGCTCTGGATCGTCGCGGGCGTGCTGATCGGAGGCAGGCTCGGCTACGTGCTGCTGTACAAGCCCGAGTACCTGTGGACCTTCGAAGCAGAGTTCCCGTGGTGGGCCGTGCTGGCGATCAACCGGGGCGGCATGGCGAGCCACGGCGGGATGATCGGCGTGATCCTCGCCGCCTGGCGCATCAGCCGCGGATGGCGCGACGACGACTGCACGGTCCGTGGCCGCTGCCATCCGCTGCACGTCATGGACCTGATGGCGCTCATCGCACCGCCCGGGCTGCTCTTTGGTCGTGTTGCGAACTTCGTCAACGGCGAGCTTCCCGGTCGGGTCGTCGCCCGCCCGGGCGAGCCGGCTCCATGGTGGAGCGTGAAGTTCCCGCAGGAGATCGTCAGCGGGCACGAGTCCTTCCGCACACCCGAGCAGGAACAAGCCGTAGACAACATCGTGTCGCGCTACATGCTGCCAGGCGACGACTTTGCAGCGGGATTCGAGCGGATGTTGCGGGCGCTGCGCCACGGCGGAGAAGAGGCCGATCGGCTCGCTGCCGAGTTGTCCCCGCTCATCTCCGCCCGTGCTCCGTCGCAACTCCTCCAGGCTCTCTGCGAGGGCGTGGTCGTCGGGGCAGTCGTTTGGACGGTCGGCGTGGCGATGGGTCGGCTCCGCTCGCCCGGTGTCGTCGGGGCGTGGTTCCTCGTCTCCTACGGCGTGCTGCGTATCGCCACCGAGTTCGTGCGTCTGCCCGATGCCGATCTCGCCGTCCAGCGCGTGCTCGGCCTGAGCAGGGGACAGTGGTTCAGCGCGGTCATGGTGGCGGTGGGGCTCTTGGTCATGGCTGTGCCGAGACTGCGCGGGAAGACCGGCGGACCGGGGACGTGACCGGCGCAAGCCGCTGCGCTCTCCCCGGTTCGGCCGGGCGATCATGGCCGACGGCTACCATTGCCCTCGCACACGGGAACGACCGGAGACGACGCATGACGTGGCTGATGGTGAAGGATGCGCTGAGAGCCGAGCCGGGGACGCGCTGCGCCGTAAAGGGGTGGGTGCGCACGCGACGGGACTCGAAAGCGGACGGCGGACTGTCATTCATCAACGTCCACGACGGCACGTGCTTCGACCCGATCCAAGTCGTCGCCCGTGCGGACCTGCCGAACTATGCGGCCGAGGTCGCTCGGCTGACCACGCACTGCGCCGTCGAGTGCGACGGGGAGATCGTGAAGAACCCCAAGGGCGGCAACGAGATCAACGCGACGGCCGTGCGCGTCGTCGGCTGGGTGGACGACCCGGACACCTACCCGGTGCAGCCCAAGCAGCACTCGTTCGAGTACCTGCGCGAGGTGGCCCACCTGCGCTCACGGACCAACACTTTCGGCGCCGTCGCCCGCGTGCGGCACACGCTGGCGTGCGCCATCCACCGCTTCTTTGACGAGCGGGGGTTCTTCTACGTCCACACGCCGATCATCACGGCCAGCGACTGCGAAGGCGCAGGGCAGATGTTCCGCGTGAGCACGCTGGACCTCGTGAACCCGCCGCGCACGCCGGAGGGAGGGGTGGACTACGCCGAGGACTTCTTCGGCAAGGAAGCACACCTCACCGTGAGCGGGCAACTGAACGTCGAAACCTATTGCCAGGCGCTTTCGAGGGTGTACACCTTCGGCCCGACGTTCAGGGCGGAGAACTCGAACACGAGCCGACACCTTGCCGAGTTCTGGATGATCGAGCCTGAGATCGCCTTCGCCGACCTGCACGACGACGCGACGCTGGCTGAGGAGTTCATCAAGTTCCTGATCGACGATCTGCTATCGCGCCGGTCGGACGACATGGCCTTTTTCGACCAGCGGATCGAGAAAGGCCTCATCGAGCGGCTGCGCCACGTACTGGAGACGCCCTTCCGGCGGCTGCCGTACACAGAGGGCGTCGCCATCCTGCGTGATGCGCAGAGCAAGGGCGTGAAGTTCGAGTTCCCGGTCGAGTGGGGCAAGGATTTGCAATCGGAGCACGAGCGCTACCTGACCGAGCAGCACTTCAGGCAGCCCGTGGTCCTCATGAACTACCCGAAACAGATCAAGGCGTTCTACATGCGCGTGAACGATGCGGGCACGGACGGCGCACCCGGCGAGACCGTAGCCGCGATGGACGTGCTGGTGCCTGGGATCGGTGAGATCATCGGCGGCAGCCAGCGCGAGGAACGGCTGGAAGTGCTCGACCGTCGCATCGACGAGATGGGACTGCACAAGCCCGACTACTGGTGGTACCGCGACCTGCGCCGCTACGGCACCGTGCCGCATGCGGGCTTCGGCCTGGGCTTCGAGCGGCTGATCCTGTTCTGCACGGGTATGCAGAACATCCGCGACGTGATCCCGTTCCCACGTGCGCCGAAACAGGCGGAGTTCTGAGCCACGACCGATTATCCGGCCGTGGCTCCCAGCCCGAAGAACCCCTGCAACCCCGTCAGCACGCCGTTGGCCGCGATCCCGGCCGTGATGAGGCCCATCACGCGGCTGATGATGCTCGCCCCCGCCTGCCCGATCAGTCGGTGGATGCGCTCAGCGATGAGCAGGCACGCCAGCACGATGCCGAGCACGACGAGCATGATGCCGAGCGTCGCGGCCTGCTGGATCACGCTGAACTTCGCGTTGTCCGTTGTCACCACGATCGCCACGATCGAGCCGGGACCGGCGATCGAGGGGATGGCGAGCGGGTAGATCGCCAGGTCGTAGGCATCGGCGGCCGCCTTCGGCACGACGGAGACCTCCGATTCCGGCTTGCTCGTGCCGAAGATCATGTCCAACGCGAAGAGAAAGAGGATGATCCCACCAGCCACGCGGAAAGCGTGAAGTGAGATGCCCATCGCGTTGAGCACGAACTGGCCGAAGATGCCGAAGAAAAGCAGCACACCCGCCGAGACGAGCACCGCCCGGAAGGCGATGCGCCGCCGCAGGCCCGGCGCGGCCCGAGACGCGATGGCGATGAAGACCGGCACCGACCCGACCGGATCGATGATCGTGAAAAGAAGCACGAAATCATTCAGCAGGCGTTCCACGGGGGGGCCCTCGAGCGGGGAGCATAGCGGGAACCGGACGCGGGAAACGATCGATATCATCCGCCGATGCAAGCGATCCTCCTGGCAGCCGTTGTCGTTCTCGCCCAGCCCGCCCCGCCCTCGCGCGATGACGCCGCGTCCGGTGTGCCGCTGCTGTTGGCGAAGATGGCCGAGGCGGTCCTGAGCGCAGACGCCGAACGCTACCTCTCCCTCGTCGACCCGACCGAGCCGGAGTTCGCCAAGGAGCAGGAGAACTGGGCCAAGGACTTCGTCGAGCGGCCGACGGCCGCGTTTGCGCTCGATCTCGACGGTGGCCTTCTGGTCGAAGTGGACGGCGGCAACGCAGCCATCGGCACGCTCACGGTGCGGTGGCAAATGCCCGAGCGCCCCGAGCGAACGATCCGCCATGCGGCAAGGTTTACAAACCGCGACGGGACATGGCTCTACGCCGGAGAGGCATGGAAACGCGTGGCCTCGAACGACGGGTCGAACATCGCGCTCTACCTCGACGATGCGTTGCGGGACGTGGCCGTGAATGTCGTCGAGTTGCTGCCGGAGGTCCGTGAGCATGTGAACGCCGGCTTCGAGACGCCCCTGGACCACGTGCAGGTGGTCAAGATCTACGGCGAGATGGAGCACCTGCAGGCTTCCATCTTTCTGAGTTACGAGGACGCGCTCGGCGGATGGAACGAGCCGGGAGAGTCGATCAAAATTCTTGCCACGCCACGATCACCGGCCCGTCAGCTGCGCGTGCTGCTCGCGCACGAGTACGGACACGTCGCCACGTTCTCCATGGGCGACAGGGCGACCGAGATCCCGTGGTGGGTGGCCGAGGGAGCCGCGGAACTCGCGGCCGAGCGGTATTCCGGTCGATCGGGACCGGAGAGCGTGGACCGCATGATCCGCCAACTGGCCGAACAGGGAGGTCTGGCCGAGTGGGATCTGCTGAGCGACTTCCGCAACACGCGACCCGAGCACGGCATGCTCGTCTACAAGCAGGGCCAGCACATGCTCGGGTACGTCTCCGGACGATTCGGCAGGTCCGCCCGCAACCAGTGGATCGCGCGCATGACGCGCGGCCAGTCACTCGACGAGGCGACGCGAGGCGCATTCGGGATGACGTTCGCGGACCTCGACAGGGATTGGCGAGCGTCGCTGCTCGCTGCGGCCTCCGACGGCGAGGACGAAGCGCAGTAGGAGGAGAAACCGGCAGGCGCCAGCGCACCCGGGCGACGCTTCGTAGCGCTTCCGATCAGTGTTCACCCGCGCGATCGGTCGGCGGCGTTGCCGGCGCGGACGCGATCTCCGGCGGCGGAGCGTCGGGCGGCTCACCTCCGGGACCGCGGAGCACAAGCACGACGGTCCACACGCACACGGCATAAAAGAGCGTCATCACGCCGATCCAACCGATCGAGTCGCGCACGCCGCGCGGCATCCCCGAGACGCGCCGGGCAACCGGCTCGACCGCTCCCGCCAGCGCGTTGCAGAACGAATCGGTGAACGGCGCTCTGCTCTGCCGTGGGGTCGCTTCCCTAGAATCGACGCCACGGACGGGACTCGGCACGCTCGCCGTCACTGGAGTAGACACGGGTGCGTCGGACCGCGCAGCCGTTCGTGTCTCAGCGGATTGCTCCGCAGTCACGGACTGTTGGGGAGCGTGCGCCGTCCCGGCATGGTTCTCGACGGGTGAATCCTCCCCTGCCGAGGGCGGAGCGGACCGAGGCGCCGCCTCGATCTCGACGTCCCCCTCCTGCTGCAGCAACTCCTCCGACAGCGCGGCGAGTTGATGGTCGAGCGCTTCGATGCGCGCGTCCGACCGCGCATTCGTCTGCTCAGGCGCGGTCGAATCGCCCCCCCCTTCGGCGACGGGCTCGGCGTCCAGCCTGCTCAGCAGACTGTCCACCTGGCGCTGGAGGTCGTCCATCCTGGCCGGCGGATCGTCGAGGGTCGTGGGTTGTTCGGGCATCCGGGAAGCTCCCCTTCGATGATCGGCCTACTCGGCCCCGGACTCAAGGGGCGTCCGGTGGCCACCCCTGCCAAAGCCCTCTACGCTGGGAATGACCCTCACGAAGCGCCCACAACCCCCCACCCTCCTCTCACACCGCCGCAGGGTTCGACCATGCACAGGGTCTTTCTCCGAGAGACGGGGCCGGATGCCGACGGCGTGCTGACGATCGTCGGCGACGAGGCCCGCCATGCGCTCCGAGTCAAGAGACTCGAGCCAAGGGACACCCTCGAACTGCTCGACGGCGAAGGAGCGGTTCACACTGCCCGCATCGAAGCCTTCGACAAGCACGGCAGGGGCGAGTGGCTCATGCGGGTGCGCGTCGAGCGGACGGAGCGCAGGCCTCCCCTTGCGCCGGCCATCCACGCGGTCGTAGCCGCACCGAAAGGGCCGCACCTCGACGAGTTGATCTCGCAACTCAGCCAGGTGGGCGCGGCGTCGTGGTCGCCGTTGCGCTGCGAGCGCAGCGTTTCCGAACCTGGCGACAAGCGACTCGAACGGCTCCGGCGGATCGCGGAGGAATCGTCGAAGCAGTGCGGCCGGGCCTGGTCATTGCGCATCCGACCGCTGACCGAGTTTGACGGAGCGCTTACGCCCGCGCCCGCGATCGTGATCGCTGACCCGAACGGCGGCGTCTACAGACCGACGCGCAGCCCCGAGATCCGCCTGCTCGTGGGACCGGAGGGAGGCTGGAGCGACGGCGAACTCGAACGGGCACGGGCCGCCGGCGTGCAGGTCGCCCGCTTCGGTCCTCACGCCATGCGTTTGGAGACCGCCGCCGTGGTCGCCGCCGCGGTCATCCTCGAACTGGAACTGAACCATCCGGCAGGCCGCAGCGTACCGCCGGGCGACCTGTAACAGAAAAGCCGGTTTCCTGCACCCGCACGGGGAATCCGCGAGCGGACAAGGAGAGCACGATGGGCATTCGAAGGATTGCGATGGCGAGCCTTGCGACAGCGGCGTTGCTGTGCGGGCCGGTCTGCGCGCAACCGCGGCTGGACGAGGAACATCAGCGACTCGCCGCGGAGGTCGCCGCGAGGGCCGTCGAGTTCATGCGGGCGCAGCAGGACGCCGAGTCCGGCGGGTGGAGCGTCGCGCCGCCTGGGCGGCAACTGCCGGCGATCACCGCGCTGGCGATCAACGGGCTGCGGCTCAACGGCGTGCCGAACGACGACCCCGCCGTGCGACGCGGCGTCGAGTTCCTGCTCGCGCACCGCAAGCCGGACGGCGGCATCTACGACACGCTGCTGCCGTCGTACAACACGGCCTGCGCACTCTCGGCACTCGCGGGCATCGACGATCCGAAGGTCATCGCCGCGATCGAACCGGCCCAGCGCTTCCTCGTCAGCCTGCAATGGTCGGAGGAATCCGGCGACAATCCGACCGTCGCTCGCGTCGGGCCGGACAACCCGTTCTACGGCGGCATCGGGTACGGGCAGCACGGCCGCCCGGACCTGTCCAACCTCGGCCTCGCCCTGCAAGGCCTGAAAGACTCGGGGCTTGACCGGGGCTCGCCCGCCTACAAGCGTGCCGTTGTCTTCCTGTCTCGCCTGCAGATGGTGGACGAGATCAACGACATGCCCTACGCCGACGGGTCCGAGCAGGGCGGGTTCATCTACGCCACCGGCCCCGACGCCGCTCATCCCACCATCGGCGAGTCGAAGGCGGGCGAGATCGTCGAAACGCTCCCCGACGGCACGAAGGTGAGTCGGCTGCGGGCCTACGGGTCGATGACGTACACGGGGTTCAAGAGTTACGTCTACGCAGGGTTGCCGCGCGACGACGAGCGCGTGCTGGCTGCGCTGAACTGGCTGCGGCGTCACTACACGCTCGACGAGAACCCCGGGCTGGGGCCGGAAGGGCTGTACTACTACTACGTCGTCATGGCCCGTGCGCTCGACGCCTGGGGCGAGCCGACGATCGCGGTCGCCAGCGAGAACGGACGCGAGGAATCCCGCCGCTGGGCCGAGGACCTCGTCCGCAAGCTCGCGTCGCTTCAGCAGCCGGACGGCTCCTTCCGGCCCATCGCCGCGCGGTGGATGGAAGGCGATCCGGAACTCATCACGGCCTACTCGCTGGTCGCGCTCGGCGCGGCCCGCGGCGGGCCGATAGACTGATCTCCCCGGACACCGCACACGAAAGGCGCCCGATGACCACCGCCCCCGCCCATTACACGCAACTCACGACGCTGCTGCGCGAGGCAGCGACGCTCGAATCCGTCGCTCAACTGCTGGGGTGGGACCAGGAGACCTACATGCCGCCCGCCGGCGCGGCGACGCGGGCCGAGCAGTCCGCCGCGCTTGCCTCGCTGGTGCACCAGCGGCGGACGGACCCTCGCATCGGAGACCTGATCGCCGCGTGCGAGAGCGACCGTTCAATCGTGGCGGACGCGGACAGCCCGCGGGCACGCAACGTGCGCGAGGCGCGCCGAGCCTTCGACAAGGCGACCAAACTGCCGTCCGACCTTGTCGCCGAACTCGCCCGCGTCGGCAGCCAGTCGCAGCAGGTCTGGAAGGAAGCCCGAGAGAAGAACGATTTCGCCATGTTCGCACCTTGGCTGGAGAGGATGTTCAGCCTCTCCCGGCGCAAGGCCGAGTGTTACGGCGTTCCCCAGGGCGGCGAACTCTACGACGCCCTGATCGACGACTACGAGCCGGGTGCGCGCTCCGCGGACATCGAGCGCGTGTTCACCCCGCTGGCGGACAGGCTCAGCACGCTGGTGCAGGAGTTGCAGGATTCAGGGCGTGCGCCCTCCGACGCCCCGACACGCGTGAAGATCGACGCCGCCCGGCAGCACGAGTTCGGCATGTTCGTCATCAAGGCCCTCGGTTTCGACACCAACGCCGGGCGACTCGACGTGACGACCCACCCCTTCTGCTCGGGAATCGCGCCGGGCGACACACGCCTGACCACGCGCTACCGTGAGGAGCGATTCACCGACGCGCTCTACGGCACGATGCACGAGTGCGGGCACGGGCTGTACGAGCAGGGCCTCCCGAAAGGCGAGCACTTCGGCGAACCACTCGGCGATTCCATCTCGCTCGGCATCCACGAGAGCCAGTCTCGCATGTGGGAAAACTTCGTGGGTCGCTCGCGCCCGTTCTGGGCATGGGCGCTCCCGCACGCGAAGCGCATCCTCGGGCCCGCGCTCGACCAGTACAGTGCGGACGACCTCTACAGGGCCGTGAACCGCAGCGAGCGGTCGTTCATCCGCGTTGAGGCCGACGAATCGACCTACAACCTGCACGTCATGCTCCGCTTCGGCATCGAGCGATCGCTCCTGCGGGGCGACCTCGCACCGCGCGACGTCCCCGGCGCGTGGAACGAACGATTCGAGCGGCTGCTCGGCGTAAAGGTGCCCGATGACCGGCGCGGCTGCCTGCAGGACGTCCACTGGAGCTTCGGGCTGATCGGCTACTTCCCCACCTACACGCTCGGCAATCTGCACGCCGCGCAGATGTGGGAGAAAATCAAGACCGACCTGCCCTCGCTCGAAACAGACATGGCCCGCGGCGAGTTCTCCCCGCTGCTCTGCTGGCTGCGCACGAACGTGCACGCCCACGGCAAGCGGTGGCGCGCGGACGAGTTGTGCACGCGGATCACCGGCAAGCCCCTCTCAGCCGACCCGCTGATGCGTCACCTGGAGAGCAAACTGCGGCAGAACCGCATTCGCGATCTCCTGACGCGTGCCATGCGGTTGCCATGTTCGGAACGCTCTCGCTTCATCGAGCACGAGTGCGCCGGCGATGAGGTCTTGCACGCCGAAGTCCGATCTCTGCTCGACGCCATCGAATCGGCCGAAGGTTTCCTGGCCTCGCCGACGTCACCGCCGTTTGATCCGCCGACTTCCGGCTCACCCCGGTTTGGTGTGGTGGCCGCATCCAACCAGCCGGGCGACTTTGTCGGTCGCTACAAGTTGCTGCAGGTGATCGGGGAGGGCGGATTCGGGACGGTGTGGATGGCGGAGCAGACGGAGCCGGTGCTCCGTCGTGTGGCGTTG
>SZOZ01000013.1 GCA_030263455.1 Synechococcales cyanobacterium CNB
GACGATCGAATGAAGTCGCCTCGCGATGCCCTTCGTGCCGGTCGCTGCCATGGTCGGTCTCCCGATGTCCGGTGTGCGTTCACCAACCCGGCCCGCCGCATGGGCAGACCGGGCACGAGAGGCCCACGGCATCAGTATGCCGAATGAGTGGTCGCGCGCCAAGGCTCATCATGGAACTTTGCGGCTCGGACTCGCGGGATCGTCGCGGCGAGCGGGCAGCAGATAGAGGAGGAGCCGCCCGTGGGCACACGGCGCACGGGCGGCTCGGATGGGGGACGAGTTGTGTTGGTTGGTCAGCCGGCGCGGACCTGGACGCGCTGGGCGCGCCGCGAGGTTCTCTTGGGCAGAACGATGGTCAGCACGCCGTCGCGGCAGGTCGCCGTGATGCCTTCCTGATCCACGTCCTCGCCCAGGCGGAACGCGCGGCGGTAGTCGCCCACACCGAACTCGCCCTGCACCCAGCGGGCGTCCTCGGGGTAGCGTTGCTCGACGCGGGCCTCGACGGTCAGTACGCCGTCGTCGATCGTGAGCGAGATGCCCTCGGGCGTCGCCCCGGGGACGTCGGCGTGGATCTCGAAGCGGTCATCAAAGGTGAAGAAGTCGCTCGGCGGCCTGTAGAGCCTGCGCTCGCCCGCGACGTTCGACACGGACCCGTTGCGTTCAATCACCGTCGTCTCGTTCATGGTGGTGTCCTCCGTTTGGTGTTCGAGCGTGCGGCACGACCTCACGAGGCGTTCACCGGGAGCGTCTTCGCCTGCTTCGTTTCCGGCGCGCCCAGGGCACGCACCTCGATCTTGCGCGGCCGCGCCGACTCGGCCTTGGGCATCGTCACCCGCAGCACGCCGTTCGTCAGCGTCGCCTCGACGCGCGACGGATCGATCGGCAGCGGCAGGCCGACCGTGCGTTCGAAGTGCGCCAGTTCACGCTCGACGCGCAGGGTCTCCGCGCCTTCGGGAGTGGTGCGCTCACGCCGGCCGCGCACCGTCACGAGGTTCTCCGTTGCCGTCACCTCGACCTCGTCGAGTGAGAAGCCGGGGAGTTCCGCCTCGAGATGGAACGCGGTGTCGTCGTGCCAGAGGTTGACGGCGGGCCACGAGGCCGGCACGGACGGCGCGATGCCGAACGCTTCGTCCATCCGGCGGGTCATCGCATCGAACACCCGCCCGAACTGCCTCGACAGGTCATCGATTCTCGGGGTCAGGATCAGTGTGCCACGCATGGGTCGCCTCCTTTCGATCGTTCATTCCCGGTCGCCGATTCCCACAGACCGGCGCTACGGGAAGGTGGGCAACCAGCGTGCCAGCGCGCGTGGCGACCACGGAGTCATGGGGGCGAGCGGAGCGTCTGTCGCGGAGGCAATGCGTGCAGGGCGGGCTGTCAAGTTGACAGCCCAGGGCTCGAGACTCAGGACTCGAGCGTCCAGGCTCCTCCTACGATCCCCTGCCGGTGGGGTGGCCGAGTGGTCGAAGGCGCCGGTCTTGAAAACCGGTAGACCCGTCAGGGTCTCGCGGGTTCGAATCCCGCCCCCACCGCTTGTTTTTCGGACAATCCTTGGGGGTAGCCGCCGCGTCGGCTCACCCCGGGGAGACGCCGTGTCGATGCTTACGCGGGCCTCGCGTGATCGCACCCCGTCCGGAGGAACGGAAGATGCGCCTCGACTTCGACATCGCTTATCTGTCGCTGGAGATCGGGATCGACTCTCGCATCCCGACCTACGCCGGCGGCCTCGGCGTGCTCGCGGGCGACACCATGCTCGCCGCCGCCGACCTCGGTATCCCCATGGTCGGCGTCACCCTCCTCTACCGCGAGGGCTACTTCACGCAGGAACCGGCGGGGGGCAACCCGCGCGACATTCCCCAGCCCTGGGAGCCTGAGCGCGTGCTGCGCCAGATGCTCCCGCGCGTCGTCGTGCCGATCGACGGACGGCCGGTCATGCTCCGCGCCTGGCGGCACGACGCGGTGGGCGTGGGCGGGCACGTCGTCCCCGTCTACTTCCTCGACGCCGAGCTCCCCGAGAACGATCCGGACGCTCGCATCATCACCCGCCGCCTCTACGCCGGCGACCACCAGCATCGGATTCGGCAGGAGACGGTGCTCGGCATCGGCGGCCCAAGGATGCTGCGCGCCATCGGGCACGACGTGCGCCTCTTCCACATGAACGAAGGACACGCTTCCTTCGCCACCCTCGAAGCCCTCAGCGCGTGCGTCGCCCGGCGATCGGAGCACGGCGGCACGGCGCACGATGCGCTGGGGCCGGCGTCGATCGCCCAGGTCCGCGACCGCTTCGTCTTCACCACCCACACGCCCCTGCCCGCCGGCCACGACCGGTTCGACGTCGATACCGTGCGCCGCATCGTGGGCGACCATCCCGCCCTCCACCGCCCGGACCTGCACGGGGAGGGCGAGTTGAACACGACGCGCCTGGCGATGAACCTCAGCGCGTTCACCAACGCCGTCTCGCGCCGCCACGCCGAGGTCTCGCGGGCGATGTTCCCCGGCTACCGCATCGAGTCCGTGACGAACGGTGTGCACGCCGGCCGCTGGGCGAATGCGCACGTCGCCGCCCTGTTCGACGAGCACGTTCCGAACTGGCGGCGGCACAACGCCGACCTGCGCCTCGCGCACCGCATCCCAGCTGACGCCATCCTCGCCGCCCACGCGAAGGCCAAGGGCGAGATGCTCACGGCAGTCGCCTCCGCGACGGGCCGATCGCTCGAGCCCGACGCCCTCACGATCGTCTTCGCGCGGCGCATGACGGACTACAAGCGCCCGACGCTCGCCCTCGCCGATCCTGCCCGGCTTCGCGCCATCGCCGACCGCGCGGGCCCGATCCAGCTCGTCTTCGCGGGCAAGGCCCACGCCCACGACGGCGCGGGTCAGGAAATCGTCCGGCGGATCCACGCCGTCGCCAGGTCGCTCGAAGGCTCTGTGCCCATCGTGTTCGTGAACGGGTACGACATCGCTCTCGCGCACAAACTCGTCGCCGGCGCGGACCTCTGGCTGAACGTCCCTCGTCCGCCGTTGGAGGCCTCTGGCACGAGCGGGATGAAAGCCGCCATCAACGGCGTGCCCAGCCTCTCCACCCTCGATGGCTGGTGGCTCGAAGGATGCGTCGAGGGCGTAACGGGCTGGTCGATCGGCTCTGCGTCCGACGACTGCCGAACCGAAGGCCACGAGAGCATGGACCCGCGACACGCCGCGGACCTCTACGACAAGCTCGAGCGCGCCGTCGCGCCGCTCTTCCACCGCGACAAGCCGTCCTGGGCGCGGATGATGCTCAACTGCATCGCCGTGAACGGGTCGTACTTCACCGCCGAGCGGATGGTCGCCGAGTACGCCGTGCGGGCGTACGCGCGCTAGGCCGTCGTCTCCGGCCCGACGACCTCGACACGCGTCGATCGGTCGAGGTTGCAGACGACCAGTTCGCCGTCGTCCTTGCGGATGACGAGGCGGTCGAGCCAGAGTTTCTTGTCCTCGCCGTGCGCGTACCACGAGCCGGTCTTCTCGCGCCCGGCGCGCACCACCGTCCCCTCGAAAGTGGTCGTGATCGCGCCGGAGAGGCGCGGCACTTCCTTCGTCACACGGACGCGGTCGCCAGGCTCGAAGGTGCGGGTCTGGAGCGGCATGGGGCTGAGTATACGCGCGGCGTCACCGCCCGATGGCACGCTCGACCTCGGCCAGCAGGCGGGCCGCGCCGTCGCCGGTGCGCGCCTCGGCGATCAGCCGCATGATCGGCTCGGTGTTGCTCGCCCGCACGTGGACCCACGCCGGACCGCCGCCCGCGTGGCGGCAGTCGTCCCAGTCCACGCGCACACCGTCCTGACGGTCGGCGCGGGCACCTTCCCTGCTCGCCCAGGCGGCGACGCGCTCGACGGCGGGCGACGCCGCCTCGCGGGCGGCCATCTCGACCTTGCGCTTCTCGATCGCATAGGCGGGCATTTCCGCGATCAGCTCGGCGAGCGCCCGCCCGTGCCGGGCCATCAGGGCGAGCACGAGGGCCATCGCGCTCAGTGAGTCGCGGACGCAGGTCACGCCCGGCCAGATGACGCCGCCGTTCCCCTCCCCACCGATCTCGGAGCCTTCGCGCTTCATCGCGCCGGCGACGTGTGCCTCGCCGACGGGCGTGCGAACGACACGCGCCCCGTGCTCGCGTGCGAGGTCGTCGATCATTCGGCTGGTCGAGAGGTTCGCGCACAGCACGATGCCGCGGTGTCCCTCGTGCGCGCGCGCACCCAGCGCGTCGCACGCCTCCAGCACGCTCCGCGCGGCGAGCACGAGCGTCCACTCCTCGCCGACGTATCTCCCTTCGCCGTCGATGATCGCGAGGCGGTCGCCGTCAGGATCCTGCGCGAAGCCGGCGTCCGCCCGGGACTCGCTCACCGCCGCGCAGAGTGTGCCGAGGTTTTCGCGTGTCGGTTCCGGCGGGTGGGGGAAGACGCCAGACTCGTCGTCGCCGAGGTGTGTGACGCGGCAGCCGAGCGATTCGAGCAGCCGCCGCCCGCCCTCGACCCCGGCCGCGTTCACCGAGTCCAGCACGACCGAGTAGCGCCGTTCGCGGATGAGCGCGACGAGTTCGTCGCCGAGCCTGCGGAGCACGAGCGCGGCGTGGTCCCAGCCCGCGTCGTGCCGGCGCCGCACTCGCCCCGCCTCCGACCAGTTCCGCCACACGACACGCCCACCGCGGAACGTCGCGGCGATCTCGTCAGCGGCCGGCGGCGGCGGGGCGCAAGCGCGCACGCCCTCGGCGACGCCCTCACCCTCGGCGACGAGGCACTTGATCCCGTTCCATTCCTGGCCGTTATGGCTGGCGGTGACGACGAGGCCGCCCGCCGCGTCGAGTTCGTCCACCATCACGCCGACGGTGGGGGTCATCTCGACGCCGAGGTCGATCACGTCGCATCCCGCGCCGGTGAGGCCCGCAACGGCCGCAGCGTGGATCGGGTCGCACCCCGCGCGTCCGTCGCGCCCGACAACGACCACCGGCCTGCCCCCCCGTCGAGGCAGCCACGACCCGAACGCCGCGGCGAACCGCGCCGCGACTTCGGTCGTCAGGCTCGTGCCGACGATCCCGCGCATCCCGCTCACCCCGACCATCAACGGACCGTCGCGCATCGTTCCTCCCGCCGCCCGGCAGAGAACAGCCTACCCGCCGACTCACGATCGGCCCACTCATGTCTGGTTCCTGGCGTCTCTCCTCCTCCTTCCTATACTTCGCGCCCTTCCATGTATTCCATCTCCGTCGAGACCGAGTTCTGCGCCGCGCACGCCATCGTCATCGCCGGCGTGCGCGAGCCGCTCCACGGGCACAACTGGCGAGTGACGGCGACGATCTCCGGCGACACGCTCGACGATGAGGGCGTGCTCTGCGACTTCCACGCCGTCGAGGCCGCGCTCCGCGAGGTCATCTCTCCTTTCGTCAACGCGAACCTGCACGATTCGCCCCCGTTCAACCGCCGCAACCCTACCGCCGAACTCGTGGCGCGGCACATCGCCGACGAACTCGCCGTGCGTCTCGCGCCGTCGCTCGCCCGGGGCGCCCGCGTGTCAGCCGTGAGCGTCACCGAAGCCCCCGGTTGCGCCGCGACCTACCGTCCTGAGCCGTGACGCAGACCCGCCGAGCCAACTCCGTCACCCGCGAGCCGGAGCCGTCGCCCGAGGCGTCGCACTTCTTCAACCGCGACCTCTCGTGGCTGGAGTTCAACCGGCGCGTGCTGGCGCAGGCCGCCGACGCGGACTTTCCGCTGCTCGAACGGGTGAAGTTCCTCGCCATCTTCTCGAACAACCTCGACGAGTTCTTCATGAAGCGTGTCGGCCTGCTGAAGCGCTCGGTGCATGCGGGCATCGACTCGCCCGGGCCGGACGGGCTGCGCGGCCGGCAGGTGCTGGCGGCCATCCGCGAGCGCGTCATCGAGTTGCAGCGCGTGCAGGCGGAGTTGTGGGAGCGGACGCTTCGCCCCGCGCTCGAAGCCGAGGGCGTGCGCATCCTCCGCTACGCCGACCTGAACGCCGACGAACGAACCGCGATCGACGCCTGGTACCGGGCGAACGTGTTCCCGGTGCTTACGCCGCTTGCGGTCGATCCGGGCCACCGCTTCCCGTTCATCTCGAACCTCTCGGAGAACCTCGGCATTCTCGTCTGCGCGCCGGGCAGCCCCGAGCGGCACTTCGCCCGCATCAAGGTGCCCGACGTCCTGCCCCGGTTCGTCCCCGTGGGTGCGGACGCGCCCATGCAGCCCGGCGACCTCGCCCGCCTCCCGGTCTCGCAGGATGCGCCGCTGCGCCTGCTCCCGCTGGAGGAGCTGATCCTCAACAACCTCGACGACCTCTTCCCCGGCATGGAAACGCACGACGTCACGCCCTTCCGGCTGACGCGCAACGCGGCGGTCGAGCGGGAGGACGACGAGGTCGAGGATCTCCTCGAGCACGTCGAGGCGGAACTTCACATGCGCCGGTTCGCCAGCGCGGTGCGCATCGAGACCGCCCCGAACCCTTCGCCCGGCGTGCTCGCCTTCGTCACCGACGAGCTGGGCCTGACCGAGGAGGACGTCTACAAGCGGCCCGGACCGCTCGAGTACGCCGACCTCTTCCAGGTGGCGGAAGTCGCCCTGCCGCACCTGAAGTTCGAGCCGTGGATTCCCGCCGTGCCGCCCGCGATCGCGCACGCCTCGTCCTCGGACTCGGACCTCTTCGCCATCGTGCGTGAGCGCGACGTGCTGCTCCACCATCCCTACGAGTCGTTCAAGGCGTCGGTCGAGCGGTTCATCGCCGCCGCCGCCCGCGACCCGGACGTGCTGGCGATCAAGCAGACCATCTACCGTACCAGCCGCGACTCGCCCTTCGTCGCCTCGCTCATCCGCGCCGCGGAGAACGGCAAGCAGGTCGCCTGCCTCGTCGAGCTCCGCGCCCGCTTCGACGAGCAGAAGAACCTCCGCTTCGCGCGGCAGCTCGAGAAACACGGCGTCCACGTCGCCTACGGCGTCGTCGGGCTGAAGACCCACTGCAAGTGCTCCCTCGTCGTCCGCCGCGAGAGCGGCGGCCTGCGCGCCTACGCCCACCTCGGCACCGGAAACTACAACCCCCACACGGCCCAGCTCTACACCGACATCGGCCTGCTCACCTCCAACCCGCGCATCACCGACGACGTCGTCGCCCTCTTCAACCTCCTCACCGGACGCAGCCAGCAGACCGAATACAACGAGCTGCTCATCGCCCCCGCCAACCTCCGCCGCCAGTTCTCCGAGCTCATCCGCCGCGAGACAGAGAATGCACGCCGCGGTCTGCCCGCGCGCATCTTCGTCAAGGTCAACTCCCTCGAAGACCGCAAGATGAGCGAACTCATCTACGAGGCCTCGCAGGCCGGCGTGCGGGTCGATCTCGTCGTGCGCGGCTTCTGCTGCCTCCGCCCCGGCGTGCCCGGACTCTCCGACAACGTCCGCGTCGTCTCCGTCGTCGGCAGGTTCCTCGAACACTCGCGCGTCTTTCACTTCGCCAACGCCCGCGAGAACCCCCTCGACGGCGACTGGTACATCGGCTCGGCCGACTGGATGTACCGCAACCTCAACAACCGCGTCGAGGCGGTCATCCCCGTGCGCGACGCCGACGCCCGGCGACGCCTGAACCGCATCCGCGAGGTCATGCTCGCCGATCGCCGTCGCGCCTGGTCGCTCAACCCCGACGGCTCGTACACGCAACTCGTCCCCCCCCCGGACGCGCCGCCCGATTCGCCCGTCGCCCTCGGCACCTTCCGCACGCTGATGAACGACACGCTCGCCGCCTCGGGCCAAGGGTAACGCCCCCCTCATCCTCTCCTCGGTCAGGCCTCCTCCAGCGCGCCGAACTCCGGCTCCTCCGCCGCGCTCCCCGTGCCCGTGATCGCCCGCACGATGCGTTCGGCGTGGACGTGCGTGTTCTCGATGAAGTATCGCGTGCGCTCCTGCGAGCCGCCGCACGCCGTCCCCGCGACGTACACGCCCGGCACGTTCGTCTCCATCGTTCGAGGGTCGTGGGTCGGCCGCCGTTCCGGGCCTTCCAGCGCGATGCCGAACGCTTCGAACAGCGATGGATCCTGCACGTACCCGGTCATCAGCAGCACGAAATCGGTTTCGATCTCGGTCGGCCCGCCGCGCCCGCCCGCGTCGCCGAGCACGACCGAGCCGTCGCGGATCTCGCGCACGACCGTCCGCGGCAGCCACCCGATCTCGCCCTTCGCGATCAGCCACTCGATCTCCGGCCGCAGCCAGTACTTCACCCGCTGCTCGTCGAACCGCTCGCCGCGATACGAGACCGTCACACGCGCCCCCACCCGCCGGCACCGCAGCGCGGCCTCCACCGCCGAGTTCTTCCCGCCCACGATCAGCACGCGCGTGCCGAAGTACTTGTGCGGTCCCTCGAAGTAGTGGCTCACGTGCGCCAGCCCCTCGCCCGCCACGCCCAGCATCCGCGGCCGGTGCATGTTCCCGATCGCCAGCACGACCCGCCGCGCTCGATACTCCTCCCCTCCTTCTTCGGGTGCAGGGCCTTGCATGCCCCGTTCCTCCCCCATTTCCTCCTTCCCTCCCACACCGTGCGGGCTTCTTGCTGTCCGAACAACGAACACCTCTCCCTCGCGCCGCACGCCGACCACACGCCGGTATGGGCGAATCTCCAGCCCGAACTGCCGCACGATCTCGCGCAGGTACGCCTGGTACTCCTCGCCGGTGATCTTGGCCTGATCGACGCTGGGGATCGGCACGCCGCGGACGGCGAGCCGCTCGGTGCTGGAGAAGAACCGGGTGTTCGGCGCCCACCACCCGAAGGTCGCGCCGACCTGTCCGGCCTCGACGTGCGCGTACGACACCCCCGCGCGCTTCAGCCCCGCTGCAACCTCCAGACCGATCGGCCCAGCGCCGACGATCAGCACGTCCGCGTCGATCATCGGCCAAGAATAGCCCAGGCGCGCGGCGTCTCACGAACAGCACGCTCCGCGGTCGGCAGGCGGAAGACGCGGTGGTCAGCGCGCACGCCGGGAGTGGTTGAAGACGGGGTCTGCAAGGATCCGCCCCGGTGAAGTCGGCATTCCCGCTCTTGCCTTGATCCCTCTTCCCCTCCACCTCCGTAGCATCCGCCATGCGACGCGCCGGGTGCGACGAGAACAACCTGCAGATGTCCGACGTGCTCTGCGACTTCTGCGGGGCGGAGTGGACCCTCGATCGCCCGATGGTCGAAGGCCACCGCGGCGCGTGCATCTGCGGCCCGTGCCTCAGCATCGCCTACACCGAACTCGTGATGCTGGGCACGGACGCCGCGCCCGCGGGCTATGAGTGCCGCCTGTGCCTGGAGCACAAACCGGACCCGGCGTGGAGCAGCCCGCTCTTCGAGGGCGTGTACGCCTGCCGCCAGTGCGTAAAGCGCAGCGCGGGCGTGCTGCACAAGGACCCGGACATCCCGTGGCGCAAGCCGGACGCGCCCGCGCCGCCGTGATGCCGGTCAGCGGTCGTGGTCATTCTCGTCGTCGCTCGCCGGCAGGTCTTCGTGCCCGGATTCGAGGGCTGCTCGCAGGGCCGCGAGCCGTGCCGCGTGGCCCTCGGTCAGGCGACCGGTGAAGAGGCGTTCGAAGGCGTCCGCGGCGTCGGTCGCGTGCGGCAGCGATGCCGCGCGGTCGAGGACGTCGAGCCAGGTGTCGGCGTCGGCGTTCAGGGCGGCCGCGGCGTCGTAGCGCCGCAGCGCGATGAGCGCGCCGAGGCGGGCACGGACGGCGCGGGCGTGCGAAGCATCGTCAGCGTCCTCGGGGAAGACGCCGAGCACGTCGAGCGCGGTCTGCGCGCGGCCGAGGGCCAACCTGGCCTCGGCGAGCATCAGGATCGCCTCGACGCGGTCGCGCTCGTCGAGGACGCGGGCCTTGGCCCCCTCGATGAGCGGCGCCAGCGCGAGTTCCCGCCGCGCTGGCGAGCGGATCACGCGCGCCACGGCGACCCGGTCGGCAGGCGCGAGCGCCTCGACGAACGCATCCAGCGCGGCGGCGTGGGCCGCGGGCGTCGGCGCTGGCAGCAGCACCATCCGCTCGAATGCCTCGGCGGCGGGCAGGTGCGCCTGCGCGGCCCGCGAGGCGGCGGCGAAGAGGCCGGGATCGTCCGAGGCACGGGCGATGATCGCCCCGGTGAACTCCGCGAACGGCGCGAGGCTGTCCGCGACAGCCGCGCGCACCCCCGCGCGCGTCGAGGCCAGCAGCGAGGCGACTGCGCGCCGATCGCCGTCATCTCCCAGCGAGGCCAGCAGGCGAACGGATGAGGGGTTCAGCGTGTCAGGTGGGGCGGCGCGCAGCGACTCGACGACGCGCTGCCGGTCCGTGGGGTCTTCGAGCAGCCCGGCGCGGTGCAGCGCGAGCAGGGCATCGGCGGCCGCGCCACGCGCGCCCGACTCGCGTTCAAGCCACGCGAGCGCGGGGCCGCGGATCACCGGCGAGGGCCAGCGCGTGGCGGCGACCAGCAGCGCCTCGGCGGGGCGGGCGTCGGTCTCGCGGGCAAGGGCGCGTCCGACCACAGGCTCCGCCTCGGGGGGGGCGAGGCGACTGACGAGCAGCGCAGCCTCGGCCCGAACCTCCGGCGATGCGTGTTCGAGCAGCGAGATCGCGGAGGCCGCGACCTCACCCCCGAGCGTGTTCGTCGCCGAGAGTTCCCGCGCGGCCAGTTCAAAGCCGAGGCGGCGCAGTTCGTCCCGGTCGTCGCGCAGCAGCGAAGCAAGCATCGTGAGCCGCTCCTCGGCGGACACGAGGAGGTAGAGCCGCCGGGTCGTTTCGACCAGGCGTGTCTTCGCGCGCTCGTTGCGCTGCCACAGGTCCGCGCTTCGCCGCGCCAGCGACTCGATCAGCTCCCGCTGCCATAGCCGCTCCGGCAGCGTTTCGACGCGAGTCAGCCACGCCTGCCACGCCTCGGCGGTGCGAGGCAGGTCGGTCCGCGCGGCGAGGCGTTCGAGAGCGTCGAACGCCGCCGTGCGCACCGCTGACGGGCGACTCGGCTCGACGAACGCCACGATCGTCCGCGCGGCTTCGCGCGTGCGCACGCTCGCCAGCGCGCCGAGCACCGCCGGAACCTGCTCCGGCGTTGAGACCGCCGCCAGCGCGCCCAGCGGCGCGCCGAGGTCGACCGCGACCGCCGGCGAGCGCGCCATCGCGGCCAGCAGCAGCCGGCGCGATCCCGGGGCGTCTTCCGCGCGGGCGAGAACCTCGGAAACCAGCCGCAGGCTCTCCGGCTCCACGCACCGATCCACCAAGAGCGAAGCCGCCCGCTCCCGGTCGGCGGCAGGTGCGGCGGGATCGTCGAGCAGGGCAAGGAGTGACTCCGGTGTTGCCGCGGGCGCCACCGCGGCCTGGACCGTGCCTGTTCCGTTCTGCAACGCGAGAGCCTGCGGCCCTGCCAGGGCGAGCGCGAGTATAAGCGTACCCGTCCATCGGGCGCACCCATGCCGTCGTCCCGGCCTGTCAGGCCGCTGTCCCACGCGTGTTCGGCTCCCACTGGGGGCGATCGGCGCCGAAGGCCGGCCCACCGTCCCGATCCTACCGTTGCCGCGGCATTGATGTTGCTGCAACCTCTCCCTACCATCGGTCGGCCCGCCTTTCGGGGGCCATCGGCGAGGCGACATGAACGACTGGTTCGACGCCGAAGAGCACGTTGAACGCGCCCACGAGCTGTACGAGGCCGGGCGCTGGGACGAGGCCGAGTCCGAGTTGCGCAAGGCCCTGTCGCGCAATCCCTACCAGGCGGAGTGGCAGTTCAACCTCGGCCTTACGCTCGAGGCCGCGGGCCGGTATCGCGAGGCCGCCGAGGCGTTCGCCTGCGCCGCCGAGTTGCGCCCCGACGACGCCCCGACGTCCGTGCTCGCGGGCCTGAACCGTCTCCGTGCCGGTGACCCCGAGGGCGCGCTGCCGCTGCTGGAGAAGGCGGCCTCGATCGACCCGCAGAACCTGGACGCCTTCACGTACCGCATCGAGGCGAACGCTCGGCTCGGCCGGCACGAGCAGGCTGAACTCTTGTTCTACATGGCGCAGCAGCTCGCCCCCGACCACGCGGACATCTACGCCGCGATGGCGGACTCGCTCCTCGAGCGTGGCCTGCACGACAAGGCCGTCTGGTGTTTGCGCGAGGCGGCTCGGCTGGACCCGGACCTGCCGCGTGTGCAGGCGAGACTCGCCGAGGCCTACGCCAGCACGGGGCGCCACGAGCGGGCGCGGCAGTTGTACCTGCTGGAACTGCGGCGCGACCCGGGCGACGTGGAGACGCTCCTCGACCTCGGTTGCCTGCTGACGGACATGAACCGCTACGCCGAGGCTGGCGAGAAGTTCCGCCGCGTGCTGGAACTGGAGCCGGACAACCCCGATGCGCACTTCCACCTCGGCGAGCTGGCGGAGCGGCAGGGCGACCGGGCCGGCGCGCTGGTGCAGTTCGACGTGGTGGTGCGCCTGAACGCGGAGTTCCCGGGGGCGCGGTGCGCGCTGGCCGAGTGCCTCATGCAGCGCGACAAGCCCGGCGATGCGGATCGCGCCGCGGACCTGCTGCTCGAGGAGTGCGCCGACCAGGCCCGCCACCCGGACCGCTCGGACCCGGAGGACGCGGCGGAGCTGGCACGCCTCCTGTTGGACGCGGATCGTCCGAAGGAGGCCGCGACGGTTTTCTCCCGTGTGCTGGCGAAACGCCCGAACGACGCCGAAGCCCACCACGGGCTGAGTGTGGCGAGGTTCCGGCTGCGCGACTTGGCGGGGGGGATGGAGTCGGCCCGCGCTGCACTGCGCCTGGCCCCGACAATGGTGGCGCCGATGCACAACCTCGCGCTGGCGTATCTGGAGCAGGGGCAGTGGACGCGGGCGCGCTACTGGGCCGCGCAGGCCTGCCGCATCGACCCGGACGACCCCTCACTGCGCCGCCTGCGCCTGCGCCTGCGGGTGCACGCGCTGGTCGAGGTCGTGGCGTGGCTGGCCGGGCGGGTGGTGCGACGCAAGCGCTGAGCATCCCGCGCCTCAAGCCTCAAGCCTCAAGCCTCAAGCCTCAAACTTTCCACCATCCGCCGCGCGATCGCCCGTGTTGGCGCGATCATCTCGTCCCCGTGCGATGCCGAAAACGCGGCGAGTTCCGCGAGCGTGAGCCAGCGCGTCTCCTCGTACTCCCAGGCGTCCGGGGCATGAGCGGTTGGAAGCGCCTCGGGGGCCCGGTCGTATTCGAGCCGCAGGACGATGTCCGTACCGCGACCGGCGGGGTCGAGCGTGATGCACTCCGGCACGGCCCGCGCCGGCGGGAGTGTGATGCCGATCTCCTCGCGGATCTCGCGCAGCAGGTGGTCGAGCGCGTCGCGACCGTTGAGCGTGGCCGGCTGGTCGTCGTCGAAGACACCCGGCGCGTGCAGGCCGCCGGCGGGTCCGAACTCCCACTTGCCGGGGCAGGCCCAGACCTCGCGGCTTCGCCTGCCGAGCAGCACGCGCGTGGGCTCGCCGGGCGGCGCGGCAACCAGCAGCCCCGTCACGCCCAGCAGCGAGACGATCGGCGGGTCGGACTCGTCCTGGCACGTCAGGCGGAGGTAGGAGTCGCGCCGGGCGTGGATGGTCGAGGCGGCCCCGTCAAACGACACAAACGCGAGGATCGGGCCGTTGAAGAGGCGCGGCGTGCGCGTCCGCAGCGCGTTCCAGCGTTCGAGCATGGCGCGCGAAGGCTCCGGCGCCCGCCCGGCAGCCACCTCGACGCGGAGCGCGTCGAGGAGAGTGGGCATTGGACGGTGGACAATGGACATTCGGTGTCGGTCCCTTCAGGCGGTGAGGGCTATTCTGCCGTCTGTCTTCACGTCCATCGTCCGCTGTTCACCGTCAACTGTCCCTCGGGCGTTTGGGCGTGATACGGCCGAGCGAGCCTTCGAAGGCTTCGAGCGCGGCCTTCACGAGCGGGTGTTCGGTGACGGTGACTTCCGGCCTCGCGCCGGTGTCGGGCGTGCCGACGGGCGACTCCTTGCGCTCGCGGATTTCCACTCGGGCGCGGCGGCCGGTCCCGTCCCGGATCAGCCGCTCCACCGCCTCACGTTGCGGTTCGAGAAGCGGCACGGCGAGCGGCGGCGCGTGCAGCACGATGGGATCGTCGTCCAGCGTCCCGGCCTCAACCCCCGCCAGCAGCGCGCGCAGGCGCGGCGACGCGCGATCGACAACCTCCGCCCATGAACGGGCGCGAGGCGGCGCGGCAGGCGCGTGGGAACTCGGCTGCGGACTCGAGGCAGGGCGCGAAGCGACGGACGCGGCTCGGCGTTCCTCCGGCGCGCCCGGCGGCGGCGGGTCGGCCCTTACCCCCGCCGCCCGGCCGGTTTTCCCGGCGGGCCTCCGCCCTCGAGTTGCGTGACCAGCGCGGTCACCTCCGCCAGCTTCTCCGTCATCGCCAGCCGAACGATTCCCGCGTCCAGCAGGGCGCGCGGCATCGCGCTCCCCTTGGCCGCCCGCTGCACGCTCTCGCAGACCGCGATCATGTGCACCAGACCAGCGGCGTCAAAGCGTGCCGCACGGGCGACCTCTTCCTCGCGCGTCCCGCCCGACAGGTCGAGCAGCGAGGTCTTCGGCCCGCACGCGGCGAGAATCATCAGGTCGCGGAGCCGACCCATGAGTGTTTCGAGCAACTGCTCGACGCCGACCCCCTTGGCGAGAAGCTCGGCGGTGCGGTCGAGGGCTGCGCCCGCGTCGCCTTCTGCGAAGGTGTCAATGAGTGCGCCGACCAGCGTCCGGTCCGGCAGCCCGAGCAGCTCTTCGAGGAGTTTCACCGTGAGCCGCTTCTCGCCCGCGGCCATGAGGCGGTCCAGCAGCGAGAGCGCGTCTCGCATCGATCCGTTGCCCAGCCGTGAGACCTCGGCGATCAGTTCCGGCTCGGCGTCGAGTCCCTCCTGCCGGATGACCTTCGCCATGTGCTCGGCGATCAGCGACGACGGGATGTCGCGGAAGTCGAACCGCTGGCACCGGCTCTGGATCGTCGCGGGAACCTTGTGCGCCTCGGTGGTGCAAAGAATGAACTTGACGTGCTCCGGCGGCTCCTCCATCGTCTTGAGAAGCGTGTTGAAGGCGTCGCGGGTCAGGCCGTGCACTTCGTCGATGATGTAGACCTTGTACGGCCCGCGCATCGGGCGATATACGCAGTTGGCGATGAGTTCGCGCGCGTTCTCGACGCCGCGGTTGCTGGCCGCGTCGATCTCGATGACGTCCTGGTCGCGGCCCGTCATGATGGCCTGCGCGACCTCATCGCTCAGGGCGCCGTCCTTGGGCGTGTTGAGCGCCTTGGCGAAGAGGCGGGCCATGGTCGTCTTGCCCACGCCGCGCGTGCCGCAGAAGAGGTAGGCGTGCGCAACGCGACCGGAGCGGATGGCGTTGCGGAGCGTGCGAGCGATCGGCTCCTGGCCGACCACCTCGTCAAAGTCGCGCGAGCGGTAGCGGCGGGCAAGAACGGTGTAGGCCATGGGTTCGATTGTACGGCCCCGCCCCGCCAGCGACGGCCCGACGTAGACTCACCCCGTGCGGACCCTCCGGATCGCATCGCTGGCGGCGGCCGTGCTCGTGCTGTCGGCCTGTGCCGGCGGTTCGGGCGGCTCCTCTGGGCGGGCGGAAACCTTCGAGCCCCTCTTCAACGGCTTCACGCTCCACGGCTGGACGAAGCGCGGCGGCAGCGCGGAGTTCTTCGTCGATCGTCCCAACCCGCTCAAGCCCGCGGTCATCGTCGGCCGCAGCGCGCCCAACACCGAGAACACGTTCCTCTGCACCGAGCGTGAGTACGCCGA
Organism: Synechococcales cyanobacterium CNB; assembly: GCA_030263455.1. NCBI lineage: Bacteria > Bacillati > Cyanobacteriota > Cyanophyceae > Synechococcales > Synechococcales cyanobacterium CNB. Next base: position 15,763 of record SZOZ01000013.1, read on the forward strand.
CTTCGTCCTCGAGCTGGAGTTCCTGGTGCACCCCGAGTTGAACTCTGGCGTGCAGTTCCGATCGCGGAGCGACCCCGCCTACCGCGACGGCCGCGTGCACGGCTACCAGGCGGAGATCGACCCGTCGGAGCGGGCATGGACCGGCGGCATCTACGACGAGGGGCGGCGCGGCTGGCTCGCGGACCTGAGCACGAACCCCGCCGCACGGGCGGCGTTCAGGCAGAACGAGTGGAACCACATGCGCATCGAGGCCGTCGGGACGCGCATCCGCACATGGGTCAACGGCGTGCCCGCCGCGGACCTGACCGATGGCATGACGCGCAGCGGGTTCGTCGCGTTGCAGGTCCACGGGGTTGGCGACCGAACCGACCCGCTCGAAGTGCGCTTCCGGAACGTGCGCATCCGTGAAGTGCGCGGGGACTGAGCCAGCATGACTCGGAAGTTCGATTGCGCGCCGGGCGTGGTGGGGGTGTCGGGCGCGGACCTGCCGCCCCTGCCGGACGAGATCGGCACGAATCCCGAGGCGGGACGCGTCGATCCACGGGCATGGTTCGAGCGCCCCGATCGCCCGCTGGAAATCGAGATCGGCTCGGGCAAAGGGACGTTCATCCTCGCGCAGGCCGGGCGAGACCCGGCGACCAACTACCTCGGCGTCGAGTGGGCGGGGGAGTTCTACGCCTACGCCGCCGACCGCGTGCGCCGGCGGCGCGAAGCCACGGGCGGGCCGCGGAACGTGCGCCTGCTGCACGCGGACGCGACGGAGTTCCTGCGCTGGCGCGTGCCGTCCGGGATCGTACGCGTGATCCACCTGTACTTTTCCGACCCGTGGCCCAAGCGCAAGCACTGGAAGAAGCGGGTGGTGCAGGACCGGTTCCTCGCGGACGTGTGGCGCGTGCTGGAGCGGGGGGGAGAGTTGCGAGTGGTGACGGACCACGACGGTCTGTGGGCGTGGTACGAGGAGCACTTCGCGCGGTGGACCTGTCCTCAGGGCTGGGCGACGCTCGGGATCCCGCCGGAAGGGGGGGGTGGACCATTCGAGCGTGTCGCCTTCGAGCCACAGGGCTGGGTGGACGAGGGAGAACTCGTGGGGACGAACTTCGAGCGGAAGTTCCGGGCCGAGGGGCGGCGGTTCCGTGCCGCGTGTCTGCGGAAGGTCCACTCGTAGGTCCGATCGAGTTATCGCCGGATAGGCGTCCGATCCTCGCCGCGCCGGGTTCGTTCCCGGACATTCGCCCAAGGCGGGTCGCAGGCGGTCCGATCTTGATACGGGGCGTCCGGGCGCTCCCGGAGCGGCCGATGGGCTGGATCGAGTTTGACTACGCCGTGTTCGTGGTCGCGTGTGCCGCGGCTGTCGGCGCGCTCTCGTCGTGGCTGCGCCGTCATTCCGGGCGCGGGCGCGTCCCCGCGTCGGCGTGGCTGCTGATCGGCTCGGTGGTGGCCTTCGGCTGGTCGTTCACGGAGTGGGCAGGGCGTGAGGAACGCCGCCGCATGGAATCGATGGTGCAGGGCTTCGCCCCGACCTTCGCGATGGAGATGACCCGGCTCGGCCACGCGGACGTTCGTCTCGACACCCCGCCGAACGATCCGACGTACCTCCGGCTGATCGAGGCGCAGATCCGGTGGCTCGCCGTGAACCCGAGGATCGCCGACGTGTACACGTTCCGGCGCCTCGACGACGGGACGATCGTGCTCGTCGTGGACTCGGAGACCGACTATGACGGCGACGGCCGATACGTCGGCGAGCGCGAGTCGCGCACTCCCATAGGCGAGGTCTACGAGGAATCCTACCCCGCGCTGGAGCGTGCGTTCGCCGGCATCCCCTGCTTCGACGACGAGATCGTCCAGGACCGCTGGGGCACCTGGGTCAGCGCGTTCCACCCGATGTACGACGAGGAAGGCAACGTCGAGGCCGTGCTCGGCGTGGACTTCCCCGCCGACGAATGGCTGGCGCGGATCGCCGCGGCGCGTTGGCGCGTGATCGGCTACGTGGCGGGGCTGTGCGGCGTCCTGCTCGCGGCCGCAGTCGTCGTGACGCGCACACGCGATGAACTCGCCGAACGCATGAGGATGCAGAGCGAACTCGTCCGGGCACGCGACGAGGCGGCGGCGGCAGCGGCGGCGCGCGGGGCCTTCCTCGCCAACATGAGCCACGAGATCCGCACGCCCATGACCGCCATCCTCGGCTACGCCGACCTTCTGGACGATCCCTCGGTGGACGAGGCGGGGCGGGTCGAGGCCGTCCGAGTCATCCGCAGAAATGGTCGCCACCTCCTGTCGGTCATCAACGACATCCTGGACCTTTCCAAGATTGAAGCGGGTCGCCTCGAGGTCGAGCCGGGCGACTGCGTGCCGGTGCGCATCGTCGAGGAAGTCTGCTCGCTCCTGCGCGTCCGCGCCGTTGAGAAGGGACTCGATCTCGAGTGGTCGATGGGCGGGCAGGTGCCACGGCGCATCCGTACCGACGCCCGACGGCTCAAGCAGACCCTGCTGAACCTCGTCGGGAACGCCGTCAAGTTCACCGAACGCGGATCGGTCCGGGTCGTCGTGGCGATGGGAGGCGACGACGAATCCGGCCGCGTGATCCGCTTCCGGGTCGCCGACACCGGGATCGGGATCGCGGCGGACAAGATCGCCACGCTCTTCGAGCCGTTCATGCAGGCCGATGAGACGATGTCGCGCCGCTTCGGCGGCACGGGGCTTGGCCTGGCGGTCTCCCACCGCCTGACCGAGATGCTGGGCGGGTCCATCGAAGTGCGCAGCGAACCGGGCGTCGGCAGTGAGTTCACGCTCATGCTGCCCGTCACCAGGGAGGAGGCGTCGGACCTCATCTCCTCGCCCGACGAGTTGTTCGAGGCGGACGTCGCCGAGGGCGAACACGCCGCGATGGATGGCGTCCGCTTGCGGGCGCGCGTGCTGCTGGCCGAAGACGGCGAAGACAACCGTCGCCTCATCGTCCACCATCTCACGCGGGCCGGGGCCGAGGTGGAGACTGTCGCCAACGGGCGGGCCGCGGTGGAGCTGGCCGTCGCCGCGGTCAACGAGGCGAGGCCGTTCGACGTGGTGCTGATGGACATGCAGATGCCGGTGATGGACGGGTACACCGCGTCGAAGGAACTCCGGCGCGTGGGCTACGGGCTGCCGATCATCGCCCTCACAGCCCACGCCATGGCTGAGGACCGTGCCCGCTGCCTCGCCGCAGGGTGCGACGATTACGTCAGCAAGCCGATCGACCGCACCGAGCTCCTGCGGGCCTGCGCCCGGTGGGCTGGCCGGCGCGTGCGACGCGCCGCGGCGTGAGATCGCTGCCGCCCCTCTACAGTTGCGCGTGGCGAATGCGGCATCGAAGGATCGACGATCGGCGGTCGTGCTGCTCTCCGGCGGGCTGGACAGCGCGACCGTGCTGGCCATGGCCCACGCCGCCGGGCTGGCGTGCCACACGCTCAGCGTGGATTACGGGCAGCGGCATAGATTGGAGCTGGATGCGGCCGCGAGGGTCGCCTCCAGCCTCGGTGCCGCGTCGCACCGCGTCGTGCGCGTGGACCTGCGCGCGATCGGGGGGAGCGCACTGACGGACGACATCGCCGTGCCTGGGGGGCGCACCGAGGCCGAGATCGGGGACGGCATCCCGGCGACCTATGTGCCGGCGCGGAACCTCGTGTTCCTTTCGATCGGCGTGGGGCTGGCGGAAGCGCTCGGGGCGGCGGAGTTGCACGTCGGCGTGAACGCGGTGGACTACTCGGGCTACCCGGACTGCCGACCGGCGTTCGTTGAGGCGTTCCAGCGTGCGGCGGACCTGTCGACGAAGGCGGGTGTGGAGGGGCGCGGCGTGTCGGTGCGCACGCCCATCATCGCCATGACCAAGGCCGAGATCATCCGCGAGGGCGTGCGTCTCGGCGTGGACTACTCGCTCACGCGATCGTGCTACGACCCTGACGAGCGTGGGCGTGCCTGCGGCGTGTGCGACGCGTGCACGATTCGACGCCGCGGGTTCGAGGCCGCAGGCGTGCCGGACCCGACGGACTACGCGGAAGTGGGAAGTGACTGAGTGACGCAGAGGAGCCTGGTGCGTCTGTGAGCAGCAGCGCGTCCATCCCGGTGGCGGAAACCTTCCTCTCGATCCAGGGCGAGGGGAAGCTGACCGGCGTGCCCTCGTACTTTGTGCGCGTCAGCGGGTGCAACCTGCGCTGCGCCTGGTGCGACACGCCCTACGCCAGCTGGTCGCCGGAGGGAAGGGGCGTCGAGATCGGCGAGCTCGTTCGCCGCGCCGAATCGAGTGGCGCTCGACACGCGGTCGTCACCGGGGGCGAGCCGATGATCTTCCCACAGGTGACCACGCTGACGCACGCGCTGCGCGAGACGGGCCTGCACGTCACCGTCGAGACGGCGGGGACGGTGCATCGCGGGGTCGCGTGCGACCTGCTGAGCCTCAGCCCGAAACTGCGCAACTCGACGCCCATCGGCGATCCACGCGACCCGCTCGGAGAGTGGACCGCGCGCCACGAGACGCGCCGGCTCAACCTGCCCGTACTGCAGCGCCTCGTCGACGAACACCCCGATCGGCAGGTGAAGTTCGTCGTGTCGTCGCCCGCGGACCTGCCGGAGATCGACGCGCTGCTCGGGCAACTCCGCGGCCTGGCCCCGTCGGACGTCATGCTCATGCCCGAAGGCACCACCGTCCCCGACCCGACCTCGGTGCGCTGGGCGGTGGACGAGTGCCTCCGCCGCGGCTGGCGGTACTGCCACCGCCTTCACGTCGAGTTGTTCGGGAACACGAGGGGGACGTAGGAACAGCGAACAGCGAAAAACGAAGAGCGAACATGGAGCAAGGGTCGGCGCGGGCTCGGCTTGTGTCGCAGCGCCGACCGGCGCGCGTAGAATCCGCTCCGGTGCGCCGGCGACGTTCACCCGGCTCGTCCGCTCTGTGCTTCATGTTCGCTTTTCGTTTTTCGCTGTTCGCTTTTCCATGCCCTACCGCGTCTGCAAGTCGTTCGAGATCGAGAGCGGGCACATGCTCTCGAAGCACCCCGGCCGGTGCCGGCATCCGCACGGGCACTCCCGCCGGGTCGAGGTCGTCGTGGCGCGCCGGCGGCTGGATGAGCACGACATGGTCTGCGACTTCAAGGCTCTGCGGCTCGCCCTCGAGTCCTATCTCGATGCTCTCGACCATGCTCTGCTCGTGAACAGCGACGACCCCGCCCTGCCCGTCCTGCGAGACACCGTCGGCGGCCGGCTGGTGGTTTTCGAGGGCGAGGACCCCACGACGGAGGCGATCGCGCGGCGCATCTACGAGCATCTGAAGGGCGAGGTCGAGGCGGGGCGCTCGTACGCCGACGCCGTGGGGCACCGCTACGCCCTGCCGCGCGACCTGATCGTCGAGCGCGTGCGGGTGTGGGAGACCTCGTCCTCGTGGGCGGAGTACGGCGTCGAGCCGGGAGGACCGTGAGCATGGCTTCAAGCGTTGCGTGGTGGCGTCGCCCGGCGGTGGTTGCGATCGCTCTCGTGCTGGCGGGTCAGGCGTTGGCGCAGCCGGACCGCGATGCGCCGTCAGCGGCCGACTACGACTACGCCCGTGGCCTGTCGCGGGTGTTCGAGAGCGCGGTCGCCCGCGTCGAGGAGTCGGTGGTCCACATCACGTCGGTCGAGGAGCGGCAACTCGTCGCCCGCGACTTCTTCGGCCGCCCGCAGAACCGGACCTTCCGCCGCTCCGGCCTCGGGTCGGGCGTCATCGTGAGCCAGGACGGCCTCATCCTGACCAACAACCACGTTGTGCAGGGCGCGACGCAACTGATCGTCAGGCTGCCCGACGGGCGCGAACTCGAGGCCCAGGTCGTCGGGACCGACGAACTCCGCGATCTGGCCGTGCTGCGCGTGCGTGCCAACGGGCTGAAGGCCGCAGCGTGGGGCGATTCCGACCGCGTGCGCGTCGGCGAGTGGGTGCTCGCGGTGGGCAGCCCGTTCGGCTTTGCGCGCACGGTGACCGCTGGGATCGTGAGCGCGAAGGGGCGCGGCCTGGGCATCGGCTCCGACGAGTTCAAGGAGGCCGAGGAGTACATCCAGACCGACGCCGCCATCAACCCCGGCAACTCCGGCGGCCCGCTCATCAACGTCGAAGGCGAGGTCATCGGCATCAACACCGCGATCTACTCGACGCGCATGGGGGGGTCGATCGGCCTGGGCTTCGCCATCCCGTCCGAACTCGCTCGCGCCGTCGCCGACAACATTGTGCGCGGAGGCCGCGCCGACTTCGGCTGGCTCGGCGTCGAGATGCGAGCGCTCACCGAACAGGAGTCCGCCGGCGCAACGGGAGGCGGAGTGGTCGTGACGCGAGTCGTCCCCGGCAGCCCCGCCGAACGAGCCGGCCTGCGGACGGGCGACGTCATCACCCGATACCGCGGCCGCGCGGTCGCCAGCGAGGACCAGCTCGTGCGCGCCGTGCAGTTCACGCCGCCCGGCAGCGAGGTCGAGATGGACGTGGTGCGAGACGGCCGACCGTCGCGCCTGCGGGCGACGATCGTGGACCGTACCGCCGCGCTCGGCGGAGCGTGGCTCGACGCCGTCGGCTTCGCCGCCGCGCCCATGCGACCCGACCTCCGCGGCACGGGCAACGCGCCCGCCGAGGGACTGCTCGTGCTGCGCGTCGATCGAGGCGGCCCGGCGGCGCAGGTCGGGCTGGAGCCGGGCGACGTCATCGTCGCCGTCGGAGGCCGCTCCGTGAAGGACGTCGAGGAGTTGCGCCGCGCCATCGAACGCGCACGCGACCGACGACTCCCCATCGCCATCGTCCGCGGCGGGCTGCGCGGCGAGGGCGTCCTCCGCTGGTAGCCCTCGCGGACCGTACCATGCCGCGATGAAGACCCTCTACGTGATCGACGGGTACGCCCAGTTCTTCCGCGCGTACCACGCGATCCGGACGCCCATGAGCAGCCCCGTCACGGGCGAACCGACCAACCTCACCTTCGGCTTCGTCGGCATGCTCCTGAAGCTGCTGCGCGGCGAGGGCGCGGTCGGCGGCATGCCCGACTACGTCGCCGTCGCGCTGGACGTCTCCGGCGACCGCGGCACGTTCCGCAGCGGCCTCTACCCCGAGTACAAGGCGACGCGGCCGCCCCCCCCGGAGGACCTGCCCGTGCAGGTCGAGCGCTGTCTGCGCATCCTGCGCGAGATCGGCGTGCCGATCGTCGGCGCGGAGGGCTTCGAGGCCGACGACGTGATCGCCACCGTCGTGGACCGCCTGAAAGAGCAGCACCCCGACCTGCGTGTGCGGATCGTGAGCAAGGACAAGGATCTCAAGCAACTGCTCCGCGACAACGTGGTCGAGTTGTACGACGTGCACCACGACGCCGTCATCGACGAGGCGAAGCTGCGCGAGGAGACGGGCCTCTCGCCGGCGCAGGTCGTGGACATGCTCGCGCTCATGGGCGACACGGTGGACAACGTGCCCGGCGTGGAGGGCGTGGGGCCGAAGACCGCCGCCCAACTTATCGCCGAGTACGGGTCGCTCGACGCGCTGCTCGCCCGGGCGGACGAGATCAAGGGCAAGCGCGGCGAGAAACTCCGCGAGGCCGCGCCGAGGCTCGGACTGTCCAGACAGCTGGTCACGCTGCGCCGCGACGCCCCGGCGGAGTTGGACCTTGAAGCCGCGTCAGTGCGCCGGCTCCGGCTCGAACGCCTGCTCCCGATCCTCAAGGAACTGGGCTTCAACCGCTACCAGGATGAAGTGCGGGAGCTGCTCGCCGGGCCTGGGGCGCGCAGGCCTGACGAGCCGGGCACGGGCGAGGAATCCGGCGCGTTCGCCGATTCGCTCTTCGCGCAGGCGCCGGGTGCGTCGGTGCGCCCGAAGGCCGAGGGCGATTACCGCTGCGTGCGCACGCGAGCGGAACTGGACGCCCTCGTTGAGGAGTTGCGCCGCGCCCCGGCCGTCTCCGTGGACACCGAGACGACCTCGGTCAGCCCCATGCGAGCCGCGCTCTGCGGGCTGTGTTTCGCCGTCGGGCCGGGCGCGGGGTGGTACGTGCCCGTGCGCTCGCCCGAGCAGGCGACGCACCTCGACGAGCGCGCCGTGCTCGACGCCCTGCGCCCCGTGCTCGAAGACCCGGACAAGCCGAAACTCGGCCACAACCTCAAGTACGACATGCTTGTCCTGCGCCGCCACGGCGTCGAACTGCGCGGTCTCTCCCGGGCGGGCGGGAACGCGGAGGACTTTCCGTCCTGCGACTCGATGGTGGCGAGTTACCTCATCGACTCGTCGCGTTCGAGCCACGGGCTCGATGCGCTCGCTCTCGCACTCCTCGGTCGGACGAACATCTCGATCAAGGAACTGATCGGCACGGGCAAGACGCAGCGGACCTTCGACCAGGTGCCGCTGGAGCAGGCGACGCCCTACGCCGCCGAGGACGCCGACGTCGCCCTGCAACTGGCCCGGGCGATGGCGCCCAGGCTGCGGGCGATGGGGCTGATGCCGCTCTTTGCGGGGCTGGAGATGCCGCTGGTCGAGGTGCTCGCAGAGCTCGAGTGGAACGGCATCCTGGTGGACCCGGACGAACTCGACCGCCAGCGTCAACGCCTCGAATCCCGGATCGCAGACCTCAAATCGAAGATATCAGACGCGGCCTTCGACGCCCTGGGCCGGACCTTCGACCCCGACTCGCCGAAGCAACTCGCCGCCGTGCTCTTCAACCGCCCCGACTCGCCCGAGCCCGGCCTCGGCCTGCGCGCGACGAAGCGCGGCAAGACCGGCCCGAGCACCGACGCGGAGGTGCTCGAAAAACTGGCGGAGGACGCCGGCGTCGAGTCGCCCATTCCCAGGCTCGTCCTGGACTACCGCCAACTCACGAAACTCGTGAGCACCTATCTCGTCAGCCTGCGCGACGAGATCAACCCCGAGACGAAGCGCATCCACGCCAGTTTCAACCAGACCGTCGCGGCCACCGGGCGGCTCAGTTCCAGCGACCCGAACCTCCAGAACATCCCCATCCGCACCGACGTCGGTCGCGAGATCCGCAAGGCGTTCGTCGCGCCGCCCGGCCGCGTGCTCATCACCGCCGACTACTCGCAGATCGAGCTGCGGCTGCTGGCGCACCTCTCACGCGACCCGGCCCTCATCGCCGCATTCCGCGAGGGTCAGGACATCCACGCCGCCGTCGCCGCCCAGATCCACGGCGTGCCCGTCGAGAAGGTCACACGCGAGCAGCGGAACGGCGCAAAGATGGTGAACTTCGGCATCGTGTACGGCATCACGCCCTACGGGCTGGCACGCCGCCTCGGCGTCTCGAACACCGAGGCGACCGAGATCATCGACGGCTACAAGCGTCGCTTCGCCGGCATCACGACCTTCCTGCAGGAGTGCGTTGAGCAGGCGACACGCCGCGGCTACGTCGAGACCATGATGAAGCGCCGCCGCTCGATCCCCGACATCGAATCGACGAACCCGCAGCGGCGCGCCCTCGCCGAGCGCACGGCGATCAACAGCGTGGTGCAGGGGTCCGCCGCCGACCTCATCAAGATCGCCATGGTGGACCTGCACCGCCGCCTCAGCCCCCACGCGGCCCACCACCGCGGCGGCAGACCACCCGAGATCGAGGGTGTGCGGATGCTGCTGCAGATTCACGACGAACTCGTCTTCGAGGCTCCCGAAGAACGGGCCGAGGAGGCGCGCCGCGTGATCGTGGACCGGATGGAGCACGCGATGACGCTCGACGTGCCGCTGGTGGCGGACTCGGCCGTGAGCCGCGACTGGCACGAGGCGAAGTGAATCTCACGCCGGAAACGGCACTGGGCGGGGCAGTCGCGGAGTCGGTGCGGAGAGCGCGGAGAGGGCGGAGTTGTCTTCTTCAACTACCCTTGACCCGTCCCGGCGGCATGGTATACTTCGTCATTTGCCGAAATAACGGAGTGACCCGTGCCCGCCGAAGTTCTCAAAGCCCTGGCCGACGAAACCCGGCTCCGGCTCGCCCTCGCCTGCCGCGGCCGGGAACTGTGCGTCTGCCAGCTGCTGGCCCTGGTGCGGTTGGCCCCCTCAACCGTCTCTCAGCACCTGAAAGTGCTCGCCTACGCGGGCGTGCTGATGAGCCGCAAGGAGGGCCGGTGGATGCACTACCGGCTGGCGGAGCCGCCCGAGCCGGAGGCCGCGATCGTGCGAGCCGCGCTCGACGCCTTCGCCCGCACTCCGATGGGGCGCGAGGACGCGCGATCGCTCCGTGAGATTCTGCGGCTGGACTTGGAGGCGTTATGTCTGATCCTGCGCGAAGGCGGGTGCTGTTCGTCTGCACCGGGAACTCCTGCCGCAGCCAGATGGCCGAGGGCTGGGCGCGCGCGCTCCACGCGGACCTGATCGAGGCACGGTCCGCCGGGACGCGCCCGAAGGAGATCGACCCAATGGCGGTGCGTGTCATGCGTGAAGCAGGCGTGGACATCGCGGGCCAGCGCTCGACGCGCCTGGCGGACCTCGCCGACGAGCAGTTCGACCTCGCCGTGACAGTCTGCGACGACGCGCGCGAGGCGTGCCCGGTCGTGCCCGGTGCGGCCGGAACGCTGCACGCCCCGTTCGACGACCCGCCCCGGCTGGCCCGCGAGGCGAAGTCGGAAGCCGAGGCGCTCGCCCACTACCGGCGCGTGCGCGACGAGATCCGCGAGTTCGTGCGTTCTCTCCCGATGCGGCTTGCAACCGGCCGCGGCGTGCCGGAAAGGAAGACCGAGCGATGAGAGGTCCAGCAACAGACACCTGCTGCACGCCCGCCTGCCCGATACCCCGCACGAAGCGGCTCGGATTCCTCGACCGCTTCCTGACGGCGTGGATCTTCCTCGCCATGGCAGCGGGGGTGCTCATCGGCCGCTTCGCCCCGGCCGTTCCCGAGGCGCTCGGTCGCGTCTCGGTTGGCACAACGAACATTCCCATCGCCGTCGGCCTGATCCTGATGATGTACCCGCCCCTGGCCAAGGTGCGCTACGAGAAACTCCCCGAAGTCTTCCGCGACTGGCAAATCCTCGCCCTTTCCCTCGTCCAGAACTGGATCGTCGGCCCCGTGCTGATGTTCACCCTCGCCGTCGTCTTCCTGCACGGGCACCCTGAGTACATGATCGGCCTCATCATGGTCGGTCTCGCACGCTGCATCGCCATGGTGCTGGTCTGGAACGATCTCGCCCGCGGCAGCAGCGACTACGCCGCAGGCCTCGTCGCCTTCAACAGCATCTTCCAGGTGCTCTTCTTCGGCGCCTACGCATGGGTATTCGTCACCTGGCTCCCGCCCGCACTGGGCCTCGAAGGCGCGGTCGTGGACGTCGGCATCGGGGAGGTCTTCCGCAGCGTGATGATCTACCTGGGCATCCCCTTCCTCGGCGGCATGCTCACGCGCTTCGTCCTCCGCCCGCTCAAGGGCGACGCGTGGTACTCGGCACGGTTCATTCCGACCATCGCGCCCGTCACGCTCATCGCCCTCCTCTTCACGATCGCCGTGATGTTCAGCCTCAAGGGCGAGAAGATCGTCGAGCTGCCGCTCGACATCCTGCGGATCGCGCTGCCCCTGACCGTCTACTTCGTCGTGATGTTCCTGGTGAGTTTCCTGATGGCGAACCGCCTCGGCGCGGACTACGAGCGGGCGACGACGCTCGCGTTCACCGCCTCGGGCAACAACTTCGAACTCGCGATCGCGGTCGCGGTCGCGGTCTTCGGGCTTGGCTCGGGCGTGGCGTTCGCCACGGTCGTCGGTCCTCTCGTCGAGGTGCCGGTGCTCATCGGGCTGGTGTCGGTGTCGTTGTGGCTGGGCAGGCGGCTGTACCGGCCTTCGGTGGTCAAGGCCTGACAAGGCCGGAAAGGACGTGCGAGATGAAAAGTGCACAGATTGATACACGCGACGTCGTGCGCCAGGGCTACGGCGCCATTGCCGAGAGCGGCGACGGGTGCTGCGGCGGGGGATGCTGCGGACCGACGATGGACGCCGGCACCCTCGCCCAGCGCATCGGCTACTCGGCCGAAGAGGTCGCCGCGCTGCCCGAGGGTGCGAACATGGGCCTCTCCTGCGGCAACCCGGGCGCGATCGCAGCGCTCCGGCCCGGCGAGGTTGTCCTCGACCTCGGGTCGGGGGGGGGCTTCGACGTCTTCCTCTGCGGCCCGAAGGTCGGCGCGGCGGGGCGCGTCATCGGCGTGGACATGACGCCCGCCATGCTCTCCAAGGCACGCCGCAACCTCGACCACTACCGCCGCTCCACCGGCCTCGACAACGTCGAGTTCCGCCTGGGCGAGATCGAGAGCCTGCCCGTCGCCGATGCGAGCGTCGACGTCGTCATCTCGAACTGCGTCCTCAACCTCTCGCCCGACAAGCCCCGCGTCTGGCGCGAAATCGCCCGGGTCCTCAGGCCCGGCGGGCGGGTCGCCATCTCGGACCTTGCCCTCCTCCGCCCGCTCCCAGCGAGCGTTCTGGCGATGGTCGAAGCGATGATCGGCTGCGTCTCGGGCGCGGCGCTGGTCGCCGACGTCGAGCGCATGGCCCGCGAGGCCGGCCTCAAGGACGTGCGCGTCACCCCGAAGCCGGGCTACGTGGCCGCGCTCAGCGGCTTCAAGGATCCGCTCTACGCCAAGATCGCCGAGTCGCTCCCGTCGGGCGCGACCGTCGCCGACTTCGTCACGAGCGTGGACATCGAGGCGCGGAAGTGACGAAGTGATGCAGCCGCCGAGTGGCGGAGTGGCGCGGGCGGGATCGGGCAACGTCCTGTTCTCGCCCGCGCTCTCTGCGCCCTCCGCACGAGATCAATCTCGCCGCCGCGCCATCACCACCCGCGGCCTCCCCTCGAAGTCGTCAACCACGCGAGCATCCTCCAGCTCACACACGCCCCGCGCGATCGCCAGAGCGTCGGCCGCCCGCGACTCCGCGATCTCGACCGCAATCATCCCCCCCGGTCGCAGGTGGGCAGCCCCATGCTCAAGGATCGGCCTCACGAAGCGCAGCCCGTCCTCACCGCCGCGAAGGGCGGTCTCCGGCTCGTAGTCCTTCACGTTCGCGGGCACAGCGGCCCACTCATCGTCAGGGACATACGGCGGGTTGGCGACGAGGTAGTGCGCCCGCCCCTTCGTTCCCGCCGCCGGATGCTCGGCCAGCGGCGCGAAGAGGTCGCCCACGAGAAAGTCGATGCGGTCGGCCACGGCGTGCCGCGCCGCGTTCTCGCGCGCCACTTCGACCGCCTCGCCCGAAACGTCCGTCGCCACGACGCGGGCGTGCGGCAACCGCGTCGCCAGCGCCACCGCAACGCACCCCGAACCCGTGCACAGGTCGATGACGAGCGTGCCGTCGCCTTCCGCGCCGCCGAAGCCCGGAGTCGCACGGGCGTGCTGCAGCACGTGCTCGACGATCGTCTCCGTCGCGGGCCGCGGCACGAGCACGCGCCGATCGACCCTGAACGGCAGCCCGAAGAACCACGCCTCGCCCGTGAGGTACTGCACCGGCTCGTGACGCAGGGCGCGGGCCACGAGGTCGCGCAGCGCCTGGCGTTCGAGCGGCGACGCCGGCCGGTCAGGGTCCGTGTACAGCCGAAGCCGGTCGCACCCGATCACGTGCAGCACCAGCATCTCCGCGCACAACCGGGGAGAGTCGATGCCCGCCTTCGTGAAGGCCTCGCCCATCCACGCGAGCAGTCTTCGCGTGGTCCAGACCTGCGATTGTGCGCGCTGGGTGGCCACGACGGGAGTGTATTCGCCGCCGTGAATCCGGGGGGCACGGGGCGCGAAACGCTCCGCGCCGTCGTCGGCTACCGTGCTCCGAGGAGCGAGGAGATGCCGGCCAGCGCGCTCTGCTGCGACTGGAGTGCGGCGAGCGCCCGCTCCATCGCCAGGAACTGCGCTTCGAGCTGCTTTCGGCGCTGCTCGAGCCGCACGTCGAAAGCCTCGATGCGCTTGCTCTGGAGTTCGATCTGCGTCGCCAGGGTGCGGTCGCGCTGCCTCAGCACGCCGTCCACCGAATCGACGTACTGCTTCGCCAACTCCTCCACCTGGTAGAGCACGCCGAGTTTGGAGAACTCGTCCTTCGTGCTGGTGTTCTTCACCCACACGCCCGGCTCGATCTCGATGAACTCCTCCCTGGCCGCCACCTCGCGCGCCGCGAAGACCTCCTGCACGGCGGCGAAATCGGACTCCATCGCCTCGCGCAACCGGTTGCGATCGATCGAGAGCTTCCCCCCCTCGCCGACCTTCACGCCGACCTCGGTAAGGCGCGTGTACCGCCCCGTTACGCCCTTCGCCTCGCCGAGGATCGTCCGCTGCATCGAGGCGAGGAGGTTCGCCACCGTGGAATCGCCGAGCAGCGGGCCGCGGACGTTGGTCTCCTGGTCGAACTTCGTCTGCGTTTTCACGCGGTCGAGGACCGCGTTGTACGCGCTGATGAAGTCGTCGATGGCCTTCTCCATGCTGCCCGTGTCGCGCGAGACCGTGAGCGTCACCGGGTTGGGGTTGGTCGCGTGCAGGTCGATCGTCACTCCCGTAACGACCGTGTCGAGCGTGTTCGTCGAGGACGTCAGCAGGACCGCCTTCGCCGGGTCGCTGGAACCGAAGAAGACGCGCGCATCCTCGCCCGCGTCGAGCGTCTCCAGCCCGAGCGCAAGCCCCCCGTCGTCAAGGATGAACCGCCCGGCCCGTCCCGAAGCGGCCGAGACCAGGCTGATGCGGAACGGGCTGGACCCCGACCCGTCGTTGATGACCGTGGCCCGCACGCCAACGCCCGCCTCGTTGATCTTCCTGACCACCGTGTCCAGTGTGTCGGCGGCGTCGAACTCGACCGTCGTCTCGTAGGAGCCGCTGATGAAGTTGTCGTCCCCCGTGCCGGACGCCGTGCCCGCGATGCGCAGCGATCGGGCGACGGTGCCGGTCAGGTCCTCGATCTTGATCGCCGCCCCGCCCTCCGGCTCCCCGTCCTTCTCGCGGACGAGCAGGCCGTCGCCGTTGGCGTTGATCGACGCGACGAGGTTCAGCCCGAGCGCGCCGGCCTGCGCGTTCATCTCCTGGATCAGGTCGGCGAGGGTCTTCGTGTCCGTGCCGATGTCGATCACGGCCGTTTTGCCGTTGCCGTCGGTGAGCCGGAAGGTTCCCGTGCCGATACCGCGCCCGCCGTTGAGGTCGGCGACCCGCGTCGAGAGCGTGACGTAGCGGTGCTGGAGGTTCGCGCCCTGCACGCTGGACTTGGCGACGCCGCCGGCTTCGGTGGCGATGCCGAGCGATTCGGCCGTCTCGCCCGTCACGATCAGGTTCGAGCCGCCCCCCGTCGTGTCGGTGATGAGCAGGCCGTTGCCCGCGCCGTTGAGCGAGGCAACGATCCGCCCGCCGTTGCCCGCGGCATCGTTGATCGCGGCCATCACCGCGCGGATCGTCTCCGCGCCGGACAGATCGGCCGAGAACGACGTGCCGTCGCGGGCCGTGAACGAGATCGTCCCGTCTCCCGTGATGCCCGCCCCCCCGTTGAGGTTCGAGACGAGGGTCGTGTTCAGGCCCGCGAGCACACGCTTCCCTGTCAGCGTGCCCGTGGCCGAGCCGAGGATGCCGAGGTCCCTGGCGGTGCTGGATGTCCCGCTCTTCTCGACGACCTGCAGGGAGCGGCCCTGCGTGTCCGTCAGCACGATCCTGCCGCCGCTGAGCGACGCCGAGACGTCCGCGTTCAGACCGGCATCGGTCAGGGCGGCGTTGATCCGCTCGATCACGCCCCCCAGCGTCGAGACCGGTCCCTGCACGAGGTTCAGGTCGGCGTCGTATTTCGCGCCAACGTTCACGTTCACCGAGAGGTTCGCGCCGCCCGGATCGATCCTGATCGTGAAGTCGTAGCGCGTCGTGCTGATGTCCGTTCCGATGAACACGCCGTTGCCGTCGTTCAGCGAAGCGAGCGCGGTCCCGCTCCCCGCGTAGTAGACCTCCGAGCCGTTGAGCGTGCCCGACGACGACGATCCCTTGATGCCGAGCGACTCGGCCGTCGTGAACCCGGCCGCGTTCGACACCGAGAAATCCGCCGTGCTCGTCAGCACGAACCGGCCCCCGCTCACGCTCGCCGTCACGTCCACCTCGGCCGCCGCGTTGATGGCGTCGATCACGTCGTTCACCGTGACCGCCTTCGACAGGTCGATCGTCGCGCTCGACGACCCCTGCGAGATGACAATCTTGCCCCGCTTCACGCCCTCCCCCGCGTTGAAGTCCGCCAGCGCGACGTCGCGGTCCAGCCTCGCCTCGGCCGATTCGAACGTGAACGCCGTCGCCCCGACCGACGAGATGTCCCGGTCGGCGAACCCTCGCGAGAGCAGCTGCTGGCTCGACACCAGGCGATCGACGACGAAGCTGTACGAGCCGGGCGATGCGCCGATCCCTGCCGTGGCCGTCAGCACGTTCGCGTTGCTGCTCGACGCGGCCATCGCAGAGAACGTCCGGTTCGTGCGGAAGCCCGACGCCGCCGACCGCAGCGCGGACATCCGCGCGTTCACGTCCATGTATGCCGTCTGCTGCAACTGCAGCTGGGCCATGCGACGCTGGGCCAGCGCCTTGGGTCTCGCTTCGAGCGACAGCAACTGCTGGATCAGCGTCGCCGTGTCGATCCCGCTGAACAGCCCGATGCCGGTCGTGATCCCGCCCATCCCGAACGCTCCCCGATCGGCCACCCGTGTTTCTGGTGCCCGTCCGTACACGCGGCCGCAAAGCCCGGGCCACGCACGCACCGCCCCCGGACCCTTTCATCGGCTCTTCGCCAGCCGACGCTTGTCCCCGACTCCCACACCGGCAACCATCCTCCGCACTTCCCGAAACCGGTTCCCTCCAACTGTCGATTGGAAGTGCGTTCAGGACTGTGGCTGGGGCACCCCGCCCGTGCTCATCCCGACAACGCCATGACCACGCCCGACCCATCCATGACCGCGCTCTTCAGACGAACGATCGGAGTGCTCGGCGCTGTCACCTGTCTGCTCGGCGCGGCAGGCGCAATTCTTGCGCTGCTCGCCTCCCCGCCCGTCTGGTTCGCCGCGGGTTTCCAGATCATCATCGCGTTGACCGGCCTCATCGCCCTGCTCGTGGCGCGCTCGCCGGGCACGCCCGCTCCTGCGCTCGCCCTGGTCTGCTTCGCCGGCGCGATCTTCACCGGCACGACCCTCGGACGCTTCAGCGCGGTGCTCGCAGCCGCCGCGGAGCCGATCGGCACCACCGACGCCATGCGCCGTCTCGTCCGCGACCCGTGGTTCCTTGCGCAGAACGCGCTCGCCGGCATGCTGGGCGTCATGGCGCTGTTCGCCGCGCTCGGACGCGACCGCCGCGCATGGCCCAAACTGGCGCTCGGCGTTGCCTGCGCCGCGCCCGTCGCGGCCGCCGCAGGATGGATCGTCGCCTTCAACGGCGACGAGGTCGTTCTCGCGCCCGTGGACTCCGCGATCGGCATCGTGCGCGTCGTGGTCGTCTGCCTCGCCGGCATTGCATCGGTCATCCTGCTCAGCATCAGCGCGCACCTCGTGATCGGGGCCTTCTCGACGCCGCCCGACCCACGGGCGAAACCCGACGCCGGACCGGCCCAATAATCACCCATGCCCGGCTCGTTCTGGCTCGGACTCTTCGCGCTCCTCGCCGCCTTTGCCGCTGGGGCTGCGCTCGTGTGGTGGCTCAGCCGCCGCTTCCTTCCCCGAGCCGCGCGCACGACCGTCGAATCACACACGATCGCCGAGCGCGTCGCCTCGGTCGGCAAACTCGTCGGCCTCGAAGTCCGCGCCAAGGAGATCGCGACGGCGACACACGGTCTGCCCTGGCTGCCGCCGCTGCTCCTCAGCCGCGCCCGACTTGCCATGATCTTCCACTTCGAGAAGCAGTACTCGATCAACCTCGCCGAGATCCGGCCGAAGGACGTGCGCGAGATCGGCCCCGGCCGTTACCGCCTGCGTCTCCCCCCCGCGCACGGCGAACTGCGCCTGACCGACGTCACGCCCTACGACGTGCAGGACGGCAAACTGCTCCAACTCATCGACGTGCTGCCCATGACCGCCGAGCGGCAGAAGGAACTGATGGAGCGAGCCAAGGACGAGGCCGCGCGCCTCTTCGCCGAGAACGAGCACAAGTACGCCGCCGAGGCCCGCGCCAGCATCGAGCGACAACTCCGCGCGCTCCTCGCCCTTTTCGACGCCGAGGTCGAGCTCGTCTGGCCCGAGCACTGGCGCGAGGACACCGCGGTCGCGGTCGTCGAGCACGCCGGCACGCCGTGACGTCAGGCCCCGCTCGGGTGCCACACCGTCTTGAACTCGACGAACGGCTCGATCCACCACGGCGACTCGCACGCCGCGTCGTCGAACCAGTCCGGCTCCGGATGCCACGCCTTCACCCGCTTCAGGTTCTCCGCCGCGCCGAGTTCGAGCGTGCGCCGGCGCTCGTCGCTCATGCCCGCCGCGTGGATGGCGTCGATGCCGCGGTGCGATGCGAAGTGGGGGACCAGTTCCTCGCGCTCCCCCGTGAGGATGTTCACGACGCCGCCCGGCATGTCGCTCGTCGCGATCGCCTCGGCGAGCACGCACGCCCCCACCGGGCTGCGCTCGCTCGCCAGCACGACGCACGCATTCCCCGCGCACACCACGGGAGCGACCAGCGAGACCAGCGAAAGCAGCGGCGCATCGTCGGGGCAAACCACGCCAACCACGCCCACCGGCTCGGGAACCGTGAAGTTGTGGTACGGTCCCGCGACCGGGTTCGCGCACCCCAGCGCCTGCGGGTACTTGTCCGCCCATCCGGAGTAGTGAACCACGCGATCGATCGCCCGCTCCACCTCCGTCTCGATGCTTTGATGACGTGATGCCTCGGCGCCTTCGCCCGGGTCGATCGCAGCACGCAACTCGGCCCGCTTGCCCTCCATCATCTCCGCGAGGCGGTACAGCACCTGCGCCCGCAGGTACGCCGTCGCCGCGGCCCACTTGTCCTGCGCCGCCCGTGCCGCCTCGACCGCGTCGCGCAGGTCCTTTCGGCTCGCGCGGCAGAGGTGCGCGACGATCCGCCCGTCCGCCGTCGATATCTTCATCGACCGCCCCGACTCGCTGCGCGGGAATGCACCCCCGATGAAGAGCTTGTAGGTCTTCGAGATGCCCAGCCGATCGGTCATGGCTTCACCGTCGAGACGCGCGGGCCGCGCCGCCTGCCCGCGCAGCGCGACCGACCCGACAAGCGTAGCGCAGCCGCGCCTCGCGGCGCTGTTCACGCCTTCACGGGGCGCGCCCTACATCGTCTCCACGCGCTGCCTGTACCGCACGCCACGCTTCTCCTGCTCCGCCAGCACGTCCCGTACCAGCGCCTCGTCGCCGGCCAGCCGTTCCGGCGGCAGCACACCCGGCGTCGTGATCCGCCCCGCCGCCAGCATCCTCGCCACGATCGTGCACGGGAACGCCGTCGTGCGCGCCATGCTCGTCCAGCCGGTCTCGGGGTCGTAGCAGTCCAGCAGGTCCCACACGCGCCGCTCGCGCCGCCCGCCGCGCACGCCCTCGACCGTGATCCGCATCACCGTCAGGTCCTCCTCGCCCGGCCCGTAGGACCACATCGGGAACATGAGCGCGCTGATCACATCGATCGGCCGCACCTTCACGCCCCCAGCCTCGATCGGCTCGTGCCCGAAAAGGCCCGTCGCCCGAAACACACGCATCAACTCGATGTGCCCCGGGTAGCGCAGTGTCCGCTCCTTCATGTTCGGCACGGGCATCGTGCGTGCCAGCGACCGCAACCCGTCCGTGTTGAAGGCTTCGAGCGTCCCCACGCCCTCGAAGTCGATCAGCTCCGGCTCGCTCAGCGCCTCGCGCACGACCACCTCGCCTCCCTCGACGAACCGCGCCGGCCGCGTGTACTCCTCGATCACGTCGTGCGGCGAAAACCCCGCCTTGTACTCGAACGGCCACCGCCTCTCTCGCGGCAGCCCGCCGACGAGGATGTCGATCCGCTCGCACTCCTCCATCCGCCCCGCCTCGAACGCCGCCAGCAGGTTGCTCATCCCCGGCGCGACCCCGCAGTCCACCACCGTCGGCACGCCGCGGGCCTTCGCCGCCGCGTCAAGGTCGAGCGCGTCCTCGGGCATGAACGAGATGTCGCAGTACGGCCGCCCCGCCTCGATGACGGCTTCGAGCGTCTGGAAGCCCAGCCGGCTGGCCAGCGCGCCGAGCACCACGTCGTGCTCCGCCGCGAGATGCTGGACAAGGTCCGTGTCGGAGAGGTCGCCCGTCACGGTGCGCAGCCGCCCGCCCGCCCAGTGCTGGGCGCGCTCCAGCGCATCCGGTTGCGCGTCCGCGATCGTCACGCGAAAGTCGGCGTCCGTCGCGAGGTCCGCGGCCATCACCGCCCCGACCAGCCCGCTCCCGAGAACAACAGCCGTGGGCACTCAGCCACCTCCCTTGTCGCTCGCCGCGAACGTCCCCCGCGCCGCTGCGCCGCACTCCGGGCACGGCCGCTCGGCATCCAGGCCGCGAAGATCGTAGCGGCAGACGGGGCAGAGGCCGCGTCAGCCACCGAGCGCGGAACGTTGGGTAGGCCATGCGAATCTCGGTGGCGGGTCTGAAAGGTTGAAGCCTTCCGACGGCTTCTCAGCCCGAAGGGCTGCATCGTTTGTAGCCGGGGGTGGAGGAGGCTCTGCGACGACACCCCCGGAGAGCGCGACCCACCCATTCCGTTTCATTCGGTTCCGCAGCCCGAAGGGCTGCTCGTGCTGCGTGCACGTCGTGACCACGATGACCCCTTCGGGCTCCGGTGGTTCGCGTGATAATCCGGGGGTCGCGCTCGAAGACTCGCTCGACCCCCGGCTACTGACGACGCAGCCCTTCGGGCTGGAGAGACATCACAGCCCTCCGGCCGAATGACCGATCGCGTACCGTGGCGATCGCCCTAACGCCAACGTGATGCGCTCGCCCCACGGCCGATCATGTGTCCGCGGCCTGTCGCGCGGCCGGCGCCCGGCCCCACCCGCACTCGGGGTGGCCTGCCCCCCGCAACGTTCGCGGCGACGCTGGCCGTCGCTCCCTATCCTTGAACCAAGACTCTCATAGACAGTGGTACAGAACTTGGGGGCAGGTCAGTCGGGTTTGCGGTGGTCGACAGGGGCCAGTAGACTCCTGGGCATGGCGGGCAACGGCCAGAGCCCCCGGAAGCGCCAAGCTCGCGGAGCCGAACCGGTGGCACAGAAACTCAGTGCCACCTTGCCGAGGACAGCCTTATGAAGGAGAGGGTCGTCTTCACCAGGGTCGGGTGGATGGAGTGGTACATGGGCCCGCAGCCCGGGGATGAGCGGCCCATCGGCGGCGGCCGGTACAACAAGAACCACATCGGCAGCGAACTGTTCAACTTCCGGAGGTTTGACGGCAGGTTGCTCGGGTACATCGAGTCGCGGGGAGGAAGGTTAAACCTCTCAAGGATCGATCCGTCCGCCCGCGGACAATCGCTCTCCGGCGTCACTGTCGTCTTTGTCTCGACCAGCCCGGCGAAGCTCGGTCGTGGGCAGGTCGTGATTGGGTGGCACCGGAATGCCACCGTCTATGAGAGCAGCCGACCCCGGCCTGTTCCCGCCGACCAGTACGCGTACTCGTGTGATGCCGATCCTGCTGAATGTTGCTTGCTCCCGATCCGTTTCAGGAGCTTGCCGGTGCCGGCTAACACGAAAGGTGCCTTCGGTCAGAGCAATATTCGCTATCCCTTCAACGAAGCGGGCTCGCCTGACTTGCAGCGTTGGATGCATACAGCCCTTCAGCTCGTTCGCGAATACGCAGGCCCGAACCTTTTGGATGGCGCTCCGACTGTCGTTGAGGACAAAGCGCAGGAGATCTACCAGGAGGCCGAGTTCCGAAGCAGCGGCCAAGGCTTCCGCGGGACCGCTGCCGAGCGCAGGGCTGTCGAAGACCTCGCCATGAAAAGGGCGATCGAACACTTCAGGAAGCTAGGCTACTCGGTTGACCACAAGGTGCATAAAACCAAGCCGTACGACCTGTACTGTTCGAAGAGGCGTAGGCCTCCGCTGTTTGTTGAGATCAAGGGAACGGTCGGAGATGGACAGAGCGTGATTCTCACCAAGAACGAAGTGCAGCATATGCAGCGCGAGCGGGAACGTTGCGCGCTGTTTGTCCTGGCAGGGGTGAAGCTGAAGCGACGGGGCAGGCGCCCAATCGCTACAGGCGGCACACCCCGGGTGCTGTGCCCCTTGCCCGATCTGGATGGCCGTCTCTCGCCGATCTGCTACAACTTTAGTCTTGCCACAGCAGACGAGCTGAATCTCGGCGTCGGCGTAGGAATCGCTCAAGTGTCCGCTGCCTGTGGGGCGGCCGGCGTCCGGCCCCACCCGCACTCGGGGCAGGCGCGTTGCGGCAGGCTGCGGAGATCGTAGCGGCAGACGGGGCAGAGCCCGCGCCGGATCCGCCGGGCGGTGCGCACCGCGGCGAGGCCGGTGAAGAACGCAAGCCAGATCGCGGCGTAAAAGAGCGTGTTGAAGAGCAGTCCGGGCCAGATGGGGCCATAGGGGAGCCACACATAACGATGAATCTTCAACGTCCAGAGCGATGGCGTCTCGCTCACTGTTGTTCCTGCTGAGACTTCATTCGGATCAGGCAGATACACATCGGTTCGCATGAGCGCGCGCATCGGCCAACCGCACGCGGTATCATATCGTGACGATAGAACATCCTGCGTGCTCAACAGTGATCGGGCCGGTAGCCGGGCAGACGACCAATATGGCGACCTCTGAAGTCCATGGAAGTTGACTCCCTAGCGATGCGCTCTACCCTCAATACCAGATCGGATCGCATGAGCAAATCGCTCAGCTGCCCGGCCCTCAGTAAAATACACACATACTTGCGTGTGCCCCGGTCTCACGCTGGTGTCGCCAACAACATGAATACCATCGCGTTCCTCGTGTATCACGGACAGAGCGGTAGGGTTGCCGAGGTGCGGCAGCGCAGCCACACCCCAAGCGACACATACCGCGACAATGAACCCGGCCGGCAGCGAGATCCGCGTGCGCCTTATCCACCGTCGGCGGTGCCGTCGAGCCATGGTCGAGTCAGTGTTCTGCGGGTCGGCGTCCGGCATCGGTCAGTCTCGCGGGTGGCGTGAAAGTGGCGGCGTGTGCGTGTGGTGTGGCGGCCCGACCGCTCCCTTACGGTCGCGGCTCGTCCTCACTCATGTTACCTCTTTTCGGTCACGGCTCGTCTTCGCGTGCATCGCGCTGTCACTCCCGCAGCTCGTTCTCAAACACCGTCTCCCCCGCGACCACCGTGCGCAGCACGCGAGTCCCCGGGATCTCGCCCGGCTCGCACGTCAGCGCATCGCGGTCGATGACGATGAAGTCCGCCTCCTTGCCGGGGGCGATCGAGCCTGTGATCTCCTCCCAGAACGCGGCGTACGCGGCGTCCAGTGTGAAGGCCCGCAGCGCCTCCTCTCCCGTCATGCGCTGCTCGGTGTGCCAGCCGCCGGGCGGGTCGCCCTCGGCGGTCTGGCGCGTGACGGCCGCGTGCAGGCCGAGGAAGGGGTTGTGGCTCTCGACCGGGAAGTCGCTCCCGCCGGCGATGCGGGCGCCGGTGCGCAGCAGGCTCGCCCAGGCGTACGCCCCGCGCCCGCGCTCGGGCCCCACGCGCGCGTACACCCACCGCATGTCGCTCGTGCAGTGCGTCGGCTGCATCGACGGGATGACGCCGAGCGCGGCGAAGCGGGGGATGTCGTCCGCGTGCAGCAGTTGGGCGTGCTCGATGCGGAAGCGGTGATCCGGCGAGGGCGACGACGCGAGGGCACGCTCGTACGCATCCAGCACCGCCCGGTTGGCCCGGTCGCCGATGGCGTGGGTGCACAGTTGGTAGCCGTGGATGATCGCGTGCCGTGCGGCGGTCTCGATCGCCTCGGGCTGCGTCACCGCCAGCCCGTGCCAGGCGTCCCCGCCGGGGCCGACGGGGCGGTCGGCGTAGGGGTCGAGCAGCCACGCCCCGCGCGAGCCCATCGCCCCGTCAATGTAATATTTCGCCGCCCGCACGCTCAGCCGCGGGCCTTCGTGGATGCCCTGCTCCTCGAAGTACCGAGGGGCGTACGCGGCCGCGACCATGGCGTGGATGCGCATCTTCAGCCGCCCGTCCGCATCGAGGCACTTGTAGGTCTCGATCTCGTCCGGCCCGACGCCCGCGTCGTGGACGCCGGTGAGTCCGACGGCGAGGCACAACTCCTGGGCCTTGAGGAGGAGTTCCTCGGTCGTGCCGACGCCCGCGCCGGTGATGGCGGCCCGCACGATGGGCATGGCGTTGTCGATGAGGATGCCGGTGGCGCGGCCGTGGGCGTCGCGGACGATCTCGCCGCCGGGCGGGTCGGCGGTATCGTCGGCGATGCGCGCGAGCCGCATCGCCGCGTCGTTCGCCAGTCCCGCGTGCCCGTCGACGCGCGAGAGCCAGACGGGGTGATCCGGCACGGCGGCCGAGAGCGCGTCGTGCGTGGGCAGGCGCTTGTCGGGCCACGACTCGTGGTCCCACCCGCGCCCGACGATCCACTCGCCCGGCGGCGTGGTTCGCGCGCGTGCGGCGACGATGGCGACGACCTCGTCGTAGGAGCGAGACAGGCGCAGGTCGAGCATCCCCAGCCCCAGCGCGCCCAGCCCCGCCATGTGCCCGTGCGCGTCGATCAGCCCCGGCAGCACCGTCATCTCGCGCAGGTCGATGCGCTCCGCCTCCGGTCCCGCCGCGGCGATGGCGTCGGCGTTCGACCCGACCGCCACGAACCGCCCGCTCTCGACGACGAACGCCTCGGCGCGCGGGCGGGCCGGGTCCATGGTGTGGACGTTCGCGTTGAGGTAGACGGTCCGAGGCTGCGCATCGGCGAGCGATGCGACGCACGACACGGCGACGGCGGCGAGGAGTCGGCTCATCATGCCGACAGCCTACCGCGCGGGCCGACCGTGGCGATGGTCAGCCCTCGCCGTTCTCGGCCAGTCCGGGCGTGCCGTTCGGCTCGGGAGGGGTCGGCGGCGGCTCGTAGGCGCCGGTCCACAGGATGCGCCGCCAGCGCGCCGCGTCCTCGAGGATGAGCAGCAGGCACGGCAGCACCACGAGGATGAGCAGCGTTGCCGACATCAGGCCGAACGAGATCGTGATGGCCATCGGGATCAGGAACCGCGCCTGGAACGACTGCTCCAGCATCAGCGGGCTGAGGCCGAGCACGGTCGTGATGGTCGTGAGCAGGATCGGCCGCAGGCGCGCCCTCCCCGCTTCAAGGACCGCGTGCCAGGTGCTCGGCAGTTCGGCCCGCTTCTGGTTGAAGAAGTCCATGAAGATCAGCGAGTCGTTCACCACCACGCCCGAGAGCGCGACGAAACCAATCAGCGACAGAAACGTCATGCTGAAGCCCAGGATCACGTGTCCCCAGATCATGCCGATGACGGCGAACGGGATCGCCGTCATCACGATCAGCGGCTGCGAGTACGACGCGAAGAGCCACGCGAGGCAGACGTAGATCAGCCCCGCCGCCACCGCCATGCCGATCGGGAGCGTGCTGAACGACTCCTGAACTTCCTTCTGTCGGCCGCGTTCGAGGATGCGCACGCCGGGCACCTCGGCCTCGATGCGCCGCAGGTCGGGCCGCACCGCCATGGTCACGCGCTCGGGGTTCACCCCCGCCTTGCGGTCCACCTCGGCGTTCACCGTCACCGCGCGCCGCCCGTCGAGCCGGCGCACCGTCGCGTAGGAGCGTGTCATTGTGACGTGCGCCACCTCGCCCAGCGGCACCGGCTCGCCGCCCGGTGCAATGACGAACATGCGTTCGAGCGCGGCAGGGCTGCGCCGGAACTCGACCGGCATCATCACTCGCACGTCCACGTCCTCGCGGTCGCCGGGGAAGGTGTACGCCTCCAGCCCGAAGACCGCGGCGCGCACCTGCTCGCCCAGGAACGCCTCGGTGAAGCCCAGTTCGCTCGCGCCGTCGCGGAGCGTGAGGCGGATCTCGGGCTGTCCCGCGTCCGCATCGTCCGTCACGTCGAAGACGCCGTCAATCGCGCGGAGCGTCTCCTTCACCTGCCGGACCGCCGCGTCGATGGCCGACTGCGACGCACCCGCGACCGTGAACGTCAGGGCAGGCCCCCCCGGCCCCGCGCCGATGGCGTCGAACCGCAGCGAGCGCACGCCGGGCATCTCGCCGACCTCAGCGCGGACGGCGTTCACCACGTCGTCGCTGGTGCGATCGCGCCGCTCGACGGGGTGCAGTTCGATGATGAGTTGCCCAAGGTGGCTCTGGACGGCGTCCCCCCCCTCACCGTTGATGTCCCCCATCGCGCCGACGACCGTGAATGCATCGCGGACCTCGGGCTGATTCAGCACCGCGCGCTCGATCCGCCTCAGGATGCGGTCGGTCTCGGCCGCCGGCGTGCCGATCGGCATCCGCAGTTGCACGTTGATTGTCTCGGCGTCCTCGGTCTCGAAGAAGATGAACTCCAGCCGTCCGCCCGCGACGAGACCGATCGACACGGCGAGCGTTGCGACCGCGATGCAGAGCGTGATGTACCGCCGCCGCAGCGCCACGCGCAGAACGCGCAGGTATCCCGGCACCAGGAACTTCGAGAAGAGCGTGTCGCGGGCGTGGTCGAAGGCGTTCTCGACGCGTCGCAGGCGGCCGACGTGCCCCTCCGCGCGCAGC
This sequence comes from Synechococcales cyanobacterium CNB, assembly GCA_030263455.1. NCBI lineage: Bacteria > Bacillati > Cyanobacteriota > Cyanophyceae > Synechococcales > Synechococcales cyanobacterium CNB. Next base: position 42,365 of record SZOZ01000013.1, read on the forward strand.
CGGTCCGCCTTCTTCAGGCTGTGCGCCATGTGCGCCGGCAGGATGAACAGCGATTCGAGCAGCGACGCGACCAGCGCGCACGTCACCACCATCGGCAGCCACTTCAGGAAGTCGCCGATGTTTCCCTCGATCAGCGCGAGCGGCAGGAACGCGAACACCGTCGTCAGCACCGTCGCCACGACAGGCCATCCGACCTGCCCCGTGCCGTTGATCGCCGCGTCGATCGCCCCCTCGCCGCTCTCGTGGCGGGCCGTGATGTTCTCCGCCACCACGATCGCGTCGTCCACCAGGATGCCGATCACCACGATCAGCCCGAACATCGTCAGCAGGTTCAGCGATACGCCGAGCAGGTGCATCACCGCCAGCGTGCCCGACATCGCGACGATCAGCCCCACCGCTACCCAGAACGACACCCGCCAGTTCAGCAGCAGCACCAGCGTCAGGAACACCAGCATCCCGCCCCAGATCGCGTTCCGCGTCAGCAGGTCCAGCCGGCCCACCACGAACCGCGCCAGGTCCGTCGTGATCCGCACGTCGCACGGCGGCGGGGGCGCGACCAGACCGAGCTCGTACGCCCGAATCCGCTCCGATGGCGGGCTGGTGTCGCCCGGACGACGCATGACCGACCGGATTCGCTCCCCCGTCGTCATCGCCAGCGGCTCGTTGCGAAGCCCCGCCGCGTAGGCCTTCACCAGTTCCGCCACTGTCACCACGTCCACGCCCTGGACCGGGAACACCGTCAACGACACCGCCGGCTTGCCGTTCAGCCGCGCCGAAGTGTCCGTGTCCACGAACCCCTCGCGCACGTCCGCGATCTCGCCCAGCCGGAGCACGCGCCCGCCCTCGTCGGCCCGCACCACGACCTCGCGCACCGAGTCGGCACGCTCCTTTGCTCCGACCGTCCTCACCGAGACGCTCTGCGTCGGTCCGCGCACCGTTCCCGCGGGCTGCTCGCGCATCGCCGCACCGACCCGGCGCGCGACCTCCGGCAGGCTCAGCCCGTGTTCCAGCATCGCCGCCGGGCTGACCTCGACCGTCAGCTCGTCCCCCCGTGTCGCCCCGATCTCCACGTCGCCCATGCCCCGCAGCAGCCGCAGGTCCTCGCGGATGCGCCGCGCGGCGTCCTTCATCGCACGCTCGTCCGTGTCGCCGTACAGCGACAGGATCACCGCCGGCAGTTTCGGCTCCAGTTTCGTGACCGTGATCCGCTCCGACCGCTCCGGCAGGTCCTGCAGCGCGTCGATCTCGCGCTTCACCTCCGCGACCGCCGCCTCGATGTCCTTGCCCTCGCGGAACTCCACCCGAAGCACCGCCGCGCTCTCCGTCACGGTGGTGTTGATCTCCTTCACGTCGTCGAGATCGCGGATGCGATCCTCGATCTTGATCGCCAGCGATCGCTCGACCTCGTCCGGGGCCGCGCCGGGATACGGCGCGGCGATCATGACCTGTGTCGGCCGCACCTCGGGGAAGAACTCGCGCGTCAGCCTCAGCCCGAAAATCAGTCCCGCGCCCAGCACGGCGAACATCGTGAGGTTCGCGACGACGGGACGGCGCACGCCGAATGCAGCGAGGCTCACGGGCCTGCCCTCGGTGTCGCGCCGTTCGCAGGCCTCGCGGCCCGAGCGTCATCCACGCGGACCGCCATGCCGTCGGCCAGTTCGTCGCGACCGGCGAGCACGACCCGCTCGCCGTCCTCCAGGCCCGACGGGATCACCGCCCACTGCGTCTCGTCCGGGTCGAGCGCGGGGAACTCGGCCTCGATGAAGCGGGGGGGCGCAACCGCCCGAGAGCGCAGCCGCCAGCCTTCGCCTTCGCGCACCACCACCATCACCCGGTCGCTGTCGAGCGCTCGGCGCGGCACCAGCACCCGCGGCTCGGCGCGGCCCGAATAGACCCGGCCGATCACGAACTGGCCTGGCAGCAGCAGCGCCCCCGCGCCAGCCAGCGGGTCGTCCGCGCCGTAGTCGATCCGCTGCTCGACCTCCACGAACACCGTGATGGTCCGCGTGCGGGCGTCCGCCTCCGGCGCGATGCGCGCGACACGACCGTCCCACCGCATCGCCGCGGGCGAGTCCGCGATCAGTTCCGCCCGATCGCCGACCGCGACGGACGCCGCCGCCGAGACGGGAAGCCGCAGCGGCGCCTCGACGCGGCGCAGATCGACGATACGCGCCACCGGCGCGCCAACGCCGAGCAGTTCGCCGGGCCTCGGGTCCACCCGCTGCAACACGCCGTCAACCGGCGAATGGACCGTCGTGCGCGCAAGGTCGTCGAGCGCAATCCTGGACGAGGCCTCCTGGTTCACGAGCTGCGCGACCATTGCGGCCCGTCGCGCAGGAACCGCCTCCAACTGCTGGCGGTACTGCGACGCCTCGCGCCGCATCCGGGCGATCTCCGCACGCCGCCTCTCGATCTGTGATTCCACCGCCGCCCCGCGCTCCGCGGCGGCGAGCGTTCTCTCCAGTTCACGCTCCTCGATCGCCACCTGCTCGTCCGCGAGCGCCAGCTGCTCGCGCCACGCCGCCTCGTCCACGTCCAGCCGTTCCAGGTCCGCCTTTGTTGCTGCAACCATCTGGCTCGCGGACTGGGCACGGTTCGCGTAGTCGCGCGGGTCGAGCCGTACGAGCAGGTCGCCCCGCCGGATGGGCATGCCCGGCTCGACGCGAACGGGCCGCTCGACGACGCGTGCGGATACTTCCGCCGCCACCTCGACGGCTTCCATGGCTCGTACCGTGCCGTAGCCCTGCCACACGTCGGGAACCATCGTCCGGTGCGCGAGCGTCGTCAGCACCAGCGGCGCGGTCTCGCCGTGGTCGGAGCGCTGCGGCCTCTCCTTCGTGGCCACCAGCGCCGCGAACACGCCGATGCCGATGAACAGCACGCCCGCGCCGACCACCACGCGCACGACGATCGAGACGGCACGCCAGGGGAACGGAGACGGGCGGGGCATGGATTCCGACGCTCCAGGGCCGACGCCCGGCTCGGGCGTGAGGCAACTCTATGCCCCGTGACCAGCAGCAACGAGCCTCGACCGCGCCTCAACGAGCCGCGACCATGAGGGAGCAGTTTCCTCCACCCAGCGGTACGTCACCACCCTCAAGGCTGGATCGTCACCACGAACCGCTCCAGCACGAGGACCGCGACCGACACCAGCACGATCCCGATGAGATTCAGGATCAACCCGGCCCGCGCCATCTGCGGAAGCGAAACATGGCCAGACCCGAACACGATCGCGTTCGGCGGCGTGGCGACCGGAAGCATGAACGCGCAACTCGCCGCCAGCGCGGCCGGCACCAGCAGGTACGCCGGATCGACGCCGAGGCCCGTCGCCGCCCCCGCGAGCACCGGCATCAGCGTCGTCGTCACCGCCGTGTTGCTCGTCAGTTCCGTCAGGAAGATCACCACTCCCGCGATCGCCGCGACCATCAGCGCCAGCGGCAGCCCCCGCAGCGCCTGGAACTGCTCGCCGATGAACCTCGTCACGCCCGTCGAGTCCATCGCGGACGCCAGGCTCAGCCCGCCGCCGAAGAGCAGCAGGATCCCCCACGGCAGCCGCGACGCCGTCGGCCAGTCCATCGCGAAGACTCGCTCTCGCGGCCTGACCGGGATCACGAACAGCACGAGCGCGGCGATGATGGCGATCCCCTCGTCCGTCAGCAGGTGCACCTCGCGCCCGTCCGTGCCCGTGCGAACCATCCCCAGCGCAGAGGCGAGCGGTTGGCGGAAGATCCACGCCAGCGCGGTGCAGCAGAACACGACGAACACTGCCCATTCGCCCCGCTTCATCGGCCCGAGGGCGCGCAGCTCGCCCGCGATCAGCGCCTTGCCGCCGGGAATCTCGCGCAACCGAACAGGGAACGCCAACCGCGTCAGCACGATCCACGCCACGGGCAGAAAGACGGCGACGAACGGCACGCCGATCCGCAGCCACTCCGCGAACGTGATGACCTGCCCGTACTCGCGCTCCACGAAGCCCTTGAGCACCGTGTTCGGCGGCGTGCCGATCAGCGTCCCGATCCCCCCGATGCTCGCCCCGTAGGCGATCCCGAGCATCAGGCAGGTGGCGAAGTTCGAGCCGTCCAGCCCCGGCTCGGGCGGCGCGCCGCGCTCGAAGTCGCGCCCCAGGCGGGCGAAGACCAGCGCGATGACGCTCACGCCGATGGGCAGCATCATCGCGGCTGTCGCCGTGTTCGACACCCACATGCTCATCAGCGCGCTGGCGAGCATGAACCCGCCGATCAGCCGCACGGGCCTCGTTCCCACGACGGCGATCGTGATCAGCGCAATGCGCTTGTGCAGGCCCCACCGCTCCATCCCGAGGCCCAGGATGAACCCGCCCATGAACAGGAAGATCACCGGGTCGGCATAGGGCGCGACGGCCTGGCGGATGGGCGATACGCCGAGGATCGGGAAGAGCGCGATCGGCAGCAGCGCGGTCGCGCTCAGCGGCAGCGCCTCCGTCATCCACCACACCGCCATCAGCACGGCCACTGCCGCCGCGGCACGCCCCGTGTCCGAAAGCCCGCCGCCCAGCGCACCGGACTCGTCCGCCCGGGCTCCAGGCAGAACGGCGTACATCAGCACCGCGAGCGCAGGGCCGGCGAACAGCCCAACCCAGCCGACGGTCTCCGCGATGTTGCGCCGGCTCGGCGCGGTTGCGCACATGGTGGGAAAGCCTACCGTCCCGCCGGCAAACCGACGAATCGTGCGCGCCGGCCCGACGTCGGGCCGATACACGGGGCGTGATCAAGTACCTCGGCTCGAAGCGCACGCTCATTCCCTCCATCCTCCGCGCCGTGCGCGGCGTCGAGAGCGCGGGCACCGTCATCGACCTCTTCTCGGGCACCTCCCGCGTCGGTCACGCCCTCAAGGCCGCCGGCTATCGCGTCCTCGCCAACGACCACAACGCCTACGCGGCCGTGCTCGCCCGCTGCTACGTGCAGGCCGATGCCGAGGGCGTCCTCCCGGACGCCGAACGCCTGGTCCGCGAGTTCAATGCCCTGCCCGGCCGCCCCGGCTGGTTCACCGAGACCTACTGCATCCGCTCGCGCTTCTTCATGCCGAAGAACGGCGAGCGCATCGACGCCGTCCGCGAGGCGATCGTCCGCAAGGGTCTGGAGCCGGAGTTGGAGGCCGTCGTGCTCACCTCGCTCATGGAGGCAGCCGACCGAGTCGATTCGACGACGGGCGTGCAGATGGCCTACCTGAAGCGGTGGGCGCGGCGTGCCGCAAACGATCTGGAGCTGCGCGTGCCCGTCGTGCTTCCACGGGCCGCGCAGGGCAAGGGCGAGGCGCACCAACTCGACGCCCTCGACGCGGCCCGCCGACTCGCCGCCGACGTGGCCTACGTTGACCCGCCCTACAACCAGCACGCCTACCTCGGCAACTACCACGTCTGGGAATCGCTCGTGCGCTGGGACAAGCCGGAGGTCTACGGCGTGGCCTGCAAGCGGGCCGACTGCCGCGAGCGTCGCAGCGAGTTCAACTCCCGGCCCGCCTGCGCCGCCGCCCTGCGCCGCGTGCTGGAAGCCCTGCGGGCAGACGCCGTTGTCGTCTCCCTGAGCGACGAGGGTTACGTCTCCCGCGCCGAGGTCGAGTCGATGCTCCGTGGCCTGTGGGGCGGCGAAGGGGCCGTCCGTGTCATCGCCCACGACTACAAGCGCTACGTCGGCGCGCTGATCGGCATCCACAACTCCCGCGGCGAGCGCGTCGGACGGATCAGCCACCTGCGGAACACGGAGTACCTGTTCGTCGCACGGCGCGAGGCGGCACGGACGCGCACGCACACGCACGCGGATGCGACGGAACACGACGCCTGCGCCGTTGCCTGATCTCGTCCGCGCTCAGTCTTCCGGGATGTTGTCACTCGTCACGATCTGCCGGAACCGCGTACGAAGCCGGTTCGTGATCGGTCCCTCGCCGTCGGAGATGCGGTGGGTCGCCGTCACGCGGGTCTCGCCCTCGTGCTCCAGCACCTCGCGCACGGCGATCATCTCCGCCGCGGTCCCGGTCAGGAACACTTCGTCGGCGGCCAGGAGTTCCGCGAGCGTGAAGTCCCGTTCCTCCACCTTCAGCCCGCACGCCGGCGCGAGTTCCCGCATCACGAACCGCCGCGTGATCCCCTCGAGGATGCCCGCCTCGCTCGGCGGCGTGAAGACACGCCCGTCCTTCACGATGAAGATGTTGTCGCCCGAGCCTTCCGTGACGCGTCCCTCAAGGTTCAGCATGATGACCTCGAGCAGCATGTCCTCCGGCTTCGTGATCCCGAGGTGCTGCGACAGGTGGATCGCCTCGCACTTGGCCAGGATGTTGTTCAGGTAGTTCAGGCTCTTGATCCGCGGGTCCAGGCAGGGGATTGGCGTCTTGGGCCGGTGCGCCACCACCACGCGCATCCCCTTCTCGTACATCTCCGGCTTGTAGAGCGAGATCTGGTCCGCGATGCAGATCACCCCCGGCTCGGGGCACAGGTACGGGTTCAGGCCGAGCGTCCCCACCCCGCGCGTCACCACCAGCCGGATGTACCCGTCCACCAGCCCGTTCGCCTCGATGCAACGCCGCTGGATGTCGATCATCTCCTCGCGCGGCACGTGCTTCTCCAGCCGCAGTCCGATGCGGTTGGCGCACGCGTACAGCCGGTCCATGTGCTGCCCGCACTTGAAGATCCGTCCCTTGTAGACGCGGATGCCCTCGAACACGCCGTCGCCGTAGAGCAGCCCGTGGTCGAAGACGTTCACCGCCGCCCGGCTCTTGGGCACGATCTCGCCGTTCACGTACACGAACGGCCTGTCGGCCGGGGACGCGGCAGGGCGGGCGGTGCGGACATCCGTGCTGGCCTGGGTCATCGCGGCTCCTCTCTCGCCCGGACTCCGCCGGACACGCACCATCGTATCGGCTCCATGGGCGACCGCCCGGGGGAACCGCCCAACATCCGAACATTCCATGCCGCCCTCGTCACGCGCGCAGTTCCGCGCCGAGTTCCGCGCGGGCACGATCGATCAGCCCTGACACCTGCGGCTCAACCTCCTCCCGCCGCAGCGTGCGCGCCGGGTCGCGGAACGTCAGCCGCAGCGTCACGCTCTTACGGCCCGCGCCCGCCTGCTTCCCGCGGTATGTCCCTACGAACTCAACGCTCTCCAGCAGCGGCAGGTTCGCGCCCTCCACGAGCGATCGCACCCGGTCCCACGGCATCCGCTCCGGGACGAGCAGCGACAGGTCTCGGTCGATCGGGGGGAACGCCGGCAGCGGCCTGATGCTCGCGCGAGGCGGGAACAGGCCGAGCAGTGACTCAAGGTTGAGATCACCGGCCGCGATCGGATGGTCGAGATCGTGCTGGCGCAGCACGGCGTCCGCGAGCAGGCCGACGCTGCCGATCCGCTCTCCATGAATGAGCACGTCCGCGAAGGCGTCCGCGCGAAACGCCGCGGCGTAGGGCGACGACGCCGCCAGCCGGACTGCCGCGCCCTCGCCCCCGAGCCGCGCTGCGATCGTTTCCACCACGCCTCGGATGGCGCGCAGCCCCGCCTGCAACTCCTCGTGCGTCGCCTTCGATCCCGCGGTCGGAACGTCCATCAGCAGCGCGAGATTGCGGTTCTCGACCGTCCGCGCGCCCGGCCCGTCGATCTCGGCGAAGTTTGCCGACCACTCGTACAGCCGCACCCCGCCAGGTCGCGCGACCTGCGCCGCTCGGTTCGCGCGCCGACAGCCCAGCAGGCTCGGCAGCGCGCTCGGACGGCAAACCGGCTCCGCCTTGCGACGCTCGTCGTCCACCCTCACCATCCGCAACCCCGGCGGCATGAACGGCGCGGCGTCGTCCTCCGACACGAACGTGAACGTCACCGCCTCGTAGAACCCCAGCCCCTCAAGCGCGGCGTGCATCTCCCGCAACGCCCGCTCGCGCTGCTGCGGCGGGCGCACCGCCACCGGCATCCAGTCACGCACGGGAACGCTGTCCAACCCGTGCAGACGCGCGACCTCCTCCACGAGGTCCACCTCGCGCTCCAGGTCCAGCCGGAAGGGGGGGGGCACGCACGTCAGCGCGTCGCCGCCGCCCTCCGCCTCGATACCGATCGACTTCAGCAGCCGCGCCTGCTCCGCGTCCGGCACGTCCACACCGATCAGCGCACGGGCACGCGACGGCCGGAACCGGATCGACCGCGCCGGCGGCAGCGGCCGGCCCTCGTCCAGCATCCCCGAGCACAGCATCCCCCCCGCCACCTCGACGATGAGCGCGGCCGCCCGGCGCGCCGCAAAGTCCAGCTCCGCCGGCGCGACCCCGCGCTCGAACCGGTGGCTCGCGTCGGTCCGAATCCCCAGCCGACGCGCCGCGCGCCGAACGACCGCCGGCTCCCACGTCGCGACCTCGAGCACGACATCCGTCGTGCTCGCACCGACCTCACTCTCCGCGCCGCCGATCACGCCCGCCAGCGACTGCGCCCGCTCGGCATCCGCGACGACGAGTTCGTCCGCCCGCAGCGTCCGGTCCTTGCCGTCGAGCGTGCTGAGTTTCTCGCCCTCCTTCGCCCACCGGATGATCAGCCGTCCGCCGGCGAGCGAGCGCAGGTCGAAGACGTGCGACGGATGCCCGAGTTCGAACGTGAGGAAGTTCGTCACGTCCACGACGTTGTTGATCGGCCGCTGCCCAAGCGACTCCAGCAGGTCCGTCATCCAAGCCGGGCTGGGTCCGATCTTCACGCCTCGGATCACCTGCGCCGTGAACCGCGGGCAAGCCTCGGGCACGCGGTTCTCGAGCGAGAGATACCCGTCGGCCGGCTCGCCCCGTCGCGGCTCGACCCACGTGGGCATCACCAGCCGCCGACCCGTGACCGCCGCGACTTCGCGCGCCAGCCCGACCTGACTCAGGCAGTCGCCCCGGTTGGAAGTGATCTCGACGTCGAGCACCGTGTCGCCGGCAGGCGTGGCGCGGCGCGACTCGATCGGGAAGCCCGCGTTCGTCAGGGCGTGCTCGACCTCATCCGCCGCGGCGTGGGCGGGCTCCAGATATCGGTTCAGCCAGCGGATGCTCAACTCCATGGGGCAGAGGATAGCCCAACCCCTCTGTGGTCCCGCACCCGCGTGCCCTACACTGCCGCGCATGAACCGGCGGCCGCTCTTCTCCGTGTTCGCATGCTGCGCGGCGGGCGTGCTTGCCGCTTCCTGCGCCTCGCGCCCCGTCGACCCGGCGCGCACCGCTTCCGCGCCCCCCGATTTCACGCTCTCCGTGACCGTTCTCTCGTCCGCCCGCTCGATCGCCGAAACAGACCGACTCCCACCGCGGTCACGACCCGCCTGCTACCTCGTCGAGCCGGACGGCTCGTTCCGCGTCGCGGTCGGTCCCGCGGCCTCCCCGAAGGTCTTTCCGCCCCTGGCCCGCACGCTGACACGCGAGCAGGTGGACCGCGTCTGGTCGCTGGCGCGCGACGCGGGTGTCCTCGACGCCGACCACCCCGGCCGCGTGCAGAACGTCGAGACCTTCGTCCGCCCTGCGGGCAACGCGACCGTCGCGCTCGTCTACGCGGGATTCGCAGGCTCGCAGCGGCACGTGGCCGTCGCGCTCGACGGCGATCACGCCGAACCCGCCGCTCTCGTGCCCCTCATCGACGAACTCAACGCCCTCGCCTGGATGCGCGCCTGGTCCGCCGATGGCACGCCCTGACCGCGGCCTATGGTCGAACACATGGCCGGGAACGCGGACAAGGGTGTGATCGTCGGCATCGACCTCGGCACCACGAACAGCCTCGTGGCCGTCTGCGACGAACGCGGCCCGCGCACCATCGACGACCAGCGCGGCGAAGCGCTTCTCCCGAGCGTCGTGCGCTACGAAGACGACGGCAAGGGCGGCCTGCGCGCCGTCGTCGGACGCGACGCGGCCGAGGCCGCGATCGACCACCCGCTCACCACGGTCTCCAGCGTCAAGCGCCTCATGGGCAGGAGCGTCCGGGACGCGGCCGGCGACCTGCCGTACCTCGCCTACCGCGTCGCCCCTGGCGAGCGAGGCACGGCCCGTGTCGTGCTCCCGATCGGCGGCAGACAGGTCGCGCTCTCGCCGGAGGAAGTCTCCGCGTCCATCCTCCGCGAACTCAAGGACCGCGCTTCACGAGCGCTCGGCGAAGAGGTCCGCCGCGCCGTCGTCACCGTCCCCGCGTACTTCGACGACGCTCAGCGCCAGGCCACGCGCCACGCGGGGCGGCTCGCGGGTCTTGAGGTCGTTCGCATCGTCAACGAGCCGACGGCCGCCGCGCTCGCCTACGGCATCGGCGCGACGGGCACGCGGCGAGAAGAAACCGTCGTCGTCTACGACCTCGGGGGGGGGACGTTCGATGTCTCCGTCCTGCGCATCACGCCCGCACAGCAAGAGGGCGATACCGCCTTCTTCGAGGCGCTCTCCACGGCCGGCGACACCCGCCTCGGCGGTGACGACGCCGACCACTCCCTCGTCGCTCTCTTCGCCACCGAGGTCCGCGCCATGCTCGGCCTCCCACCGGAGGGGGGGGCTTCGCTCGACGCCTTTCCTCCGGCCACGCGCCGCGCCCTGCTCGCTTTCGCCCGCGACGTCAAGCACCGCCTCAGCGACGCCGAGCAGGCAAGCGTCGAGATCGCCGTCAACGAGCGCGAGGTCTACCGCCGCGCTGTCGCACGCGCCGAGTACGAGTCCATGATCCGCCCGTTCGTCGATCGAACGCTCGACTGCTGCCGACGCGCCCTCCGCGACGCCCGCCTCGACGCCGCCTCCATCGACGCCGTCATCCTCGTCGGCGGCGCGACGCGCACGCCCCTCGTCCGCAACGCCGTCGCCGAGTTCTTCGGGCGCGACCCATACGTCGCCCTCGACCCCGACCGCGTCGTCGCCCTCGGCGCAGCCGTCCAGGCGGCCATCCTCCGCGGCGACCGCCCAGGCACCCTCCTGCTCGACGTCATCCCACTCAGCCTCGGCGTCGAAACCGTTGGCGGCGCGGTCGCCAAACTCATCTTCCGCAACAGCGCCGTCCCCGCGCGCGCCGTCGAACGCTTCTCCACCAGCGTGGACGGACAGACCTCCATCCTCCTCCGCGTCGTGCAGGGTGAGCGCGAGATGGCCGCCGACTGCCGAACCCTCGGCGAGTTCCACCTGCGAGGCATCCCACCCATGCCCGCTGGTGTGCCCCAGGTCGAGGTCGAGTTCCTCATCGACGCGAACGGCGTGCTCACGGTGCGCGCCGTCGAGCGCCGCAGCGGCAGACGCGCCTCCCTCCAGGTCGTCCCGAACCACGGCCTCTCCGCCGAGGAGGTCGATCGCATCGAGCGTGAGAGTTTCGCGCACGCCCGCGAGGACATGACACGCCACCGCATCGTGGACCTCGTCGCAAACAGCCGCCTCGACCTCAAGTGGATCGGCGAACGCCTCGAACGCCACCGTGCCGAACTCGACCCCGCCTACGCCGCGAGCCTCGGCCGGATCGCCGACGCGCTGCGCTCGCTCGTCGAGGCCGCCGACGCCGACTGGCGCAGCGTCGATCCCAACGCGCTCCACGCCGCCAAGGAAGCCCTCGACCGCGAGAGTGTGCGCCTCCAGGAGATCGCCATCGCCGCCTCTCTCCGCGCCGACTCCCCCTGACCGTGCCGACCGTCGCCCTCCCTTTCCTTCTTTCCTCTCCCGCATCCTCCGCGACGGTCGTGCCCTCCGCCGGTTCCCACCCGTCCGTCTCCCTCCGAACTCGCGTTACTCGGACGATCCCCCTCACAAACGGCACGCCACCGTCTCGGTCGATCTCCGGTCCGGCTGCGCCATGACCGGGTGTTTCCGATGCTTGTTCGGGGTGGCCGCACGCGCGGGCTGGCCCCGAGCAACCGAAGGGGACCGCCATGAGGGCACAGAGACGGAGCCTGAGCGCATCGTGCATGACAGTGGTATCGGCGGTCGCCATTCCCGCGGCCGCGTCCGCCGACCCCCCCCGCCATACGCTCGTCTACGCCGAGTCCTCGTCCGCCAGCCTCGCCCGATGCGCCGAGTGGGAGAACCCGTGGGAGATCGTTTCGGGTCCGGCCGCCTTCGGCGGGTCGATCGCGTGGATGACGCTCCACCACTCGCCCAACGGCCGCCGCGCCGCCCTCGCCGTGGACGACAACCGCTCGCTCATGGTCTCGCTCGAAGGGTCGTCTTCATGGTCGGACCCTGAGGAGGTCTGCGCCGACGTCGGCACGATGCTCACACGCACGTGGCACGCGGGCTTCGAGGGCGTGTCCGGCGATCTGCTCATCGTCTACCGGAGCGTCAACCAGACCGCGATCCACTACCGCGTCGTCAGCGGCGGCTCCGTCTCCGCCGAGCAGACCTACTCCGGACTCAACCTCGACACCGCGCCGCGCTGGATCGAACTCGTCCAGCGGCCTGAGTCCGACGAGATGATCCTGCTCGCCGGAACGAGCACGCGCCTCGCGGCCTCGGTCTGGAACGGTACAACCTTCGACTCGGCCGTCACGCTCACCACCGCGCTGCCATCCGAGGGCAAGCCGTTCAGCGGCGCATACTACGGCGACGCGGGGAATGCCAAGGTCGTCTGGGGGCAGTCCGGCGGCGGCAAGCGCCACCGCACCTGGAACGGCGCGTCGTGGAGCAGCGCTGCTTCCATCTCCGGCGGGTCCGGAGTCGTCGCATGGATGACCGTCGCACGTGACCCGAGCGACGGGAGCGACCGTCTGATCGCCGCGTGGACGACGGCCACGAAGCGCGCCGAAGCCTCCACCTTCAACGGCTCCAGCTGGGCCACCATCACCGCACTCGACACCTCCCTCGAAAACCCGATGGAGCCTCGCATCGCCACCGCCTTCACCCCCAACGGCGAGGCCGTTGTTGCCTGGCACCGCAACGGCGAGAACAGACTCCGCTCTCGGACCTGGGACGGCAGCGCCTGGACCGCCGTCGTCCTCGGCCCGAATCTCGGCAGCGCGCCGGTCAGCCTCCAGATGGTCTCCGGTCCCGGCGAGAACCAGGTCGTCGCAGCCATCCGCCAGCGGTCCTCCACGCCCACCTACGAGGACTATCTCGTCTACTCCTCCGGCGGCAACCTCTCCTACGGCTCCATGCAGGTCTACGGCCTGCAGGGCGCGCAGATCAGCGGCGTCTCGCTCCCCTCTCCCCCCACAGGCTCCAGCGGCAGCACGAACCTCTCCTACGGCAACAACGCCACCGCCACGATCGCGCCGGGTTCCTACCGGGACATCTCCGCCGGCAACGGCTGCACGCTCAACGTCTCAGCGGGCAACTACTTCTTCCGCTCCATGCCCGGCGTCGGCAACAACTTCCGATTCGTCGCCAACACCACCAGCGGCGATGTCACCCTCGTCTTCACCAACGGCAACATGAACTCCGGAAACAACTTCGAGATCATCCGCAACGGCGAAGGCCGCGTCTATCTCCACCTCGTCAACGGCAACTTCCAGACCGGCAACAACGCCGACATCTCCGGCCACGTCTACGTCCACAACGGCAACTTCCAGGCCGGAAACAACACCACCGTCAGCGGCCGCGTCTACGCGTCCGGCAACTTCCAGGCCGGAAACAACAACGTTGTCTACGACGGCGGCGCGGGAAGCACGCCCGGCCCATTCTCCACCGTCCTCTGGACCAGCGGCTCGCCCTCGTCCCCTGTCATCGTCGCCGACGAACTCCACGGCGATTCCCCGCGCATGCCCTTTGCCCTCAGCACGCCCGTCGAGGGCGCCGCCGCCGCGGCTGGCATCCCCGTCCGCGTTGTCCGCTGGCGCGAGGTCAGTCCACGCGACGGCGAGGACTGAGCCAAAAGCGAACGGTGACGAGGTGACGGAGTGTCCCGCACTCCGTCACGTTTCCTTTCCCGGCACTCCGATGTCCTCGTCCCACAACTCCGGCCGCTCGCGGATGAACCGCTCCATGAGCGCTACGCACCGCGGATCATCCACGACCACCACCTCCGCCCCCGACGCGCGCAGCCAGTCCTCACGTCCCTGGAACGTCCTGTTCTCGCCGATCACCACTCGCGGGATGCGGTGCAGCGCCGCCGTCCCCGAGCACATCGCGCACGGCGACAGCGTCGAGGCCAGCGTCAGCCGGTGCCAGTCTCGCCGCCGCCCCGCGTTGCGGATGCACACCATCTCCGCGTGCGCCGTCGGGTCGTCCGTCTGGACACGCAGGTTGTGCCCGCGCGCCACGACCACCCCCGCCGCGTCCACCAGCGCGGACCCGATCGGGATCCCCCCTTCTTTCAGCGACTTCACCGCCTGCTCGTAGGCGGCCTCCAGGGCCACGCGGTCAGCGTCGGTCATCGGCACGGGCGTCCTCCCCCGCCGTCGGGTACGCTGACCCGCGCATGAGCGAGCCAGCCGCCACCCCGGCGAACGTCATCATCTTCGATCATCCGCTCATCCAGCACAAGTTGACGTGGCTGCGCGACCGCACCACCGGCCACCGCCCCTTCCGCGCCCTCATGGCCCAGATCGCAGGCCTCATGGTCTTCGAGGTCACGCGCAGCTTTCCCACGCGCACCATCGACGTCCAGACCCCGCTCGAAGCCACTCCGCGCCGGCCTCGGCATGACCGAGGGCATCCTCGAAGTCATGCCCGAAGCACGCGTCGGACACCTCGGCCTCGCACGCGACGAGCGAACTCTCAAACCCCTCGCCTACCTCAACAGACTCCCCCGCAACCTCGGCGACGGCCCCGTCATCCTCGTCGATCCCATGCTCGCCACCGGCGGCTCCGCCATCGCCGCCATCGCCATGCTCCGCGACGCCGGCGCGACCGACCTGCGCATGATGTGCCTCGTCGCCGCGCCCGAGGGCATCCGCGCCCTCCACGCCGCCCACCCCGAACTCACCATCTACACCGCAGCCATCGACCGCGCCCTCGACGAGCACGGCTTCATCCGCCCCGGCCTCGGCGACGCGGGGGATCGCTTGTACGGGACGGTGTGAACGGCACGGATGAACGACCGCGTGTGCTGTCACGGTCGGCTCCGCGACCGTGGTGCCGTTGCGTCTCGGGGTGTCGCCGCGAGATGCACCACCGTCGGCCCGGAGCCGCCGACGAAGGTGGCACAAGCCTTCCGCGCCCTCTCCACGCCGCGCTCCACAACGGAGCACGATGCGCAAGCGAGTACCAGCCCTGCGCCTGCCCGGCGTGCATCATCCTCCCCCGCCCCGGCGGAGGGGTGGCAAAGTCCTTGGGGCCGGTGGGGGTGTTGTTGCTCCGCTGATCTGCGGTTTCGTTCCTCTCACGCCGAGGACGCATCGCGTTGAACAGCGATCGAGGATGAGGCGGCGCACAGCACAAGCACTGCGACTGCCCCCATGTTCCGAATCACGATCGGCCACCAGCTCTCGACAGGGGCGCGCGAGATTCCGCAACCGCAGGGAGCCGGCTTTGGCGGAGGGCTGATCGAAAGCCATGTTGCGTAGAGCGCGAACGCAAGGAACACCGCGACCAGCGGCGGAACCAGACGGCGCACAGGCGACCCGGAGGCCAGCCCCCAGACCACGCCTGCTCCAATGAGAACCTCCACGAACGGAAGCACAAACGAGACAACCTAGATCAACGGGCCGGCGATCAGGCGGTGCGCGAGGAGCGCCTCGGCGAAACCGTCGAGGTCCGCGAGCTTGCCGATTCCCGCGACGATCAGCCACGTGGCGATGAGGAGCACCAGGATCGACCGAGCGACCGTGACGGCGATGGAAGCGCGCCAGGCGTTCATCCCCGCCGCATCCGGAACCATGCGAGCAGGCCGATGGCGACGAGAACTGCCCCTGCGCCCATCAGCCCAGTCCGCAAGGAGAGCGCGGGCGGCCTGTCGCCACGGAGAGGCACCGGCCGATTCTGCGGGTTGGCGTCGGCCTCCGCCGCGGTGATGACAGGGATGCGTTCGCGCTTCTCGATTCTCCGAGCGGCTACGAAGTCAAGCACACCGTCCTTCGAGAAGCGGGCTTGGTCGCCGGACGCGTCAAAGCGAAGTTCGGCGAGACGTATGGAGTTCGCGAGAGATTGCGGCAATGTGTGGACAACCTGCAAACCAGCCGGCGAGCGAGGATCCACGTCGTAGAGAAGCGTCTGATAGGGGTGATCGGTGAACGATCTGTAGATCGGATGAGATTTCGAGGCGACCGTCAGATCATCCCTCAATGTGTACACTACGTCGCGGAATAGGCGCTCGGGGCCGCCCCACCGCTGAATCTCGTAATCAGACAGTTTGTGCGCGGGCGGGCTCCAGGCGCCGCGCGGCAGGGTTGCGATGACCAGCAACTCCCCCTCGGCAGAGCGTTCGATGCGGACAGGAACAGTGTCGTGCTCAAGTGCACGCACGACGGCAAGTTGAGGAAGATAGTCGTCGAGCACGTGATCTGCGGTTTCGGGGCTCCAGGATCCGTCGTACTGTCGCAGCCCATCCGGGGAGGCGGATCCGCTCCAGAAACGCCCCTCCGCTTCTCGCATCGTCAGCGACTCCCAGTGTCGAATGGAATAAAACGCTCGCGTCGTGAAATCGTACTCGGCAACGAACTCATTCCGGTCGTTCCTGTAGACCATGAACACCGAGCCGTTCGAGGGCAAGCGAGCACGGATACTCGACGCGAGTTCCGTTCTTGATGGGATACTCTGCACCGGACCTGGTGACTCATCCTGCCCGGAGGCAGGGGGACAAACGCACACGAGTGTGCAACACACGAACAGACGGAGGAGGCTCCGGCCACAAGCGATCAGTTGCCGAATTGTGCGCCGCATGGCTTCGTGCTCGCTCACTGGGAGCCGGACTGCTCGCAGCAGAGGAACCCGCCCGGAACGCTCATCGTGCCCTGCACCTCGCCAACCTCCGTCCTTGTTGCGTAGCAGCAGATCCCGTCCGAAGCGCAGCCCGTTCCATCGAGATTCTCGGGGGGCGGCGGTTCATTGCAGGGGTGGGTCGTCGTGTTCGTCAGAAGGTAACACAGCCGCAGCTGACCGTAGGTGAACGGACCCATCCTGCCGCAGCCGGTGTCCACAAACTTCGAGTACCCGACGTCGCAGACGATGCTGTTCTCAGTGCAGAATGACTCACCCGAACCGCACCCGCTGCTCACGAGGAAGTAGCAGTCATTCGGCGCCGCCAGCGCCACCATCGCCACGGCCCCGACGGCCGCACAGCCCGCACGCTTGATGGTCGTGATGTTCATCGGTTCAACTCCTCTGGGGTATCACGGGTGCGACAGGGCGTCTATGCCCGACGCACCGGACCATGTCGAAAGAACCGGGAATCCGACCCAGTTCTCGAAGAAGTCGTGCGCGAGGGTGAAGTCCGTGCACCGGTGCTCCGAGACAGCGCCGTCCGTCCAGGCCACCGGAGCGAGCGGGCGATCGTACGGACTCCAAGCCCACATGATGTGATCGCCGTTCTTCTGAAACACGTACCTGACCATCATCCCCTTGCGGGCCGGGTGGCGAACCCGTGACTGCCGCACGGACGCACTCAGCGCGAGGTCGATCGGCACCGTCGTTCCCGGTTCCATCATCGCCGCCGGGTGGACCAAGGCGCCTGAGAGTGAGAAGCGCGGGCCGCCGAACTCCTTCACGCCGTCCGGGTCCACGGCCAGTTTGTTGGGGAGGTACTCGCCGGCCAGGAGCGGGTCGTCCCAGTCCAGGATCGCGGTCCCGACTTTGGGATGGGCGATCGGATAGATGTCGTCGTGGTCCTGCGCGTACGCGATCACGGCCGCTGCGTTGCTCCTGGCGGCAAGCGCCATGCGGGTCATTCGCGCCCGCTCACGCGCCGCGCCGAGCGAGGGCAGGAGCAGGCCGATCAGCAGAGTGATGATCCCGAGCACAACGATGACTTCGATGAGGCTGAAACCTGCCGGCGACCACACGGTCGATCGCCCTCCGCCCCCTTCGCGGCCATGCTGCCGCCGGTTAAGTTCGGGACGCATCCTCGGTGCCATGACCAGAACAGTATAACAGGGGGGGGGGGGGCGTTGTCAAGGATATGTATGCTGGAAGAACGGCGAAATGTCCGCAACACCTTGCTCGGCAAGGGCTTAGCCGATCCCGCCAGCGTTCCCCGCCGGATCGAACAGCATCGTCACCTGCGTCCCGTACAGCGGGTACTCGACCCGGCACCGGTACCCGCGGAACGACTCCGGCGACCACCGCATCCTCGCGCACACCTGCCGAAGCAGGTCCGTGTACCGCGGCACATCCGCCGAGCGGCAGCCCGACAGACCCGTGCCCAGCGACTCGACCGTCTCCGCCACGTCGAGCGCGTCGATGTCGCGCGCCCGGTCGTTGGCGTCCGCCACGCCCTCGAACGCCGTGTCGTACACGCGGATCGACGGCGTCGCGCCCGGGTACACGCCCTCGTGCACGAACGCATCCAACTGCATCACCGCCGCCGGGATCGACACCTCCGCGAACACATACCCCTTGCGCCCCGAACCCGCCGGCACCGTCCGTCGCATTTCCGACAGGTTCACCTCCGCCATCACAAGATCAACCGCCGACCGCGGCCCGTACCCCTCGCCCCCCAGCACGTAGTGCACCGTGTCGCCCGCGCGAACCACCTCGAACGGCGGCAGCGGCGACGAACTGAACTCCGCCAGCACGTGCGACAACCGCTCGATCGGCTCGCGGTCCAGCGTCAGCGGCTGGCGCCGGCGCGGCTCCGGCCCGAAGCGCCGCGTCGCCAGTTTCACCGCCGCCGTCGGCCGCAGACGCAGCAGCCCGATCAGCCCGTTCACCCACACCACGTCCAGCCGGTCCGGATCGTCGGCGGACGGCGCGAGGAAGACCGTCGCCGTCAGCGCATTGACCATCGCGCCGCGCAGGTGGCTCAGCGCCTTGAACGCCGACTGCTTGCGGCGCAACTCAAACTCGCGCCGCGCCTCGGGCACCCACGCGCTCACGATCGCCTCGAGGGACTGGCGATCGCCGATCTCGTCGCGGATCAGCCGTTCGAAGTCGTCCACCGCCCGTGCGGCCCGCAGCACCAGCGCGGCATCGACCCCCTCGCGGGCGATCGCGCTCACCGTCCGGCGCAGCGGCTCCGGCCCGGGGGCACGGTGGACGACGAAAAGCGGGTCCGCGCTGCGAACCGCGGCCAGGATGCGGCTGGCCAGCACCTTGTCGATTCCCAGGCGGGTGGCCAACGCCTGCGGCCCGCGCGGCGAGCCGGGGATGGCGTCCAGTACCCCCCGCAATGCCGCCAGCAGTTCCTCTCCCGTCCGATGAATCCGAACCTCCAGCGGCCCCGCCCCGCCACCACGGCCGGAGGGCGCAGGGACGAGCGTGTCAGAGACGTCAGACGGGGGCTTCACAGCCCAAGCATACCCGGAGTTCGTGGCGTTCCAAGGGTACCTGGCAGTTTCCCGGAAACTTTTCCAGTGCGACGGCACCAAGGCGGCATGCCGGGGGCCGACCGGCCGCGATAGGCTCTCAGGCCATGCGGGTTGCAGTCCTCATCCCGGCGGCCGGATACTCCAAGCGGTATGCCGAGGCGGACCCGCTCGGGGGAGCGCGGTCGAAGCTGGACGAGGACCTGGGCGGTCGGCCTGTCCTGCAGCGGACGGTCGAGTTGTTCGCCAACTACGCCTCCCCGGACGTCACGATCGCGGGAATCGTCGTTGCCGGGCCGCACGACGAGGCCGCGTTCGACGAGTTCCGGTTGCGTTACGGCGACAAGATGGGACTGCTGGGGGTGTCGATCTGCCGCGGCGGGAAGACGCACCGCTACGAGACGGTCAAGGCCGCGCTCGATCATGTTCCCGCGGACGCGACGCACGTCGCGGTGCACGACGCAGCCAGGCCCTGCGCCTCGCAGGCGCTGTTGGACCGGGTGTTCGACGCGGCATCGCGCCACCCGGCCGTCGTGCCTGCGATCGAAGTCTCCGACACGCTCAAGCGCCTGTCGGACGAGGAAGTGGACGACCCGGGCGCGGACCCGCTCGCGGCCATCCTTGGCGCAGGCAAGCGGCATCCGCTCCGTGCGGTCGAGGCAACAGTCGAGCGAGATCGGCTGGTGGCGGTGCAGACGCCGCAGGTGTACGAGGCGGCCCTGCTCAAGGAGGTCTACGCTCAGTCGAACATCGACTGCACGGACGACGCCACGCTGGTCGAACGTCTGGGGCGGCGCGTGGTGGTGGTCGAGGGCGACCCGCTGAACGTGAAGATCACCCGCCCGGTGGACCTGCGGATCGCGCGGGCCGTGCTGGGCGTGAGCGGTCCGGCGGAGCGGCCGGTCCACAAGCGGTTCTGAACGGGCGGTGTCGGCGCGGGGGTATGCTGGCGGCGTGTTCCCCGAGATCGAACGAGTCCTGATCGGCCGCGAGACCATCGCCCGGCGTGTGCGCGAGCTGGGGGCGTCGCTCGCGAGCGACCTGCGCCGCGACGTCGAGCGAGGCGGGGCGAGCGCGGGCGACGGCGACCGCGTCGTCATCATTCCGAT
Source organism: Synechococcales cyanobacterium CNB (assembly GCA_030263455.1). Classification (NCBI taxonomy): domain Bacteria; kingdom Bacillati; phylum Cyanobacteriota; class Cyanophyceae; order Synechococcales; species Synechococcales cyanobacterium CNB. The sequence continues at coordinate 62,776 of SZOZ01000013.1, forward strand.
CATGTCCGGGGCGATGGTCTTCGGCGCGGACCTGATCCGCGAGTTGCCGCTGAAGTTGAGGTTGGAACTGGTGGCGGTGAGCAGTTACCCGGGTCGCTCGCTGGAGAGCAAAGGGGCGGCGATCCGGTCGGAACTGCCGCGCACGCTCGGGGGCCGGCACGTCGTGATCGTCGATGACATCCTCGACTCGGGGCAGACGATCGCGATGGTGCGTCGGCTGGTGGAGGAGCAGACGCCGGCGTCGGTGCGGGCGTGCGTGCTGCTGCGCAAGGACGTGCGGCGCGCGGTGAGCGAGGCCGAAGGCGCACGGGCGGAGTACGTCGGGTTCGATATCCCGGACGAGTTCGTCGTGGGGTACGGGCTGGACTACGACGGGTATTACCGGAACTACCCGGAGATCGCGACGCTCAAGCGCGAGGCGTTGTAACAACAGAGGGCGAAGGCGGGAGTGGGGAAGCGAGGGAGTGAAGGAGTGACAAAGCGGGCCGAGGGAGACGAGGGGTCTGCGCCGGAGGGCGAACGGACGCTCGTGTCGCTCCGGCCGAGCGGGCTGTCGATCGTCCTGCGATCGGTCGTGCCCGTGGCCGCGCTGTGCGTGCTGGCGTTGGCGTTGGCGTGGCCGGCGGCGCGGGGCGGCGTGCCGGGGGTTGCGGCGGCGGCGGGGTGGACGGTGCTGGCGGTCGGCGCGCTCAAACTGTTCTGGGAAACGGCCGTCTGGGCGAGCAGGCGCTACGTGCTGACGGATCGGCGCGTGGCGCGCGTGTCCGGCGTGCTACGGCGCGTCACGGTCGAGGCGCGGCTGGAGCGCGTGCAGCACGTCGTGCTCTACCGCTCGCTCGGCGAGCGCTTGCTCGGCCTGGGAACGATCGGGTTCGCGACCGCGGGCACCGACACGATCGAGGTCGCGTGGGTGATGATCGCCCGGCCGCACGAGGTCTGGGCTACGGCGAAGGAAGCGATCGACAGGCGCACGGGCGAGACGCTCATGACACCGGGGACGGAACGGCGTGCGTGCGAGACTCCCCCGCCACCAAGTGAGGGCAAGGCGCTCGTGCTCGGGTTGGCGGGCGGGATCGGGGCGGGCAAGAGCGCGGTGGCGGCGGAGTTCGCGCGGCGCGGGTGCGTGGTCATCGACTCGGACGCCGAAGCGAAGGCCGCGCTGGACCGGCCCGAGGTACGCGAGCAGTTGCGGCGGTGGTGGGGCGAGCGGGTGATCGGCGCGGGCGGTCGCGTGGACCGTGCGGCGGTCGCGGCGATCGTGTTCGATGACGAGTCGCAGCGCCGTCGTCTCGAATCGCTCGTGCATCCGCTGGTTCGCGCTCGCCGGGCGGAACTGGTCCGCGAGGCCGCGTCGCGCGGCGCGGAAGTGGTTGTCGTCGATGCGCCGTTGCTCTTCGAGGCGGGCGTGGACGCCGAGTGCGACGCGGTGGTGTTCGTGGACGCGCCGCGCGAGGTTCGCTTGGAGCGGGTACGGGCTTCGCGCGGGTGGGACCAGGCGGAGGTCGATCGGCGCGAACGTGCCCAGATGCCGCTGGAGGAGAAGCGGCGTCGGAGCCGGTACGGGATCGTGAACACGGGCGGGCTGTCTGACTTGGGGCCGCAGGTGGAGGGGGTGCTGCGGCGGGCCAGGGCGGAGTTCGGGGGCGGGCGGGGCCGGGCCGGGTAAGAAGTTTCGGTTTCGGTGGCCACCGGGCGGGTCGGGGGCCGTATACTGTGTCGAGAGCGGCGGGCGGGTTCACGAAAGCCGTGAGCCTCGTCGGCCGAGGAATCAGAAGCGGAATTGCCCGCAGCGGATCACCACTCACAACTGGGCTGAACCCCGTCGCCCTCGCGTGCGAGGGCTGGTGCGTGGCAACGGCTGCGGAACGCAGGCTCTGCGGAGCCGCCCCGACCCGACTCGTGAGGGCGTCCGGGATGCGGCTCCGTTTCCCCCCTTTCCCTCCCGAGCATCGGAAGGAACCTTGGCAGTCATGGCGAAGACAACGAACGTTGCGCAGGAAGAGCGTCCGCAGCAGTCCCGCACGAATGGGGGCGACTCCAACGGCGGCGGCGAGCAGCGCGAGCGTCAGGCCCCGCCCCGGCCCGCGGACAGCCAAGGCACCCCGCGACCCGAAGGCGTCGCACCGTCGGGTCAGGGTGGGCCGCCGCAGGGAGGGCCTCGGCCGGACTGGCAGGGGGGCGATCAGCAGGGCAAGCACCGCCGCAAGCGGAAGAAGCGCAAGGGCGGGATGGGCGGCGGGGGAATGAGCGGCGGGGGCGGTGGCGGACCGTCGTACTCCTACAGGTCGTCGTACCCGGACCACGTGCTGCCGAGCGACGAGGAACTGGAGCGAGAGGCAGCGGAACTGGAGCGGATCGCGGCGCACGCCGACCCGGAGGCGATCAAGGACCAGTTGAGCATCGCGCAGTTGCAGCGGATGGAGATGGAAGAGTTGTTCGGGGTGGCGACCCGCGAGGGGCTGGAGGACTTCCAGCAGACGCCGAAGCAGGAGCTCATCTTCAAGATTCTCAAGGCCAGGGCCGCGAAGCAGGGGCTGATGTTCGGCGAGGGGACGCTGGAGATCATGCCGGACGGGTTCGGCTTCCTGCGCAGCCCTGAGCAGAGCTACCTGCCCGGGCCTGACGACATCTACGTCTCGCCGTCGCAGGTGCGTCGATTCGGGCTGCGCAAGGGGATGATCGTGCGCGGGGCGATCCGTCCGCCGAAGGAGAGCGAGAAGTACTTCGCGCTGCTGCGGGTGGACAAGGTGAACGGGCGCGAGCCGTCGAAGATTCACGAGCTGGTGAACTTCGAGGACCTGACGCCGCTGCACCCGGAGCAGCGGTTCATCCTGGAGACGACGCCGGACGCGATCGAGATGCGCGTGGTGGACCTGGTGGCGCCGATCGGGAAGGGGCAGCGTGCGCTGATCGTGGCGCCGCCGCGCACGGGCAAGACGGTGCTGCTGCAGAAGATGACGCAGGCGATCACGAAGAACTATCCCGACGTGAAGATCATCGTGCTGCTGGTGGACGAGCGCCCCGAGGAGGTGACGGATTTCCGCCGCAACACCGACCCGAGCGTGGAGGTGGTGGCGAGCACGTTCGACGAGCAATCGAGCCGGCACGTGGCGGTGGCGGAGGTGGTCATCGAGAAGGCCAAGCGGATGGTCGAGTTCGGGGACGACGTGGTGATCCTGCTGGACTCGATCACACGGCTGGCGCGGGCCTACAACGCGGAGATGCCGCACTCTGGCAAGATCATGACGGGCGGTCTGGACTCGAACGCGCTCCAGCGGCCCAAGAAGTTCTTCGGCGCGGCCCGGGCGATCGAGCGGGGGGGGAGCCTGACGATTATCGGAACCGCGCTCGTGGACACCGGATCGAAGATGGACGAGGTCATCTTCGAGGAGTTCAAGGGCACCGGCAACAGCGAGTTGCACCTCGACCGCAAACTGGTGGAGAAGCGGATCTGGCCCGCGATCGACATCAGCGCGAGCGGGACGCGGCGTGAGGAACTGCTGCTGGATCCCAAGGAACTCGAACTGGTCCACCGCCTCCGGAAAGTGCTGAGCGACATGAACGTCGTCGAGGCGATGGAGCTGATGAAGAGCCGCCTGAAGAAGGTGAAGACCAACGCCGAGTTCCTCATGACGATGGCGCTGGGGTGAGGCGTGCTCCCCGGCTTCGCCGTCGAAGCGTCGGAAATCCCGTGCATCCGGCCGGGGGGGTCGTGTAGACTCCCGCCGTGGGGCGTCGGCCCCGTGGGAGCGACCGGGTGCATCTCTCGCGCCGCGTGAGCCTGACGCTTGTGGTGCTGACGGCGACGCCGTGGGCGGTGCTGATGGTGGTCGCGGGCGCATGGCTCGTGCTGGAGGGCGCGGCTCGATGGCCTCACGCGCGGTGGCCCTGCTACGTGGGCGGGGCGTTCTGGGCGGCTTCGGGGCACCTGACGTTCTCGTGCTTGGTGGCGGACCGGTTGTTCCCGCACGTGAGCCGGCGCGTGTCATGGCCGGTCGAGATCGCGACGGGTGCGGCGGTGTTCGTCGGCGTACTGTGGTGGCTGGCAGCGTTCGGCCGGGTCTACGCGGGAGGCATCCTTTGAAGATCGGCTCGTGGCGTTCGGCGGTGGTGGCGGTGTTCGCGGCGATCGGCGTGTGCCTCCTGGGCGCGCCCGCGCACGCGGGCGGGGTCGCGCACGGCGGCGACGCCGAGCGCGCGGAGAAGTACGCACCGGTGATCCCGGACCCCGACGAGTTCCTCGCCCGCTCGATCGCGCGGGTCGCGCTGATGGACCTGCGGGCGAGGCCGGAACCCGTCACCAGCGACTTCCGAGTCGCGTCGCGGCTGCTGGGGATGGCGCAGGAGTACGCGCCGGAGGATGCCTTCATCGTGCGGCGTCGGCTGGAGGCGGCGTGGGCCGGCGGCGACCAGGCGCTGTTCATGGAGTTGACCCGCAGGCTCGTGGAACTGGACCCGCGCGACACGGTGGCGCAACTGCGGCTCATCAGCGACAGGATCAAGCGGCTGCAGACGGTGGAGGAACGGATCGCGGCCTACGAGCGGCTGCTGGGCGAGCGGGGCGCGTCGCTGGACGCTTCGGTGCGGAGCCGGCTCGCGCTGGACGCGGCGTTGCTGCTCCGCGAGCGAGGGCGCCAGGAGGACTTCGTCGCCCGGCTGCTCGAGGCGGTGCAGCTGGACCCGACGAACAAGGACGCGGCCGCGCTGGTGTGGGCGTACTTCAGCCCGGGGCTGACGAACCCGGTGGATGCGTTCGAGTTGCAGACGCACCTGCTGTACGCGGACCCGCTGGACCCGAACGTGCACCGCGCCCTGGCGCTGATGCTGGCGCAGGCGGGGGCGTTCGACCAAGCGAAGCGGTTCTATCAGAACGCGGCGAGGCTGTTCTCGCTCGCCGGCCTCGGAAGCGACGAGACGTTGGTGATCGAGTCGATCGTGCTCGACATGCAGACGTCCGGGCCGGCGAAAGTGGTCGGAGACCTGAACCTGCAGCTGGCGATCATGCGGGACCAGGCGGCGCGCGAACTCCGGCAGGCCCAGGAGGCGCGGATGCCGACCGACACGCTGAAGCGGCCCGAGGACGTGCGGCTGGGGATCGCGCTGGATCGGATCAGGATCGCGGCGGCGCGCGCGGCAGGGGACGAGGACACGGTGCGCGCCGCGGCGATCGACATGCGGAAATCGCTTGAAGAGATGGCGTCCCGGGCGCTCAACCCACAGACGATGCCGCCGGGGACCGATCCGAATCAGGTGCGGACGCAGTTGATGCGGCTCGCGTTGCAGAGTTGGACGCTCATGGCGTGGGCGGGCGCGATCGACGAGTACCTGGTGCAGCAGGCAGAAGTCGTGGAGCGGGCGCTCGGGAAGGGAGAACCGGAAGCGGCCGTGCTGCTCGCCCTCGTCGCGCTGCACAAGGGGGAGGTCGAGCTGGCCTTCGAGCTGCTGGAGGCGATGCCGAACCAGAACGACGTGTCGGTGATGTCGGGGCTGGCGGCGGCGCAGGAGGCGATGGGCTGGAACGACGAGGCGACGCAACTCTACGTGCGGATGGCGCGAGGGGCGCCGCTCTCGCTGGTCGGGGCGTGGGCGCGGGTGCAGGTGAATCGGCTGGGCGGCGCGGACCCGTTCGACACGCCGCTGCGCGCGGCGATGGCCCGGGCCGCCGAGGGCGTGCCGACGTGGCTCGACCGCATGACGACCGATCCCAAGACGTTCATGTCGATGCGAGCGGAAGTGGTGAACCGCGACACGGGCGCGCTGGAGCGGGCGAGCGTGCGCGTCGTGGTCCAGAACATCGCGCCGATCCCGCTCGGGTTCGGGCAGGATCGGGCCATCAATACGCGCATCGTGCTCTCGCCGCGGCTGGACGCGGGAACGCGCACACTGTTCGACGGCTCCAGCCCCGAGATGTTCGACCTCGAGCGGCGGCTTCGGCTCCGACCCGGGGAGGCGGTGACGTTCGACCTGTGGCCCGATCCTGGCTTCTCTGGGTGGGCGGCGGAAACGCGGGCGACGCAGACGCTGCGGGTGAACTGGCGCGTGCTGCAAGGCTTCCTGATCGGGCGCGGTGGGAGCCTGGAGCCGGGGCCGCTCTGCCTGACCGCGCTGACCGGCTACCAGACCCGCCGGCCCGTTGCCGAATCGCGCCTGCCGCTCGCCGATCTGCTGTTGCTGGTCGAGGAGGCCCCGCGCACGCGGTTCCCGGAGATGCTCGGCGGCGTCAGGGCGCGCGTGCTCAACGGCGCGGCGACGGGCGAGGCGCTCTCGCCGATGGAGCTTCAGACGCTGGCGGAACGGCTGGCGGAGCGGTACGGCCGGTGCGGGCTGTTCGAGCGGCGGATGATGCTGGCGGTGTTGCCGAACGCGTCGATGGAGCCAGGGATGCGGGCGTTCGACGAGGCCGCGCTCGCGGAGGAAGACCCGGGTACGCTTGCGCTCGCGCTGGCGACACGCGCGGTCGATGCGGACCACCCGGCGTTCGCTCGGGCGGAGGCTTCGAGTGATCCGAGCGCCCGTGAGCTGGCCTCGTCGCTGCGCGAGCGGCTTCGATCCGAGGGTGCGACCTATGCGCGGTGTGGGCCTGGAGGGCGCGACCTCGCGCCGCGCCGCATTCTCGGCGGAACATCGCGGTGAGCGGGGTGCCGGCCCAGCGAGGCCGGTGGGACCGCCGGCGCGTCATCGGTTATGCCGTCGGCGTGCTGTTGCTGGCGGCCGCGGTCTGGGCGGTCGCTTCGCAGCGGGGCGCGATGGCGGGGTCGATGAACGCGGTGCGGGCCGCGCCCGCTTGGATGATAGCAGTCGCGCTCCTCTTGCCCGCGGGGAACTGGATCGCATCCTCCGCGTCGTTGCGAGCGTTGACGCTGCGCCGGGCACGCGGGCAGCACGTCCGGCGCGATGAAATGCTCGCCCTCGTCGGCAGCGCATGGCTCCTCAACTACCTGCCGATGCGGCCGGGCATGATCGGACGCATCGCCTACCACAAGCGCTTCAACCGCATTCCCGTGCGGGACTCGGTGCTCGTGCTCGTCGAAGCGAATGCGATGACAGCGGGCGCGGTCGGGCTGATGCTTGCGCTCGCCCTCACGCTGCGGGCAGCGCCGCCCTGGGGATCGTGGTCGTGGCTTGTGCTCGCGCTGCCGGGCGCGGCGTTCGTCTGCGCGTGGGCGATCGGCGCAGCGCGCGGGTCGGCGTGGACCGCCTGGGCCGTGGCGGCCGCCGCTCGCTACGCGGACCTCCTGGTGTGGCTCGCTCGCTATGCCTGTGCGTTCGCGCTGCTCGGTCGCCCGCTCACGGTCGAGGCGGCGGCGGTGCTCGCGGCTGTCAGCCAGGCCGCGTTCCTCGTTCCCTTCGTCGGCAACGGCCTGGGCGTGCGCGAATGGGGGATCGGACTGGTGGCGGCGTCGTGGGCCGGGGTGGACTCGGCACGCGAGGCAGCGGCGTTCGGGCTGGCGGCCGACCTCCTGAATCGGGCCGCGGAAGTCGCTGTGTCAGTGCCCGTGGGGATCGCCTGCACGGCCTGGCTGGGGCGGCGCGTCGCCCGCTCGGGTCCGGATACGGGATCGGGCTTGGGAGGAGGGGGCGATCCGGCCGATGATGCCGGGCGTACAGAGTGATGGAGGCGCGGCCGACCGCCACGGACCGGGCGAGGACGCGCGGACGCATGGTCAGCAAGATCGAACAGGATCACCAACGCTTCCGCCAGATCGTGCGTGGCCGGATCCGTAAGGATTTGCGCCGGTTCCTCTCTCGCGGCGAACTCATCGGACGCGAGGGCAAGCGTTACGTCTCCATCCCGCTCCACGACATCGACCTGCCCACGTTCCGCTACGGCGACAACTCGGGCGGCGTGGGCATGGGCGAGGGCGAAGGCGAGGGCGGCTCGGGCAAGGACGCCGGGGGCGAGCAGGAAGGTCGGCACATCACCGAAGTGGACGTCACGCTCGAGGAACTCGCAGACATCCTCGGCGAGGAACTGGAACTGCCACGCATCAAGCCGCGCGGGCGGCACCGCATCACGACGGTGAAGGACAAGTATTCGGGCATCCGGCCGGTCGGCCCGGCGTCCCTCCGGCACTTCAAGCGCAGTTACCGCGAGGCGCTCAAGCGGCAGATCGCATCCGGCGAGTACGACCCGGACAACCCGGTCGTCGTGCCGATCCGAGACGACCTGCGCTACCGCTCGTGGAACGAGGTGCGCAAGCCGCAGAGCAACGCGGCGATCGTCTACATGATGGACGTCTCGGGGTCGATGGGCGACGAGCAGAAGGAACTGGTGCGGCTGGAGGCGTTCTGGATCGACACCTGGCTCCGCCGCAACTACGAGGGCGTCGAGTGCCGCTACGTCGTGCACGACGTGCGCGCGGCCGAGGTGGACCGCGAGACGTTCTTCTCGATCCGCGAGGACGGCGGCACGCGGATCAGTTCCGCGCTCGCGCTCTGCAAGGACATTCTCGCCGAGCACTACGATACCAACGACTGGAACGTCTACCTCTTCCACTTCTCCGACGGCGACAACTCCTCCGAGGCGGACAACCGCGTCTGCGTGAAACTGCTCGAGGAGAACCTCCTCCCCGCCTGCAACCTCTTCGGGTACTGCCAGGTGGCGTCGGCCTACGGCAGCGGGAACTTCCTCAGTGTGCTGCGAGAGGCGTTCCCCGACGGCGCGCCCGACGCGGACGGCCCGCGCCTGCTGACGAGCAAGGTGAACGGGCGCGACGACATCTACGAGTCGCTGCGGGCGTTCTTCCGGCCGGGCCGCTAGCGGCTTAGAATGACGAAACCGGCGCGCGCTCGCCCCCGGGGGATCGGTGGACGAACGCGAGCATGGCCCGCCAACGCGGGCGAAAGGCGCTGGACGTGATCCCGTTCTTCGTCGGCTATGCGTTCGTGGTCTGGATGCTCGCGTACCGTTGGCGACGCGAGCCTTCGGGCTACATGGCCGCCGCGGGCGGGCTGGCCGGGCTGCTCGGCATCGCGTGGCTGCACTACCGGCTCTCGATCTGGACGGACGGCGCGGTCTACCTGCCGATGCTCCAGACCCTGCTCTACCCCTACACCGCGCTGGTGAGCGTTGTCGCCTTCACGCTGGCGAGCGTGGTCCGCCCGTTCAAGGCCGGCGGCGGGCGGTTCTGCGCCTACTGCCGCCACGATCTGGTCGGACTGCCCGCGACGCAGCCGGTCTGCCCCGAGTGCGGCGCACCGCGCTCGTTCGAGGACCATGCCCAGCGCGAGTCCGTCCGCGAGAGCCAGCTGCGCCGGTGGGCCCCGCACGAGTTGGGCCTGCCGACACGGGGCGTGGCGGGAGAGGACGCGCTGCGCCCGCACACGTGAACGGCGGCTCGCGGTCCTTGCCCGCATGTCCTGTCGGAGTGGATCGGACTTACCGAGGGGCCGCGCTCCCATCGAAGTAGAGGGCGTTCTGACCTCTCGAGGTTCGGCCCGTGTGCCATCCCTTCCTGTCGTCGACAACAGGCGTGTCGGGGTGCCGCTCGTACATCGCGGTGATCTCTCGCTGACGGGCGGCGTTCGGCACGTCCGCCGTCCCGTAGTCCGCCATGAAGTACCCGGCGAGATAGAAGTAACTCGCTCCGATCTTGACAGCGACGGTCGTGTCGAGCGGACAATGGAACGGGGGCAGTTGCTCGCACGTGCCGTTCTGAAGAACTTTCGGCAGCGGGACGGAGAACTGGTCGGCAAGCGGGCCGTAGAGGCCGGGTTCGTCCGCCGGCAGGTTCGGAAGAAAGTGCGCGACAGGGAGCAGGGCGTCGGAGTGCAGGGAGAAGTACGCGTGGATCGCCTGGCCGTGAGCTCTGAGGTTGTTCAGGCACATGATCGACTTGGCTTCTCGACGAACGGCGCCCAAGGCGGGGAGCAGGATCGCGACAAGACCCGCGAGAAGGCCGATGACGACCAGCAGTTCGAGCATTGAGAATGCCTGACGGAACCGGGTTGTACGGTCGTTCGATCGCATCATGGTGCGCCCAGCGCCTTGACAACTTCTTCGACAACAAGTTCATTCGGATCGTCCCTCAGCGGTTCGATCCGGCGTCGGACGTCCGGGTCCGTGGTCCAGCCCAACTGATGGAGGAACCGGATCGCACCCGCGCGGTACTCCCACGCACCATAGGTGAGCATGGCGAGGTAGCAGTCCCGGATCAGCTCGCGGCTCGCGGCGTCCTGAACCTGACCGTCCCTGTCGAGTTCGAACGCGAGCGAGAAGGCCATTGATCGGATGGGCATTTCGTCCGATGCGACACATGAGACGACGTACTCCACGTCTTCGCGAGATACCGCTCGCTTCGGCTTGATCTCATTCAGCATCCGGGAGTAGGCATCGTTGGTGGCCGGCGAGAGATGCTCCCGCGGCGTCCATGCAGGAGGCGTCCGATCCTTGACAACGGACAGTGTCACCACCACGGCAAGCGCGGAAACACCGCCTACGGCCACAAGCAGCGCGAGTGTCCGTTTCAATACCGCGCGCGAGCCGATGCCGGCGAGCATCCTTCGCACTTCGAACTCACTCCTCCCCTTCATTGCACGGATTCCACTTGCCAAAGGTGCACCACCACGTGGGGTCGTTGTCGTTGCCGCAGTTGCCCTGAACACAGGCGATGCACGCGATTCCGTTGCATGTGTCCTTGCAGTTCAAGACCCAGCAGCGAGGGATCGGCCACGGCTGGACCTGAAAGGCGGTCGTGCCGGCGGCGAGCGCGGCCGTCGCGCCGATAGCGAGAAGAAGGCGATGTTGAACGTCGGACTTCAGTGGGCTGGCTCGCATGAGTGCTCTCCTTCGTTCAGAGTATAGATCCCGGGTTCGCCCGGAAGACATACAACGATCCCGTTGTCACGAAACCGACACCGGCGACGAGCGCCGGAAGTCCCTTCGCCGCCTGTGGCATCGCATCTCCCAGTGCCCCGAGGCAGGGACAGGCCGGGGCAGAGGTGAGGTGCCGCGGCATGTCCCTCGTCGAGATGCTCGTCGCCATCGCGATCGTTTCGACTCTGCTCGCGCTTGCCGTAGTCGGCATTCGCGGCTCCAGACAGT
>SZOZ01000014.1 GCA_030263455.1 Synechococcales cyanobacterium CNB
CGTACATCGGACGCGACCCGAGCGGCGGGGAGCGGACGTGCTACCTGCACCGGATCAACATCAACTGCATCGGGTTCGCGTCGGACTTCACGGGCGACGGCGAGGTGGACGGCGCGGACCTGACGGCGTTCATGGCCGCGCTGGCCGCGAAGGACCCCTCGGCGGACGTGAACCTGGACTGGTCGGTGGATGAGCAGGACCTGGCGCAGTTCCTGAAGTGGTACGACGCGGAGAAGGGAAAGTAAGGAGAGCGAACGAAAGACGGGGCCTGCGAGACACTGCCCCGGGAGAGGGAGGAGGGGGGAGTCGAGTCCCGCAACACCCCTCGCTGCTCGGCCGCTCTTCTCGGAGCGGGGCCTTGCAGCGCCCGTCTTCATACACTCTCCCCGCGAATGCCCACCAGCGATCCAGGCCCTCCCGCAGCCCCCCCCCGCGCCTCGCGCAGCATCCTCATCCTCCTGATCGCCTGGGCCATCGTCTGCCTGCCCTTCCTCGGCTCCGGCGGCCTGCACTCCACCGAGGGCCACCGCGCCATTCCCGGCTGGGAGATGCTCGACCGTTTCCGCGCTGATGGCCCCTCTGCCTCAGTCCTGCTCATCCCCACCCTGTTCGGCGAGCCTTACCTGCGCAAGCCGCCAGGCATCGCGTGGGCGACCGCCGCCTCCGCCGCCGCGCTCGGCACGTCCGAGTTCTCCGCCCGCCTTCCCTCCGCGCTGGCGATGCTCGGCATGACGATCGCCGCATGGTGGTTCGCCCGGCGGTGGTTCGAGCCGCGCTGGGCCGTCGCCGCCGGACTCGCCCAACTCCTCATGCCCTGGCTCTGGGCGAGCGCGCGCAGCGCGGAGATCGAGTCCCTCAATCTCCTCGGCGTCCAACTCGCCGCGCTCGCCGTCGTCGATCTCGCGCGCCGGCCCGTGTCGCGGCCGATCGTCGTCGTCCTGCTCGGCGCGGCCGGCATCGCGCTCATGGGCGCGATGAAAGGCCCGGCGGGCGCGCCGGCCCTGCTCGGCGCGCTCCTTGCGCCTTGTATCGTTTCGAGGTCACTCCGGCCCTTCGCCTGCCCGCGCCTCTGGACCATGCTCGCCCTCGGCGCGGTCCCGCTCCTGCTGCTCGGCTGGGCCATCGCTCGCCAGGCCGCCCGCCTCGACAGCGTCGTCACCCAGCCCGTCGGCGACTTCCTCTGGAGCGCGGACCGTCTCGTCGGCGTCGCGCTGCTCGCACCCGCCGCACTGCTCGCCATGCTGCCCTCCTCCCTCGCGCTGCTCTTCCCTTGGGGGCCGGACGCCCGCGCCGAAGCGGGCGAGCGCATCCCTCCCCCTGACGTTGAGACCGCGCGCACGCTCGCGTGGGCGTGCCTGCTCACGCTTGTCCTCCTCACGGTCGTCGGCGTCAGCAACCCTCGCTATGCGATGCCGGCCTCGGTGTTCGCGCCGCCGCTCGTCGTGTATGTCTTCACCGGCGCGGCCGGCCGCTTCACGCCGACACGCGCCCGCATCGCCCGCGCCCTCATGCTGGGCCACCCCGCCGCGTGGGCAGCCGCACTTCTGGTGGCCTTCGCGGCCCACCTCGCGTGGTTCGAGACGCGTGCGCGCGCCACCTCGGGCAGAGCGGCTGGCGTCGCGCTCGCCGATGCCCTCCCGGACGGCGCGACCGTCCTGGCCGACCACCTCGTCGAGGCCCGGCCCGAAGTGCTGCTCTACGCCGTGCGGCACGCGCACGAGCAGGGAAGGAGCGCCACCGTTCGCTGGGAACCGGGCCTGCCCTCGCTCGGCTCGCTCCCGCCCGGCGTGTTCGTTGCTCTCCGCACCGACGCCGGCAGCGACGAGCGAGCACGCCTCGAACGCGACGGGCTGTCCGCTCGCTTCGAGCCGATCCACGAAGGTCGCGTCCACAAGTTCGCGTTCGCGCTCGTGCGCGCCGTCGAATCTGCCGACGACGAAAAGAAATAGGCGGGGCCCCGTAAAAGGCCCCGCCCGGAGGGGAGAGCAGCATCAACCCCGGTCACGCCCTGCGGAACGCGCACCGCAGCCGCGCCACCGGCGGCGTCTCGTCGTCCTCGAACTCGTCCGGCGAGCGCACCGGCACGAAGCCCTCACGCTCAAAGAGCGACACCAGTTCCACCTTCGTCAACGGGTACGGAGGCCCAGCGACCTCGTCCAGCGGCCAGCCCTCGGGACGCGAACGGGCAACCGCCAGCACCACTCCGTGCGGCTTGGCGAGCGTCAACAGACCGCGCACCACCTTCGCACGCATCTCCGGCGGCACCGACTGGATCGTGTAGCACTCGACCACCAACTCGAAACGGCAGCGCAGGTTCGTCGGCGGCCTCGTCACGTCCGCAACCACCAGCCGATCCGCAAGTTCAGGGTGCCGCTCTCGCGCCCACGCCACGCACGTCGGCGAAACGTCGAACCCCAGCGCGTCGTACCCGCGCGTGGCCAGTTCCACCACGTCGTCCGCCAGCCCGCACCCGACCACCACCGCCCGCACGCCCGGACGCACCAGCCGCGGCGCCTCCGCGTTCAGCCAGCACACCAACGCCGGGTTGGCCCTGCCGTCCTGCCACGGCACGCGGGTCTCGTCGCCGGCCGCTTCGCGGTAGACCGTCTCGAAGTGCTCTGCCACACGAGCCGACGCCGGGTCCGGCGGCTCCAGCGTCAGCGGAAGGTCAACCTTCGGTCGTGTCAGGGTCTGGGTTGCGTTGGCCATCGTGTCCGACCTCCGTCGGCTCGGACGGCTCGCGGGCACGCACGCGGGTCGCCGGGGGCTTCGCCCTTGGCTTCAGGTACACGAGTGTATGGCCGCACGGGGGGGGACACAAGCAAAAACCCCAATCGCGCCCCGCCGGCCTCCCCACCCTCAGAGGGCAGGTGCGGGCGGAAAGTCCACCGGCGTCCCCGCCACATGGTTGAAGACGTTGGTGTAGGTCGCCAGCGCGAACACCGCCACCGCCTCGACGACCTGGGCGTCGGTGAACCCCGCCGCACGGAACGACCCCAGGTCGCCGTCCGTCACGTGACCCCGCTTCTCGTGGAGCGCAAGGGCGAACTTCGCGATCGCGTCCAGTCTCGGATCGCCCGGGATCGCGCCGCGACGCGCGCCGAGCATCTGCTCCGCGCTCAGGCCCACGCGCGCCCCCGCCGCCGTGTGCGCCGCGAGGCAGTACTCGCACCCGTTCGCCTCCGCGACCGCCAGCTGGATCACTTCCTGCTCGCCCGGCGTGAGCGACGCACGCTTCACCGCTCCCGCCAGCCCGAGATACGCATCCAGCGCGACAGGAGAGTTCGCCATCGCCCGGAAGATCGCGTAGTGCTTGCCCTTCAGCGGGCCGTCCAGAATCTCGCGGGCGCGGCCGGTCGCCTCGCGCGGATCGATCAGCGGCAATCGTGACATCAGACACCTCCTCTGTGCCTCCTCCCCGGCGCGGAGGTACCTCTTCTCTTCTTCTTCTTCGCACAGGGGCGTGGCCCCGCAGGCCCCGTTTCAACTCCTCATCCTAGCGCCACACCTCTTTGTGCAGCCCGCGCAAAGGCCGCGCGAAACTCCGGTGCATCCCCCCCGAATCCTGCTCGGGAAGGCATGTCCGGGTCGACGATCCCCGTGCGATCGGCAATGCCCGCATACCCTTCAAGAGTCGGCAGGAGGTCGGCGGGGCGACCGCGGCGACACGCCGTTCCGTCAGGCCCAGGGCGACCGACGCGGAGGCGACGCGATGCACCACAACACCCCGCCCCCGTCCACGCTCCGACGCGACCCGGACGACACACCCCTGGTCCTCACCCGGATGGACACCCACGTCCACTCCTGGGCATCGGACGGCCCCGTGGTCGCCGCGCTCGGCTTCGTCGGATGCCCCGAGTCCTTCTCCCCCCCCGAGCGCGTCTACGACCAGGCACGCGCACGCGGCATGGACCTCGTCACCATCACCGACCACGACACCATCCGCGGCGCGCTCGAACTCCACGAACGCGGCTTCCAGAACTTCATCATCGGCCAGGAGGTCACCGTCTACTTCCCCGAGGACCGCTGCAAACTCCACGTCCTCGCCTGGGGACTGACGCCCGAACTCGACGAGCAGCTCACCCGTCTCGGCCTGCGCAACGACGTCTACGCCTTCGCCGCCTGGCTGCACGAGCACCAGCTGCCCCACGCCCTGGCCCACCCGCTCTACATGCAGAACGGACGGCTCACACGCTGGCACGTCGAGCGGGCCGCGTTGCTCTTCAAGGGCTTCGAGGTGCTCAACGGCGCGCACTCCGCCGGGCACCGCGCCCCGATCGAGCGATTCCTCGACGCGCTCACCCCCGCCCGCGTCCAGCAACTCGCACGCGACCACCACATGGAGCCGCTCTGGCCACGCGCCTGGCAGAAGGCACGCACCGGCGGCTCGGACGACCACGCCCTGCTCAACATCGGACGCACCTGGACCGGCGTGCACGTCGAGCAGGGCGTCATCACCGACCCGCGGGACTTCTTCCGCTACGTCATGGCCGGACGCTGCGAGGCGGGCGGCGTCGGCGGGCACTCCTCCCTCCTCGCCCACCAGCTGACGAGCGTCGGCGCGCACTTCTACGCCGACCGCTTCGCCGACCGCGCCTCCGCGCAGGGGCAGGCCGTCGCCTCGCGCCTGCTGCGCTTCGCCGGCGTGGACCTGCCTCGACCCTCGAAGATGCGCCTCGCCGCGCACACCGTCAAACGCAAGGTCATCCGCCGACGCAACCGCCGGTCCCTCCCCATCCTCCGCGCCCTGCGCACCAGCATCGGACCCGTGCTCGAGCGCTATCCCGACCTGCGCGAGCGGCTCGACCCCGACCGCTGGACCGACGGCACCCCCCTCTCCGACCACGACCGTATGGCCCAGTTCGCCGACGAACTCGCCGCCGCCGTCAACCACGCTCTCACCGATTCGGGACTGCGCGCCCTCCGCAAACGCGACCGCGCGGGTGTCATCGACCACCTCGTCTCCTACGCCGTCCTCAACCTCGCGCAGCTCCCCTACATCTTCAGCCTCTTCTACCAGAACAAGGAACGCCCCTTCGTCGAACGCTTCGACCACGAGACCTCGGAGCCGGGTTCCGGCGTCAGCGTTCTGGAGCGGCCCATGCGCATCAGCCTCTTCACCGACACCCTCGGCGACGTCAACGGCGTCTGCCGGTTCATCCAGAACGTCGCCGAGCAGGCCCACGCCACCGGACGCGACCTCCAGGTCATCACCTCCACCCGGCTCCCGTACCCCCCCCTCCCCAACGTCCACAACTTCGACCCCGTCTGGGCCACCACCATGCCCCGCTACCAGAACCTCGAGGTCGCCCTGCCGCCGCTCATCCCCATCCTCCGCCACCTCGACCACCACCAGCCCGACTGCATCCATGTCTCCACACCCGGACCCGTCGGCATGATCGGCTTCCTCGCCGCTCGAATGCTGCGCATCCCCGTCCTCGGCGTCTACCACACCGACTTCCCCGCCTACATCGACCGCCTCTTCGAAGACCACGCCTTCACTTACGCCTGCGAGCGGTTCATCCGGCTCTTCTACAAGCCCTTCCAGACCATCTTCACACGCAGCGGCGACTATGCCGACGCACTCGTCCGCCTCGGCATCCAGCCCGAACGCATCACCCGACTCATGCCCGGGTTCGACGCCGAGGTCTTCCACACCCGCTACCGCGACCCCGCCCTCTGGTCGCGCTTCGAGGGCGTCAACCCGGCGAGCGTGAAGGTCCTCTACGTCGGGCGCGTGAGCGTCGAGAAGAACATGCCCTTCCTCACCACCGTCTGGAAGCAGACCCACGCACGCTGCCGCGAACAGGGACTCGACGCCGAACTCATCGTCGTCGGCGACGGGCCCTACCGCGAACGCATGGAACGCGAACTCCGCCGCACCCCGGCACGATTCCTCGGCTTCCGCCACGGCCGCGAACTCAGCGACATCTACGCCTCCTCCGACCTCTTCGTCTTCCCTTCCGTCACCGACACGCTCGGGCAGGTCGTCATGGAGTCCCAGGGCAGCGGCCTGCCCGTCCTCGTCACCGACCAGGGAGGGCCGAAGGAAGTCGTCCGCGACGGCGCGACAGGCTACGTCCTCAGCACCGCCAACCCGACCGCGTGGGTCGAGCGCATCGTCGGCCTCGTCGCGGACGACGAACGCCGCGCACGCATGGGCCGCGCCGCGCACGAGTCGATGCAGCCGTTCTCCATCCGCCACTCGTTCGAGCACTTCTGGGAAGTCCACACCCGCGCCTGGCACCAGCACCTCGCCGCCCGCGGCATCACACCCCGCGCAACGACGCAGGGCGTCGAGGCCTCCCTCGCCGCCGCCGCGCCGAAACCCCGCCAACCGGCTGCCGACGACGGCCGCATCGGCGTCGGCGCGGGGTGAAGGCGTTACTCGCGGAGGTGTTCGACGGTGTAGTTCGGGCTTTCCTTCGTGATGCGGATGTCGTGCGGGTGGTTCTCGACGATGGTCGCCCCCGACACGCGGCAGAAGCGCGTCTGGGTGCGGAGTTCCTCGATTGTGCGGCAGCCGCAGTAGCCCATCGCGCTGCGCAGGCCGCCGACCAGCTGGTAGGCGAACTCGGCGAGCGGCCCGCGGTAGGGCACCAGCCCCTCGACGCCCTCGGGGACGAACTTTTCCTTCGGCGCGCCGCGCGGGTCGTACTTGTCGGCCTGCCCGTAGCGGTCGGCGGAGCCGCGGTTCATCGCCCCCTCGCTCCCCATGCCGCGGTAGGTCTTGTAGCGGCGCCCCTGGCTGATGACGAGTTCGCCGGGCGACTCGTCGAGCCCCGCGAAGAGCGATCCCATCATCACGCTGTGCGCGCCCGCCGCGATCGCCTTGGCGATGTCCCCGCTCATGCGCACCCCGCCGTCGGCGATCACCGGCACGTCCTCGCCCGTCTCCTCCACGCCGCGCACGGCTTCGAGGATGGCCGTGACCTGCGGCACGCCGACGCCCGTGACGACGCGGGTGGTGCAGATCGCGCCCGGCCCGATCCCCACCTTCACCGCGTCCGCCCCCGCCGCCACCAGATCCTTCGCCCCTTCGGCCGTCGCCACGTTGCCGGCGATGACCTGCACGCCGTAGCGCGCCTTGATCTCACGCACCGTGCGGACGACGTTCTCCGAGTGCCCGTGGGCGGTGTCCACCACGATCACGTCCACCTCGGCCTCCAGCAGCGCGCCGACGCGGTCGATCTGCCCCACACCCACCGCCGCGCCGCACCGAAGCCGCCCGCGCTCGTCCACGTTCGCGCGAGG
Organism: Synechococcales cyanobacterium CNB; assembly: GCA_030263455.1. Taxonomy (NCBI): domain Bacteria; kingdom Bacillati; phylum Cyanobacteriota; class Cyanophyceae; order Synechococcales; species Synechococcales cyanobacterium CNB. The sequence goes on from SZOZ01000014.1 coordinate 7,255, forward strand.
GAACTGGCTCAGCCGCTCGATGTCGCGCATCGTGATCAGGCCGCACAGCCGCATCTGGCCGTCCACCAGCAGCAACTTCTCGACCTTGTTGCGGTTCAGGATCACCTCGGCCTCCGCGAGCGTCGTCCCCGGCGGCGCGGTGATGAGGTTCGTCTTCGTCATCACCTCGCGCACGGGCGTGGCGTCGTTCTCGACGAACTTCAGGTCGCGCCTCGTCAGGATGCCGAGCACCTTCCCCCCGGTCCGCACGCCCGACGCGCCGTCGTCCGTCACCGGGAAGCCCGAGACGTTGTGCTGGCGCATCAACTGCACCGCGCGGCCGACCGTGTCCTCAGGCCCGAGCGTGATCGGGTCGGTGATGACGCCGTTGGCCGACCGCTTCACCTTCGCCACCTCGCGGGCCTGCGTCTCGACCGAGAGGTTCTTGTGGATGATCCCGATGCCGCCCTCCTGCGCCAGCGCGATCGCCAGCGCGGACTCCGTCACCGTGTCCATCGGCGCAGAGACCAGCGGCACGTTCAGCCGGATCGTCCGAGTCAGCCGCGTGCTCGTGTCCGCGTCCGCCGGCAGCACCCCAGAACGCCGCGGCAGCAGCAGCACGTCGTCAAAGGTGATCCCTTCGTCCGCGATCTTCCCGGCCCACACCGACCGCCCGGGGGAGGCAGCGGACGCCGGACGCGGATCAGCGGGGGTGGACGCCGACGCTCGCCCCGGGCCTGTCGCGGCCCCGGGCGAGGCGGAACGATCGGAGATGGTCGCCATGGAATAGTGTGGCGGCCTGGGTTCGGTCAGTCAAGGGGGCCATCGTTACTCGACCAGGGGTGTCCCCAACGAGCCGCGACCGTGAGGGAGCGCCCTTCGAGCAAGCCCGGAGCGACGCGATCCGGAAGCAGGGGTGCCAACGCACCACTCCGCTCAACTCTCGCCCTTCTCCCACGTCGGCATGTCCGCCTTGATGAGCCGCTCCCCTTCGACCGGCGTCATCGACCCCTCGGCCACGTACGCCGCCACCTCGCGCTTCGTGCGCTCACGCTCCCGCGCCTTGTACACCCCGCTGATCGCCGAAGCAATCACGGCGACAACGATCATGACAAACGTCCCCACGATCGCGATCACCGCGATCATCTCGCCGGAAATCGCCAGCGTCGTCGGCGCATTCATCGCTCGATCTCCCCGGGGCGGGTCATTCGTCTTCGTCCTTCTCCGCCCCCGCCTTGATCAGCCGTTCGCCCTCGTCCGCCGACATCGAACCCTCCGCCACGTACGCCGCGATCTCACGCCGCGAACGCTCCCGCTCCTTCGACTTCACGATGGCGTGCACGGTGGCAAGCACGACCCAGACCACCGCGACGAGCAACCCCCCCCCGACGGCGACGATCGCCACCGCTTCCTCGGGGATCTTCGCCAGTGTCGGAACGTGGAACGCGAGGTGCTCGTGCATGCCAACCTCCCCGGATCAGCACTTCTTCGGCTCGCCAGCCTTCATCAGCCGTTCGCCCTGCTCGGGCGTCATCGACCCCTCCGCGATGTACGCCGCGATCTCGCGCCGCGACGCCTCGCGGGCCGTCGATCGCACCATCGATGAGACCGTCCCGAAGATGATCGCGACGATCCCCACCGCTCCGCCGACGACGAAGACGAACACCTCCTTGTCCAGCAGCCGTGCGATCAGGTCCTCGTTCATGGAGCATCCCCTTTCGTGGGCCTGAGACCTCTTTGGGCACGCCCGACCGGCGATTTCATCCCCCGACCGGCCCCTCAACCATCCAACTATAAACGCGACGTCCCCAAGCCCACCCATGAATCCTCCGAACGGCACCGACTCCCGACCGCAGGCAGCGCAACCCGACACCCAGAGGGCCGAGGCCGTCCTCGCCGCCTACCGGAGCGGCCTCTTCCCCATGGCCGTCCCGACGCGCCCGGGACGCCCCCCCGAACTCGGCTGGTACGAGGCCGACCCCCGCGGCATCATCCCCCTCGACGCCTTCCACCTCCCCCGCCGACTCGCACGCACCATCCGCACCGCTCCCTTCGACGTCCGCTCGGACACCGACTTCGCGGCCGTCATCCGCGCCTGCGCCGACCCGTGCCGACCAGGCGGCTGGATCGACCCCTGGATCATCGACACCTTCGAACTCCTCCACCGCCTCGGACACGCGCACTCCATCGAGGCCTGGCGCACCACCGCAAAGGGGGGGGCACCCGCCCTCGTCGGCGGCCTCTACGGCCTGTGCGTCGGCGGCGCGTTCTGCGCCGAGAGCATGTTCTCACGCCCCCACTGCGGCGGCCGCGACGCCAGCAAGGTCTGCCTCGCCCACCTCGTCGCCCACCTCCGCCGCCGCGGCTTCACGCTGCTGGACACGCAGGCTTGGAGCGAACACCTCGCGCAGTTCGGCTGCGTCGAGGTACCGCGCGCCGAGTACCGCCGCCGACTGCGCGCCGCCCTCGCCTTCTCTCCCGACTGGGGCCGCTTCGAGCCGGACCGCACGCTCGCAACGCTCACGACGACGCCGTGAAACGCCACGGCCTCCCGCACTCGGGGCACACGCTCGCCTCCGGCGTGCCCCTCATGTCGTACCCGCACCACTGGCACGCCCTGCCGTGCCGGAACGCCTTGCGCTTCGCCAGCAGCGGCAGCAACGCGGCAGGCCCCGCCGCGATGAGGACGACGGAACCCACGCCCAGCAGCGCAAAAAACGTCCCCTCGCCGCAGTAGCAGCTCGTCTTGCGACGCACCATCACGTCCAGCGGGATCAACGCCACGAACTCCACCACGCTCCCGCGAAAGAGAACCCGCGCCACACGCGCGATCACCGCCTCGCTCGGCTTGTCCGTCGCGTGGACATACGTAACCAGCAGCGTCGTGCACCCCGCCCAGCTCACCCCCAGCGAGGCCAGCATCACGATCAGCACGTGGTCCTCGTCGATCCCCGACGGCAGGTAGTTCACGATCACCGATGCCGCCGCCCCGACCGCCCCCGACACGAGCACGCCAAGCCCGATCGCCGCAACCGAAAGGCTGAAGTACACCGCCACGCCCCGCTTCCGCCGCGGCCGATCGAACCGGAAGGGGAGCACCAGCACGCTCTGCAGCATCGGGGGCACGACCGCCAGCGCGACACACGTGACCACGCCCTCCCAGCTGCGGAAGACGTCGAGCATGTCCGACACGCCCGGCCACACCCACAGCCTCGGCTGCGAACCCCCGATCCATCCGCTCTGTCCCCACATGAACGCATGGAACACGATCAGCACAGCCGCCTGGACCGTCCAGAACGCCAGCAACAGCGGCCACTTCCTCCGGGGCAGTCGCATCGGTCGCTCCGTGATCCGCTCCACTTGACTTCGGCTCACCTCGCCCGCTCGCTCGGAGAGCAGCCCGCGCCCGATGCGCCGGTGGTACACTCACGCGCCCGAGCGTAAGGAGTTTCGCCCTGTTCGCCCTGCCCCGGATACAGGATCTCTGGGAGCGGCTCGCTTCCTACAACGCCCTCGCGGCCGCGTTCGAACTGGCGGTCATCTGGGTGGTTGTTCTCCTCATCGTGCGGTTCGTGCAGGGCACCCGCGCCGCCGGCGTCATGAAGGGCATGCTCGTCCTCATCGTCGTCGCCACCCTCCTCGTCCACATGATCGGCGGCGGGCAGGCCTTCCCGCGACTCTCCTTCCTCTACGAGCGATTCCTCGCCGTCGTCGCCATCGGCCTCGTCGTCATCTTCCAGCCCGAACTCCGCCGCGCCCTTATCCGGCTCGGCGAGGCCCCCTTCTTCCGCTCCTCACCAAGCGAGATCGCCCAGGTCGTCGAGCCGATCGTCGAGGCTTCCGCCTATCTCTCCAAGAATCGCTTCGGCGCGATCATCGTCCTCGAACGCCAGATCGGCCTCGCCGCGCTCACCGAGGGCGGCACGCGCCTCGACGCCGCCCTCTCCGCACGCCTCCTCCAGACCATCTTCTTCCCCGGCACCGCGCTGCACGATCTCGCCGTCGTCATCCGAGGCCGCGTCATCCACGCCGCCAACGTCCAACTCCCACTCGCCGATCCCGCCGACATGCCCGACCCGACCCTCGGCTCGCGCCACCGCGCCGCCGTCGGACTCTCACGCGAATGCGACGCCATCGTCGTCGTCGTCAGCGAGGAACGCGGCTCCATCCGCGTCTGCGAACGCGGTCGGTTCACGCCGACGCTCACCCCCGACGAACTGCGCAACCACCTCAAGGAACGACTCACCCGGATCCGGCAATCGGCGACCGCCTCGCAGGACCCGGAGCCGGCGCCCGAGCCGGAATCCATGGCCGCCGAGAGCCGGTCAGGAGGCGCGAATGGCACCGAATGACCGCGCCACCGGCGAACGCAGACCCCGCCTCGCCCGCGACCTCAAAATCTACGGCCTCGTTACCCTCGTCGCCATCCTCATCTGGGTCTTCGCCGAGGGCGAGAGCCTCCAGCGACAGACCCGCCGAGTCGACCTCTCGCTCCGCGGCGACGCGGCTCCCACGCGCCTCGTCCGCGTGCAGTCCGGCGAGACCGACTGGCGCGGCCAGGTGAACCTGTCGCTTGAAGGGACCACCGCCGCGCTGGCCGGCATCGACGACGAACTCCGGCGCGCCATCGCCATCGAGCCGGGCATGGAGGGCTTCCCGCCGGACCCGGGCGAGCAGGTGGTCGATCTGCGCGCCGTGCTGCGCGCCCACGAGGCGTTCCGCAACCGCGGCGTGACCATCGCCCGCGTCGAGCCGCCCACCATCACCGTCTACGTCTACGAACTGGTCGAGCGCACCGTGCCCGTGCGCGTCGAGGTGCCCGAGGGCGAGGCCGACGGCCAGCCCGTTCCCTCCGTCGAGACCGCCCGCGTGCGCCTCTCGCGTGAGGCCGACGCCGCGCTCACCGGGACGCCGACGCTCGTCGCCCGGCTCACGAGCACGGACCTTGCCGCGCTGACGCCGGGGCGTGCGCAGCAGGTGCGCGGCGTGCCGCTCGTGCCCGGCCCCGCCCTGGTCGGCGTCGATCCGCTCCTCATCGCGCCGCAGCGCGTGGACGTGACCATCACGCTGCGCACGCGCACGGACTCGATCGTGCTGCCGAACGTGCCGGTGCACCTGCGGCTCGGCCCGCTGGAGCAGGCCCGCTGGATCGTCGAGATCGCGCCGGAGGACCAGGCCCTGCGCGACGTCCGCGTCACCGGCCCGGCCGAGTTCATCGCCCAACTCCGCTCGGGCCAGCGCACGCTGATCGCGTTCGTGCCGCTCTCGTTCGAGGAACTCGAGCGCGGCATCGCCGCCAAGCAGGCCGAGTTCGCCGACCTCCCCACCACCGTCCGCTTCGAGGCCGGCGACCGCGAGGTGCGGCTCAACATCCGCGCGCGCGACGAGGCGAGCGGCGACCGACAGGACACGGGCGGCCCGAACCCGTAGCCCCGACGCCCGAGACAGCCTGATAGACTTGCGGCGATGGCCGACCCAGCCATGCCGCCGAAACGCGACCTGCTCCTGCCCCTGGCGCGGATGTACGCGCACCTCGAACTGCCCCGCTACGGCTACTTCCTGCATTTCTGCGGCATGAACTCGCAGGACGCCTGGCGCGACGCCCCGACGGTCGAGTGCCGCGAGCGTTACTTCGGACACCGCATGAGGCTCGACCTCGCCGATTTCTTCCAGCGCATCGCCTGGTTCTTCGGCTGCTACGGCGAGTTGGACGTGCTCTCGGCGGTCTCGTGCGTCGTGCGGCCCGGCGACGAGTGCGTGGACGGCGGGGCGAACATCGGCCTCGTGACCCTCCACATGGCCGGCTGCGTCGGCCCCTCGGGACTCGTCCACGCCTTCGAGCCGGGGCCGAAGCCGCTGGAACGGCTGCGCTGGCACGTCGAGCGGAACCGCCTCGCGCACGTGGTCGTCCACGCCGAGGGGCTGTCGGACGAGCAGGCGACCCTCGAGTACAAGCGGCCGGGATTCGACAACCTCGCCAACGGCACGCTGGGCGCTGTGCCGGAGCGCTACGGCGAGGCCGTCTTCGACCGGGCGCAGGTGCGCGTCGTGCGCGGCGACGACGTGATCGACACGCGGAGCGACAGGCCTCTCTTCATCAAACTGGACGTCGAGGGCTTCGAGCACAAGGCGCTCTCGGGCTTCAGGCGTGCCGTCGAGTCGCGCTCGCCCGCGGTGCTGCTCGAGGTCAACGGCGAGATGCTGGGCGCGAACGGCTCGACGCCCGAGGCCGTCCACGACGAACTCGCGCGGCTCGGCTACGCCGCCTTCGCCCTCGACCGCTCGGGCTTCCGCCGCCGCCACCGCCTGTTCCTGCACCGCCTGACGCGAAAGCAGGTCGGTTACGAGAAGGACGTGCTGTGGCTTCGACCGGGGACGGTTCACTGGACGCGCGCGGAACCGCACATGCTCGACCCGGATCGGCACGTCTACTGGCGGCATGTGGACCTGGCGAGGCAGGGGATTAACGTCGGGTAAGCGCGACCGCGCTCTACTCGCCGCCACGCACTCGAATCGAAGCCTCGTCCACGATCCACAGTCGGCCCGCAAGCGGCTCGGTACGCAGGAGTTCGATCACACGATCGAGGCGCCGTTCGACGCTCCGAGTGTCTTGCCTCGCAAGCCTGAACACGACAATCCCGTGTGCGCCTTCGGGGGGGTAACGCCGGATGTCCGCGAAGTCGAGGTCAAGCGTCAGAACCGCTCGCCCCTCCCGCGAGCAAACGCCGAGCAGCGAGCGATCGTCGCTTCCTCCCAACCCCTGTTCTCTCGCCGTGACGGCGTCAAACCCGTGGGCGCGCAACCGGGCCGCGACTTCATCCGACAGGTTCTCGTCTGTCTTGAATCGAGGAGAGGAAGGCGACATCACGCGGCGTCCGGGGAATGGGGGATCAGGCGCTCGCGGGCGAGTTCCGCCGCGTATGCCACGCAAGCACGCACGTCGTCAATCGTGATCGTGGGGTAATGCCGCACGATCTCGTCCGGGAGTAAACCCGCGGCGAGGTTGTCGAGCACGACCGACACCATGACGCGCGTTCCCCGGACGCACGCCTTGCCGTGGCAGACGGCGGGGTCCGACGTGATGCGTTCGCGCCAGTTCATGCGAGCAAGTATAGTCGGCCGACCGCAGGCCCCGGCCACCCGCGCCGCCCGTCAGAACTGCCGCCGCAGGCGCGCGCTCGGGATGCCGAGTTGGGCGCGGTACTTCGCCACCGTTCGGCGTGCGATCTCGATGCCGCGTTCCTTGAGACGGTCCACCAGCGCGTCGTCGGAGAGCGGGTTCGCCTTGTCCTCGGCGTCCACGACCTCCTGGAGCGCGGCCTTGATCGCGTCCCACGAGATCTCCTCGCCGGTCTCCGTCTCCGTGCCGCCCGTGAAGAACCGGCGCAGGGGCACGACGCCGCGCGGCGTCATCACGTGCTTGTCCGCCACGGCGCGGCTGACGGTGGCGACGTGGATGCCGAGTTGCTCGGCCACCTGCGTCATCGGCAGCGGCCTGATCGCCTGCGGGCCGTAGTCGAAGAACTCGCGCTGGTGGTCCACCACCGCGTTCAGCACCCGCTGGAGCGTGCGGCGGCGCTGCTCGACCGCGTCGATCAGCCACTGCGCGTTGTTCAGGTTCGTCCGCAGGAACTCGCGGTCGCGCTTGGGCACCGCCCGGTCGCGGACCATCTCCGCGTACTCTTTGTTGATCCGCAGGTTGGGCAGGCGCGAGTCGTTCAGGTAGGCGATGTAGCGGTCGTGCTCCTCGTCGTACTCGACGATCGCGTCCGGGATGATCGGCTCGGGCTGCTCGGAGACGAGCCGGCGCGCCGGCGCGAGGCTGAGCCGGCGCAGCAACTCAAGCCCCGCCTTGATCTCGTCGATCGTCAACCCTGCGCGCTCGGCGATCCGCGGCAGGCGGTTCTGCGTCAGGTCTTCGAGGTGGTCCGAGACCAGTGTGCGGGCCACGCGCAGCGTCGCCGCGCGGTCCTCGTCCGAGTCCCACCCCTCGCCGTCCTCCATCGCGTCCAGTTGCAGCAGCAGGCACTCTCGCGCGTCGCGTGCCGCGATGCCGGGCGGTTCGAGGAACAACTGCACGGCGGTCAGCGCACGCTCCAGGTCCGCCACGCCCGTGCGCGCGCCGTCGTGCCCTGCCGGGGCGTTGGCCGCGATGGTCTCCAGCGGCGTGCGCAGGTAGCCGTCGTCGTCGAGGTAGCCGATGATGAGTTCGCCCGGGCGGCGAAGCGACTCTTCGACATCCGCCAGGTGCCACTGGTTCAGCAGTTGCTCCGGCAGCGACGCCGAACGCGCCGGCGCGGCCGCCATCGCGTCCATCTTCCCGTCACGCTCGCCCTCAAGCCTGCGCGAGACGGCACGCTCGCCGCGATCCCGCAGCGGCGTGGCGGAAAACTCGTTCTCCGCCGCCTCCGGGTTCGCACGCTCGTAGCGGTCGAGGCGATCGAACCCGTCCCCGGTCTCGCTCGCCTGCCCCGCGCCGTCGCCGCGCGCGTCCGCACCCGCTTCGGGCCGGTCCGCCCCCGGCTCGACAAGTTCGAGCGTCGCGTTCCCCGCCAGTTCCTGCTCGATCCGCTCCTCCAGCTCCGTCAGCGGCATCTGCAGGATCTCCATCGACTGGATCACCCGCGGCGCCAGCTTCATCTGCTGGCCGAGTCGCATGTGCTGTGAAGTCTCGAATCGCATGAATGACCTGATCTATCACCCGCCCCGCGACCTCTCCGTCACTTCATCACTCCCCGCTTTCTCACTCTACCTTCTGCCTCCCCAGGATGGCGTCCGCCAGCACCGCCTTGTTGGCGTACTCCAGCTGCGATCCGCTCGGCAGGCCCCGCGCCAGCCGCGACACCGCCACGCCGCGCTTGTGCAGTTCCTCGGCGAGATAGAGCGCGGTCCCGTCCCCTTCCAGCGTCGGGTTCAGCCCGAGCACGACCTCGCGGATCGGCACGCCGCCGGGGTTCTTCGCCGGGTCATCGACGCGCGCCAGCAGGTCGCCCGCCGTCAGGTCCTCCGGACCGATCCCGTCCAGCGGGCTGAGCCGCCCCATCAGCACGTGGTACAGCCCCTTGTACATCCCCGTCTGTTCGAGCGCGATCAGGTCCTTCGGCTGCTCGACCACAAGCACCGTCGATCGGTCGCGCGACGGGTCCGCGCAGATCGCGCACGGGTCGCCCTCCGCGAAGTTCGAGCAGACCGAGCAGTGCCGAACCGTTCGCTTCACGTCGGCGATCGCACGCGCCAGCGCCATCGCCCCCGCCTCGTCGCTCTTGAGCAGGTGGAACGCCAGCCGCTCCGCCGACCGCCGACCGATCCCAGGCAGGTCCGACAGCCGCTCGATGAGCCGATCCACCGCTTCGGGGTACGCGCGCGCCCGAGCCGCCGCGGGCGCCGGACGACCCGCGCCCGCCCCGGCCCCCTCCATGGCGCCAGCGCGATTCACCATGCACACATGGTAGGGTCTACGATCCGTGCGATGCCCGAGCAACCACGCGCGGCCTTCTCCGTCGCACGATTCCTCCGCAACGCCCTCGCCGTCGCCCTCATCGTCGCCGGCGGTGTCCTCGCCTACCGCGAGTGGGTGCGGCCGAACCTCTTTCCCAAAAACTTCGGCATCGTCACCGAGGGCGTGCTCTACCGCGCGGGCAAACTCACCCCGGCCGCAACCGAGAAGGTCGTCCGTGAGCACGGCATCCGCACCATCGTCGATCTCGGCGCGTTCGAGCCGGGCACACGCGGCGAACGCCTCGCCCAGCGCACCGCCGACGCGCTCGGCGTCGTCCGTGTCCGCCTGGACCTCGAGGGCGACGCCACCGGCAACCCCAACTACTACGCCCAGGCCCTGCGCATCATGACCGACCCCGAGCGACAGCCAGTACTTGTGCAATGCGGCGCAGGCTCGGAGCGGACCGGCTGCGCCATCGCCATGTACCGCCACCTGGTCGAGGGTGTGCCGATGGACGACGCCTACGCCGAGACCCTCCGCTACAAGCACAACCCACGCCGCAACCCGCGCCTGCGCGAGGTCTTCGACGCCTGGACCGAGCCGGTCGGGCGAGCGCTACGCGAGGGCGGCCAGGTGCCCGGCGCGAAACCGCTCACACTGCGGTAATCAGTTCACATCTTCTTCCCCACCACCAGCCCCACCACGCCCGCCACCAGGGTCACGCCCGCGCACACGCCCACCCACATCCAGTGGTTGTTGCCCACCGCCGACAGCAGCCCCGCCGACGCCCCCGTCATGGCGAACAGCACCACCGCCAGCGCGAACGCGCACGTCGCCACCACTCCCAGCGCAAGACCGCCGACCAGCCCGGAACCCGGCCCGTCGATCACTTCCGCCACGAAGATCGGCGCGGCCGCCGGCGCGGACTCCGCCTCCGCGCCCGTGGACTCGAACAGCGCGGACGGTTCCCCGCCCACCGCCGACGCCGCCGCAGTCTCCTGCCCCCCCCCGAGCACGTCCTCCAGCAGGTCCGCGCCCAGCGAGGTGTCGTCGCTCTCCCGCGTCAGGTCCAGCAGGCCCGACCCCGACGCCCCGGCGTCGATCTCGAATCCCGCACCCAGCGCGGTGTCCGTGATCTGCGTCTGCGCCGACGGGTCCGCCTCCTCCGCCTCGTCGGCGTCGAAGATGCTGATCCCCGTCTGCTCCTTCGGGTTCTCCACCCCGAGCGAACTGCCCGAACCCGACGACGTCAGGCTGATCGGCTCCAACTCGTCCGCCAGCGGGATCGCGTCGTCGCCGCCCGCCAGCAGGTCCACCTGCTCGCGCTTGAAAACCAGCCTGTCGCGATCGCGGAACTCCTGCAACTGCCCGCTCGCCGCCATCTGCTTCACTTCCGCCTCGGACTTGCCGAGTTTCGCAGCCGCCTCTTCGAGCGAGTAGAACATCTTGGCCATGACGACTCTCCGCGTACCGATCGGTTCGGGTGGGGCAGGCCTCACGCCCGCCGACGGTCCATCATACTCGCCCCACCGGCCCCGCCGAGCGACCCTCCCCATGCCTCACACGCGACCCGACACCGCCTACCGCCGACCCGTTCCACCCTACCCCATTGAAACCCACGAACTCCCCCTCTCTTCTCTCCCCTCCGCGCTCAACGGCTTCCGCGTCCTCCACATCTCCGACCTGCACGTCCGACGCCTCTGCCTCCGATCCGGCCTCCTCGGGCGAACCCTCGCCGCCCTGCCGCGCACGCCACTCGAACTCGTCCTCCTCACCGGCGACTACGCCGATCGACCAGGCCACGAGCACGCCGCCCTCCGCACCCTCCACGCCCTCGCCTCGGCGTGGCGAGCCAGGCACGGCGCCGTCGCCATCTTCGGCAACCACGACACCGCCCTCATGCGACGCCTCGCGCGCGATGTGCCCGGACTCCGCTGCATCGACACCGGGGCCATCGATCTCCCCGACCTCCCCCTGCGCATCCTCGCCGCGTCCTACCCCGAGGACCTCTTCGCGGCCGCGCTCTCGCGCTCCCACGACGACCGCTTCGAGATCGCCCTCGTCCACGACCCCGTCGCCGCGATCGCCGCCGCGGAACTCCGCGTGCCCCTCGTGCTCGCCGGACACACGCACGGCGGGCAGGTCCGCCTCTCGCCGCGCGCCATCCCGCACACGTCCTCCGACCTGCCGGCCTCGCTCGCGTCGGGCATCCTCCGCATCGACGGCACGCTCTGCTGCATCAGCCGCGGCCTCGGCGACGCCATGCTCCCCATCCGCCTCAACTGCCCCCCCCACGCACCCCTCTATGTCCTGCGCCGAGCCCCCGAACTGCACGGCCCTTCGCAGCGCGCGCCCCGAAGCCTCCGCCCTTGGTAGCCCCTACAGCGACGCGAGAATCCGATCCACCGCCCCACGCGCTCCGCGCCCCGACCGGGTCAGGCCGTACACCACGCCCGGCGGCGAGCCGTCCGACACGCGCCGCCAGAGCAGGCCCGCACCCAACGCCGACCTCAACGCGGCCGCCAGCGCGCGATCCGTGATCCCGGGTAGCGCAGCGCGAATCTCGACGAACCGCCCCCCCCCCTCGCCCACCGCCCACACCACCGGCAGCGTCCACTTCCGCAGACCCACCTCCTCCAGACCGCGCCGGCGCAGCATCCCCCACAGCGACGCGCAGGCCGGCCCGATCCGCGCCCCGCGCGACGTGAGCACGAGTTCCGGTCGCAGCGGGTGCCCGTAGCCGGGGTTCCGGCGCAGCCAGCCGTGCGCGGTGGCGAACTCCACCGTCTCGCGCAGTGCGCCCCGCCCCACGCCGAGCCGGTGCATCAGCCCGATGAACCGCGCGCCGGTCGAGTCCCTGCTCGCCGCCGACCAGTGGACCTCCGCGATCACCGGCAGGCACCATCGGCGATGGAACAGGTTCACCAGCGCCTCGGGGCAAACCCTCACTGTCGCTCCAGCCGCCGCCATCCATGGCTCCCTCTGCCACCACCCTCCGGCCACCGGCCTTGACTCAGAAGTATAGCCACTATACTTTATGACTACCGCCCCCGCAACCCGCGGCGGCACAACCACGGAGCGAAACCATGACCGGCACCCCCAAGTACGACGGCGGGCTCACCATCGCCACCCAGGTCAGCAGCCTCGACAAGGCCATCGACTGGTACACCAGCGTCCTCGGCATGAAACTCCTCTACCGCGCCGACCACATCGGGTGGGCCGAAGTCGCAAGCCCCGTTGCACGCGTCAACGTCGGCCTCTCCCAGGTCGATCGCCCCAGGGTCGGCGCGGGCCCCGTCCCTACCTGGGGCGTCCACGACATCGACAAAGCCCGCGCCACCCTCGAATCACACAAGGTCCGCTTCGACGGAGACACCATGACCATCGAGGGCATGGTCCGGCTCGCCACCTTCTTCGACCCCGACGGCAATGCGCACATGCTCTACCAGAGCCTCTCCCAGCAGTAATCACACGCCCGGTGCGGGGCCGTGCAGGCCCCATACCCCCGCGGCCTACGCACACCCCCCCCTCCCGACTCCCCACCGTCACTCCCGCGATCCCTCCCGCATACCATCCCCGAACCCCCGGGGGTGTACGCCATGACCAGCCCGAAAGTGCTCGCCTTCGCCGGCAGCTCGCGCCGCGACTCGATGAACAAGAAACTGCTCCGTGTCGCCGCCGCCGGCGCGCAGGAGGCCGGCGCTGCCGTCACGCTCCTCGACCTCACCGACTACCCGCTCCCCATCTACGACGGCGACCTCGAAGCCGCCGAGGGCATCCCCGACAACGCCCACCGCCTCAAGGACCTCTTCCTCCAGCATCACGCCCTCCTCATCGCCTGCCCCGAGTACAACTCCTCCATCACCCCGCTGCTCAAGAACACCATCGACTGGGTTTCCCGCCCGCGCGACGCCGATGGCGGCCCGCTCGGCTGCTTCAAGGGCAAGACCGCCGGCCTCGTCGCGGCCAGCGGCGGCAACCTCGGCGGACTGCGCGGACTCGTCCACGTCCGCGCCATCCTCTCCAACATCGCCGTCCTCGTCGTCCCCGAGCAGTTCGCGCTCCCACGCGCCGACACGGCCTTCGACGAAGCAGGCCGACTCAAGGACCAGGGCGCGGAGAAGTCCGCCAAGGCCGTCGGCGCGGCCACCACCCGCGTCGCCGCCAGCCTCCTCCGCTGATCCCCTCGCAACGTCCGTCCGCAAGAACCGCGTGCCCCGACCTTCGGCTGCTCTGAGCCGAAGGTGGTGCTCGCCGCCCTCCCCTTCAAAGCCTTCCCACCGTGCACCGCACCCGATCCAGCGCACCACGCAGATCCCATCTCTGAGATGCGCGGTCCCCCGTCGTGTTGCTGATCGCTCGCACTTCCACGAACGGCACGCCGATGCGCCGCGCCGCCAGCCCCGCCGCCGCACCTTCCATCGCCTCGGCGACCGCTCCCGTCCGTCTCGCCACGTCCGCCGCTCGCGCATCCGTCCCCGAGCACGTCGAGACCGTTGCGATGCATGCCGCCACGCCCCCGAGCGTGCGCATCGTCGCCACCAGCGCATCGTCTCCCGGCACGTTCATCCCCGGCAGGTCGCTCGGCGGGAAACCCAGTTCTGCCTGCGTTACGAACCCTTCCGGCGTCGCGACCCCGTCGTCCGCGAACACCGACGCCGTCGCCACCACCAACCCCACGATCGGGGGTGAAGACGCTCCAGGCAGCGATCCTGCCACTCCCAGGTTGACAACCGCGGCGTGCCGAGATGCGTCGAGCGTTCGCGCCACGGCGCCCGCCGCATTGGCCTTCCCAACACCCGAGATGACCAGGTCGAACCGCTCGTTCAGGGGTGTCAGGGTCCATGCCGGGGGGACTTCGCCCGCCCAACCCAGCCCGGCCAGCACGGCCTGCGCCTCCGACGGCGCGGCCACCACCAGCAGCGTTCTGCGCCCTGCCGCGATCTGGAGCAGCCCCGTGCCCACAACCCGATGGTACGAAACCCGTGCGACCGGACCGAAAGCCCGCCCAAGCCATAGGATTGAGCCGGAACTTCCGTCCGACTCGGCGGTAGGTCTTCAGGAGGGTCCATTGCCCGTGCGGTTGCGGTTCGCGCCCCACAAAGGAGCGGTCGGCATGGCAGTCCAGCAGCAGAGTTCCGCGGCACACCGCCGGGGCATGAGCATCGTCAAGATTCTGGTCGGGGGGTCAGCCATCCTTCTCCTCGCGTTCGTCGCCGTCTGGGCCATGGCACGCCCGAACGGTGGCGAAGCGCGCACGGTCTCCGCCGCCGACGTCGCCCGCGCCCAGACCATGAGCTTCGAGATCATCACGACCGCGACCGGCGAACTCGAGGCCCGCAACCAGATCGAGGTCCGCTCAGGCCTGGAGACGCAGACCACGATCATGGAGATCGTGCCCGAGGGCAGGCAGGTGCGCAAGGGCGACCTGCTCGTGCGGCTGAACGCCGAGGCCCTCCTCAACCAGATCACCGAGGAAGAAGACCGCGTCGAGCGCGCCAAGGCCGACCTCATCGCCGCCGAGAACGCACTGAAGATCCAGATCAACGAGAACGAGTCGAGAACCCGCGCCGGCAAACTCAAGATCGAACTCGCCCAACTCGCGCTCGACCAGTGGCGAGAGGGCGAGGTGATCCGCAAGAAGCAGCAGCTCACGCTCGACATCGCCCAGGCCCAGCGACAGGTCAACCGCCTCCGCGACAAGTTCGAGAAGTCCGTCGAACTGCTCTCCCGCGGGTTCATCAGCCAGGACGAACGCGACCGCGACGAGATCGACAAGATCGACGCCGAGGCGCGGCTGGCGAACGCGAAGCTCGACGAGGACGTCTACCTGACCTACCAGTACCCGCGCGACCAGAAGACGCGCGAATCCGACCTCGAGGAGGCCAGGGCCGAACTCGAACGCATCGAGGCCGTCAACGCCATCAACCTCGCCGCCAAGCAGGCCAACCTCGACAGCGCGATGCGGCAGTTCCGAAACCGCGAGGCGCGCCTCACGCGCCTGCGCGAGCAGTTCGACGCCGCCACCGTCTATGCACCCACCGACGGACTCGTCGTCTACGCCACCAGCCTCGAACGCAACCAGCGCATGTGGGGTGGCGGCGGCGAAGGCCCCCTCCAGATCGGACGACAGGTCCGTCCCAACGAACTCCTCATCATCCTCCCCGACACGACCCAGATGGTCGCCACTGTCCGGGTCCACGAGGCGCTCGCGGGGCGCATCCGACCGGGCCAGACCGCGCGTGTCAAGGTCAGCGCCGCCGGCGGCGAGACCTTCGAAGGCCGCGTCGAATCCATCGGCGTGCTCGCCGAGACCGGCGGCTGGCGTGACCCCAACCGCCGCGAATACTCCGTCCGCGTCGGCCTGAACGTGGACAACACCGCCGGCGAACTCAAGCCCTCCATGCGCGCCGAGGCGGAACTCACGCTCGGCCGCGTCGAGAACGCCATCGCAATCCCGGTGCAGGCCGTCTTCAGCGACGGACCCGTGCGCTTCGTCTACGTCCCCCGCGGCTCGCGCTACGAGCGCGTGCCCGTCCGCGTCGGCCGCGTCTCCGATACACTCGCCGAAATCTCCGCCGGCCTCACCGAAGGCCAGCAGGTACTCCTCCGCGAGCCGTCGCCCGGCGAAGTCCTCGACCGACCATGGGACGCCGAGCGTCTCAAGGCTGTCGGACTCGCGCTCGACGAGGCCGGCAGGCCCGTCGCGCCGCCCATCCAGCCCGGCAACGGGCAACCGATGCGAATGGCCATGCCCTCGCAAGACCGCGGCGCCGGACAACGCCCCGACGGCGCAGCCACGACCGACGCCGCCGCAGAGAGTCGCAGACCGCAGGGCGACTTCCCCGAGGGGCGCCCGCGCCGAACCCCGGGCGCCGAGACGCCCGCCTCGCCCCCCACCGAAACGAACCGCTCCCGCGGATAACCGCACACCCGGTATGCTCCGCGCCGAGTGAACGCCAACGGCTTCGCCACGCTCGACTGGATCGCCCTCGGCGCCTACTTCGCCCTGCTCCTCGCCAGCGGCGTGTGGTTCGCACGCAGGACACAGCGAACAACCGAAGACTACTTCCTCGGCGGGCGACGAATGCCCGTCTGGGCCGTCGCGGTCTCCATCGTCGCCACCAGCCTCTCCGCGGCGTCCTTCATCGGCGTGCCCGAGGCGGGCTTCAGGTCCGATCTCACCTACCTCACGACCAACCTGGGCCTGGTGATCGCCGCCGTCATCATCGCTGTCTTCTTCATCCCCGCCTTTTACCGCTCGCGCGTGCAGACTGTCTACGAACTCCTCGGCCGACGATTCGGTCAGCCCGCAACCGTCGCCACCAGCGCGGCCTACCTCGTCGGACGCGTCATGGCCAGCGGCGCTCGCGTCTACATCGGCGCCATCCCCGCATCGCTCGTCCTCTTCGGCGACACACAACCACTCCATCTCCTGGGCGCCATCGCCGTCGTCTCGGCCGTCGGCATCGCCTACACCTTCGTCGGCGGGGTCGCCAGCGTCATCTGGACCGACGCCATCCAGATGCTCGTCTTCGTCGGCGCCTGCGCCCTCGCCGTTGTCCTCATCCGCGCGGATATCCCCGCTTCAAACGCCGACATCATCGCCGCGTGGAGCACCGGCGCCCCCGACGGCGGCTCCAAACTCCGGCTCTTCGACCTCTCCCCCGACCCCTCCAGGCAGTTCACGCTCCTCGCCTCGCTCGTCGGCTTCACACTGCTCGGGCTGGCTTCCTACGGCGCGGACCAGGACCTCGTCCAACGCATGCTCACCTGCAAGGACGCCAAACGCGGCTCCTGGTCCGTCATCTCCGGCATCCTCCTCGGCATCCCCTCCGTCGCCCTCTTCCTCCTCGTCGGCCTGCTCCTCTGGATCTACTACGCACGACCCGACCTCATGGGCGAGAACACCCCCCCCTCCGTGCCCGACGACTCCCGGCAGGTCTTCCTCCGCTACATCATCGACCGCCTCCCCCCCGGCGTCACCGGCGTCATGATGGCCGGACTCTTCGCAGCAGCGCTCAGCAGCCTCAACTCCACCATCAACGCCATGAGCGGCGCCTTCATCAACGACCTCTACCGGCGCATCGTGCCCCGCCGCGACGAACGCCACTACCTCCGCGCAGGCCGCGCCGCCGTCGTCGCCACGGGACTCGTCCTCTGCGCTTTCGCCTCCTTCTGCGTCTTCTGGCAACGGGCGCACGACCACGCCGGCGGCGGGGGTCTCCTCGGCTTCGCCCTCAACGTCATGGTCTTCGCTTACGCAGGGATCGCCGCCGTCTTTGTCACCGCTCTCTTCACCCGCCGCGGAAGCAACGCCAGCGTCATTGCCGCGCTCATCACCGGCTTCATCGTCGTCCTCGTCGTGCAGCCCAACGCCATGAACCTGTGGACCGCGTGGACGACCTGGGCACGCCCGCTCGCGGGCGTCTCCCTCGCCTTCCCCTGGCAACTCACCCTCGGCTTCGCCGCCGCCTTCGCCGTCTGCCTCCTCGGCCGCGCACACCCGGCGAACCGCGACCGTGGGGGAGCGGTTCCCACGAGTTCCAACGAGCCGAAACCGTGAGCGCGAGGTCCCTTGTTCAGAACAACCCTGGCCCATCCTCCACCGACGCCAACTTCCCACCCACCAGCCGCATCCGCGGCTTGGCCCGACGCGCCGGCTTGGGCGCGCTCCGCGCACCACCGCTCTCCCGCGTCGCCTCCCGAGGCTCCTTCGCGCTCGCTCGCCTCTTCCCCCCCCCACTGGGCCGGCTCTGTGCGCCGCCCTCCTCCGGCGCGGCCGGCGCGTCGCTCCCCCCCGGCCCCCCGCCCCGATCCACGACGATCACCCCGTCGTCCTCCTCCCCGGGCTCGGGGCGGGACTTCACCACCCGCCCCTCCTCGTCCAGCACCGCGTCCGCCACCGCCGTCCGCCGACGCGCCTGCTCCAGCAGCGCGGCGTACAGCCGATCCGCGTCCGTTCCCGTGATCGCGTGGCACGCCTTCGCCACCTCGCCTACGTACCGCTCGAACACGCCCCGCCGCTCACTCTCACGCTTCATGTGCTGCCGCTTGCGCACGTACGCTCCCAGCTTCCGCCCGCACTCCTGCAGCGCGAGTTTCATCTCCCTGCGAATCTCGTCGTAGTCCGCGATCGCCTCCTTGCTCTCGCTCGTGAACGGCACCCACACGCTCGCCATGTGGATCATCACCACCAGCGGCCCAACCGGCAGCGACCCCCGCGGCTGCCCGAGCCCGTAGTTCTTCCACGACGTCTCCACCACGCTCTTGAACGCGCAGCACGCCGACTGCTGATACAGCAGCGGCACACGGTTCGCAAACCGGATCACCCGCGCCGGCTCCTCCGCCGGCAGGTCGCCCCCGAACGCCACCGCCGCCTCGATCTGGAACGGGTTGCCGCGGTACACCGCCGGCTCCCGCGTCGATGCCGCGTAAAACTCCGCACGCACCCCCTTGAGCATCCCCGCCAGCAACTGCCGGACCCCGATCGGCGCCAGGCAGTCCGTAGGCGGCGGCCTCAACTTCACGCCCTGCAACGCCGTGTACAACCGCTCCGCAGTCTCCGTGTCGATCGTCTTCAGCCACGTGTGCCCGCTCAGTTTCGTCCCGTTCACGCTCGCCTTCGCGCACACCTCGCCCACCACCACCGGCGTTACCCGGCTGAACTCCTCCTTCAGAAAACCGCCCAGCTGCGCCGCCTTCGCGTTCTTCAGCATCGTCAGGAACGTGCCCAGCTCCACCCCGTACGGGTGCGGCCGGATCTCCTTCGGCTCCGGCGGCAACGACCCCACCGTCCGCGGGTACACGACCCGATCCACCAGCGCCGTCGTCCGATCGAACCCCGTGTCCGCGGCGTTCCCCCCCGAAGCCGCCGAGTCCTCACCATCGCCAAGCCCCCAGCTCCCCTGCTCCCGCTCCGCGCTCTCCGCGTCACCCTCCGCGGACTCCGCGCTCTTCCCGGGAGGCACGAACGTGATCGAAGCGTGCGGGTTCGCGATCGCCGTCTGCTCCAGGTATTCCTCGACGCTCGCCCTCCCGCGCGCGTACCGCGCCTCCAGCTCCACCGTCACGCTCGTCCCCGTTCCCGTCGAACTCGCGTAGAACTCCTCCGTCTCCCGGTCCACCGTCACCTCGGGCCGGTTCTTCGTCGTGTCCATCGCCAGCTCGATGTGGTGCGCCGGCTTCTTCGGGTTCGGCCGCGTCAGGATCACCATCGGCTTGCCCGTCGTCATCAGCCCGTACATCCCCGCCGCAGATATGCCGATCCCCTGCTGCCCACGGCTCATCTTCAGCCGATGGAACTTCGACCCGTACAGCAGCTTCCCGAAGATGTTCTCCACCTGCCGGCGCACGATCCCAGGCCCGTTGTCCCGCACCGTCACCCGGTACCGCCCCGACTTGCTCGCCGAGGGGGGGGGCGACACCTCCACGATCTCCACCAGCAGGTCCGGCAGAATCCCCGCCTCCTCGCACGCGTCCAGCGCGTTGTCCACCGCCTCCTTCACCGTCGTCAGCAGCGCCTTGCGCGGGTTGTCGAACCCGAGCAGGTGACGGTTCTTCGCGAAGAACTCCGACACCGAGATCTCACGCTGCTTCTCCGCCATCGCCTCCGCGGCCAGCAGCGGCGCGCCCGAGCCGCCGCCTCGACGAGAACGCCCCACCGTCGAACCCGTGCTCGCCCTGCCCCGTTTCGTCGGCATCCCTGCCTCCCGATCCAACCCCCGATTCGGAACACGATAGGGTCTGCACGACCGCAAACCCCCCAGTTTCACGCCCGCAACGCCGACACCCACTCCCTCTCTCGGTCGGACGAACCAGGGTTCGCGCAGTTTTAGCGTCTTTCCGCACCAAGCGTCGGCACACACGCCAGCCCTACCGGATAGCCTATGGCCCGCCGATCGTTCTTCCGTTCACGATCGGCCCATGGCAGGAGAGATCACCGGATCGCGCAGCGCACCGGCGCCGTTGCCGGCGCGGACGATCCGCCCCCGCTGGGGGAGAAGCACGCACACACGCAGGAGAGACAAGAGATGAAGAACCTGATCGCTCTGTTCGCCGCCGCCGGCATCGCCTCCGCGGCCAACGCCGACGTCCTCGCCAACTGGACCTTCGAAGTCAGCGTTCCCGCCGACGCCGGCCCACACGCCGCCGAAGCCGGCATCTACGGCGGCGACGCCACCGGGTTCCACGTCAGCCAGGCCACCGTCTACTCCAACCCCGTCGGCAACGGCTCGCTCGAATCCTTCTCGTCCAACAACTGGACCGAGAACGACTGGTACCAGTTCACCACCTCCACCATCGGCTACCAGGACATCACCTTCGGATGGAGCCAGACCAGAAGCTCCACCGGCCCCGGAGACTTCCGCGTCCAGTTCAGCAACGACGGCGTCAACTTCTCCGACCTCATGAACTACACCATCGACGCCATCACCTGGTCCAGCGTCTCCTTCAACCCCGACTCCGTCTTCGGACCTATCGCCCTCCCCGCCGCCGCCGACAACCAGGGCACCATCTACGTCCGCCTCACCAGCAACGTCACCACCGCCTCCGCAGGCACCAACCGAGTCGATGACATCATCATCAGCGGCACCCTCATCCCCGCCCCCGGCGCGCTGGCCCTCGTCGCGCTCTCCGGCCTCGTCGCCGCTCGCCGCCGCCGCAACTGATCCAACAAACCTCGCTCGACATCCCCGAGGGCGACCGGTCCAAACCCGGTCGCCCTTTGCATTGCGCCCCTCACTCCTCTCCGTGGCGCGGCCCGCCGCTTCCGAGGCCGGGCCTTGCACGCCGCATCTCCCCCTCTCCAACCCCCTACACTCCCCCAGCCTCACCCCCGGGTGGAGAAAGGCGGCCTCGGTGCTCACCGGCAGCCTCACCATCCAGCGACTCCTCGCGTCGATGAAGAAACTCGACGCCTCCGATCTCCACATCAAGGTCGGCCTGCCCCCCGTCTACCGCGTCGGCGGACGCCTCAGGCCCATCGATTCCCCCCCCCTCTCCGCCGACGAGTGCGACCACCTCCTCGATCCCATCCTCACCCCCGGACAGCGGCAGCGATTCGAAGACGTCGGCAACCTCGACTTCGCCTGGCACCTCCCCGACGGCGACCGCTTCCGCATCGACATGTTCCGCTCCGGCAACCACGTCCACGCCGCCATCCGCCGCGTCAAGGCCGAAATCCCCAGCTACGAGGAACTCCACCTCCCACCCGTCTACTCCCAGGTCGTCGAACGCGAGAACGACGGACTCATCCTCATCTGCGGCGTCACCGGCAGCGGAAAGTCCTCCACCATCGCCGCCATGGTCGAGCAGATCAACCGCACCCAGGACGTCAACATCATCACCATCGAAGACCCCGTCGAATACCGCTTCATCCCCAAAAAGGCCATCATCTCCCAGCGCGAAGTCGGCATCGACATCGACTCCTTCAAGACCGCGCTCCGCTTCGTCGTCCGACAGGACCCAGACGTCATCTTCATCGGAGAGATGCGCGACGCCGAGACCGTCCTCGCCGGCATCCAGGCCGCCGAGACCGGACACCTCGTCTTCGCCACACTCCACACCGCAGACACCATGCAGTCCCTCGCCCGGATGCTCGAGTTCTTCCCGCCCGACGAGCGCGACTTCATCCGCTCCTCCCTCGCCAACACCGTCAAGTGCGTCTGCGCCCAGAAACTCATCCCCGCACTCCCTACCTTTGAGACCAAGGTCGTCCCCGCCTGCGAAATCCTGCTCTCCAACGCCGTCGTCCGCGACAAGATCCGCGAGGGCGAGGACGCCGACCTCCCCGCCATCATCAGCGGCTCGCGCGCCGAGGGCATGAGCTCCTTCACCACCGCCCTCGCCGACCTCGTCGAGAAGGAGTGGATCGACCTCCAGACCGCGCGCCAGTACGCCCCCAACCGCGACGCCCTCGAGAGCATCCTTAAGGGCGTCGAGGTCAAGGCCGCCACGCTCGTCCACCGCATCAAGGGCGGCGGCGCCTGACGCCCCGTCATCCCCCCCCTCGGGGCGGGGCCGCGCGGGCCCCGTCTCATCCCTACCGCCTTGGATTCCTCTTCCGGTTCGCCCGCGCAGGCCCATGCGGCGGGAACGGCCCCCGCTCTGCCGCGGGCGCACCCTCCACCGCAGCCTCCTCACGCGCCGCTTCCCCCTGCTCAACCTCCGGGGTGCTGTCCCCCGCCGCACCCGCAAGCCGCGCGAAGATCATCCGGCCCGCGCTCGTCTGCAGGCTGCTCGTCACCACCGCCTCGACCTCGCTCCCCACGCGCTCCGCCGCTTCCTCCACCACCACCATCGTCCCGTCCGGCATGTACCCCACGCCCTGGCTGCGCTGCTCGCCCCGCTTCATCAACTGCACGCGCAGCGTCTCGCCCGCCAGCACGCTCGGCTTGAGCGCGTTCGCCAGGTCGTTCAGGTTCAGCACCGGCACGCTGTGGATCGCCGCCACACGCGCCAGACCCGTGTCCGTCGTCACGATCACCGCCGGCAACTGCCGCGCACGCTCCACGAGCATCTGGTCCACGCCCACGCCCGGCACCGGCGCCTCGTCGATGCCCACGTCCACCAGCGGGCTGCGCTGCAACTTCGCCACCACCTCCAGCCCGCGACGCCCGCGCGCCCGCTTCATCCCGTCGCGCGAGTCCGCCAGCGCCTGCAACTCACGCACCACGAACTGCGGGATCAGCACCGGCGCCTGCACGAAACCCGTCCCCGCAACCTCCACCACCCGCCCGTCGATCAGCGCGGACGTGTCCAGCAGCAGCGGCCTCGTCCCCCGCATCTGCTTCGCAAACTCCACGTACGGGATCACCAGCCGGAAATCGTCCTGCGTCTGCAGCACCGTCGAGATGCCCAGGTAGCACAGCGACACCCCCACCAGCACCTTGATCGTCCCCACGATCTCCTTCGGCTCCGCGAAGTCCCACGACTCCGCCACCAGGTCGATCACGAACCCGAACGCGATCGTCGCCAGCATCCCCGCCATCAGACCGAACACCACCGCCGACAGCGTCGCGATCTTCTTCCGCGGCGTCAGCAGGTCCACCGCCAGGAACACCACGAACAACGCCAGCGCGGCCGACAGCGGGATGTACCACCGCTCCGCCAGCCAACCCGCCTGCCCGGCCCCGGCGCCCCCCGCACGCTCGCTCACGCTGATCACGTTCAGCAGCGTCACCGTCAGCAGAAGCACGAAGAACGTCATCCGCACCGCGTTCACCATCCGCGAACGGTGACGCGCCGCGACCTCCGCCGGAGACAACTCGTGCAGACCGGTCACGCCACCATCCTACCCAGACCCCGATCTCCGCATACCATCAGGCACCGTCGCCCCCGCAGGCGGCCGGGCCCGGTGCACGGGTGGCCCGTGAACCTGGTCAGGGCTTGACCGCAGCAGCCATAAGCGGCCGTCATCCGGTGCCCCCGGTGTCCTGGCCGCCTGCAGGCGCGACGCAACTCAGAGCCGCGGGCTTCAGCCCGCGCTCCTGTGCGCAGCGAGCCTCCGCGAGAAAGCCGCCGAGTACGTTTCACTCCACCCATGCCGCACGGCCCGCTCCCCCCGCTCGCTCCTCACCCTTCGCGCCGACCCCTGATCTCCACTCATGCCCCGATGCCCCGTCCCTCGATGCCTCTCTTCCGTCCAACTCCCCTCCCCGCCCCCCTCCCCTTCTTTCCTATTTGCTATTTGACCATTTGCTATTTGCCATTTGCTCACCCCTCCCCCCGCTCCATCTCCCCCAACAACTCCATGTCCGTCCCCAGCAACTTCAGCCGCAGCATCCCCAGCGCGCTCATCGCCGACCACGTCCGCACCGCGTCGCGCCCACCCCGGAACAGGAACCGCCGAGCGTCCACCGACCCGTCGCGGCTCGCGCGACAGACCCACACCGTTCCCACAGGCTTGGCTTGCGTTCCCCCCTCCGGACCCGCGACTCCCGTGATCGCCAGCGCATGGTCCACACCGGGCGCGCCGCGAAGCACGAACCGCGCACGCTCACGGCAGCCCAACGCCATCGCGCGCGCCGTCTCCTCGCTCACCGCCCCCGGCGCGCGCGCATCCGCCACGTCCGGCACGAACCGGTCCGGCACGCCGAGCTCCGCGTGCTTCATCGCGTTCGTGTAGGTGATCCACCCGCCCGCGAACGCCGCGGACGATCCCGGAACCTCCGTCAGCATCGCCCCCAGCAGCCCCCCCGTGCAACTCTCCGCCACCGCCAGCGTCTCGCGGCGTTCCTTCAGCAGGTCGAGCACGACCTCCGCCAGCGTCCGCTCGCGCGTCTCGCCCTCCGGCGCCAGCACGGCCGCGCCAAGCGCACGCCGCACCGCACGCTCCGTCGTCGCTAACGCGCTCTCCGCTTCATGCGCCACACCTTCGTAGCGCAGTCGCACCGTCACCACGCCCACCGACGCCGTCGTTCCCACCAGCGGGTTGCGCCCGCGACGCATCAGGTCGCCCAGCAACTCCGCCACCCGCGACTCGCCGTACCCGAAGGTCGGCAGCACGCGCGTTCGCACCACCCGCCCCGCCGGCGGCCGCAGCGCTGGCGCCACGCACGACTCGAACATCGGCCCCATCTCCCGCGGCGGTCCCGGCAGGCAGAACACGTCCGCCCCGCCCAGCCGCGCCCGCAGCCCCGGCGCGGTCCCGTGCGGGTTCGGCAGGCACGCCGCCCCACTCGGCCGCTGCGCCTGCACCCGGTTCGTCGCCGGCATTCGCGCCCCGCGAGCCGCGTACCACGACTCGATCGCCCGCAGCGCATCGGCGTCCTCGACCAGTCCATCCCCCAAGGCCGCCGCGAGCGCGATGCGCGTCAGATCGTCCTCCGTCGGCCCAAGCCCGCCCGTCGAGATCACCAGCGGCGCATCCGCGGCCGCCTCGCGCATCGCCCGCTCGATCGCCCCCGCGTCGTCCGGCACCGTCACGCGCCGAACCGTCACCACCCCGCGATCCAGCAGCCGCGCCGAGAGCCACCGCGAGTTCGTGTCCAGCGATTGCCCGAGTGTCAACTCGTCGCCGATCGAGAGAACGACGCAACTCGAATGCTCATCGGCCATGAGAACGAACTACCACGGTGGCGAGGAGAGACGGACCTGAACGCGAACGTCGCGAAGGACACGGAATAGAATCAAGATCGGACACCCGTGAACTTCGCCACTTCACCACTACAACTTCCTCAACGCATCCACCAGCGCATCGATGTGCGCGTTCGTGTGCGCCGCCGAGATCTGCACCCGCAGTCGCGCGTGCCCCTCGGGCACGACCGGGTAGCCGAAGCCGATGACGAACACGCCCATCTCGAGCAGCCGCCTGCTCATGGCGATGGCCCTGGCGGTGTCGTGCACGATGATGGGACAGATGGCGGTCGGCGAGTCCAGCACCTCGAACCCGGCCTCGCCGATCTTCCGCCGCGCGTAGGCCACGTTCTCGCGCAGCCGTCCCACCCGCTCCGGCTCGCGCAGCAGGATTTCGATCGCGGCGTTCGCCGACGCCGCCACCGTTACCGGCAGCGCGTTCGAGAACAGCGTCGGCCGCCCCCGTTGCACGACCAGTTCCGTCCCGCGCCGCGGCCCGGCGATGAAGCCCCCCGCCCCGCCGCCCAGCGCCTTGCCGAGCGTGCCCGTGAAGTAATCCACGCGCCCCGGCGCGACGGACTCGCGCAGGCACTCCGTCACCGGGTGAGCCGCGTCGCGCGTGTGCGGCACGCCGGGCTTCAGCGGATCGATCATGCCGAAGTGCTCGTGCGTGCCGCGCCCCGTCGTTCCCATCACCCCGTGCCCGTGCGAGTCGTCCACGACCAGCAGCGCGTCGTACTTGTCGCACAGGGCGCGGATCTCGGGCAGGTTGGCGACGTCGCCCTCCATGCTGAACACGCCGTCCGTCACCACCCACGCCTGCCCCGTGATCTCCTCGTTCTGCTGCGCCTCGACCAGCCGCTGCTCCAGCGCATCCAGGTCCCCGTGCCGGAAGACCGCCTTGTGCACACCCTTCTTGATCTGCGGCGTCAGGCGGATGGCATCGATGATGCAGGCGTGGTTCAGTTCGTCCGAGATGATGACGTCGCCGCCCTCGCAGAACGTTGGGAAGAGCGCCTCCGTCGCATTCCAGCACGAGACAAAGGTGTACGCCGACTCCGTCCCCATGTACCGCGCGATCGTCGCTTCCAGCCGCTCGTGCGGCTCGAACGTGCCGCAGATGAACCGCACCGACGCCGTCCCCGCGCCGTAGTCCCGCAGCGCCTTGATCCCGGCCTCGACGACCTCGGGGTGGTTGGCCAGGCCCAGATAGTTGTTCGAGCAGAAGCACAGGCACTCGCGGGTGCCGCCGTCCTCGGTGCGCATCCGCACGACGGCGTCCATGGGCGAGCGGATGGTCTGCAGCCGTTTGTACTGCCCCGTGCGCCGGAGCATCTCGAGCGTCTCGTCGGTGCGGGCGTCGAACGGGTGCGCGGTCGCGGCGGGCATGGCAACTCCTCCACGGTTCGGCCAAGTCTATTCGCCCCGCAACTCCTCCTCCGTCCACGCCGCGTCGCGCTCGGCGTGCCGCGCGCGGACCCGCTCGACCAGCGACGGCTCGACCGGCGACGCCTCGTTGCCCCACGACCGGCGGATGTAGGTCATCACGGCGGCGATGCTCTCGGCGTCGTCCCACGGCGCGCGCGGCATCAGGCCGTCGTACTCGACGCCGTCGCGCTCGACCGGTCCTTCCATGCCGTGCAGCATGATCTTCGCCAGCGCGGCGGGGTCGCCGACGACGAGGTCCGCGCCGGCGAGGGGCGGGAACTGTCGCGGCACGCCGAGGCCGTCGGGCTGGTGGCACATGGCGCAGGCGGCGTAGAGCGTGCGCCCGCGCTGGAAGAGGCGCAGCGCCTCGCCGCCCAGCGCGATGGGCGCGCGGCCCTCGCCTCGCCCGGGCCAGCGCAGGTGCGGGTCGATGAGCCGGGCAAGGGGCGAGGCGCCGAGCGCGCCGCCGTCGGCGAGGGCGGGCCAGCCCGCAGGCTCGCGGTCGAGGTCGAGGGCGCGCGGGCGGTCGGAGCGCAGGCGCGCGGACTCGACGAGGTGGGCGAGCGCGGCCTCCGCGAACCAGCGCGTGCGGGCGGACTCGGCGGCGGCGATTTCGAGCAGGGCACGAACGGCGGCGTGCGAGTTGGTGCGCAGGACGCACTCGGCGAGTTCGGCGACCATCTCGCGGGTGGGCTTCGAGTCGAGGGTCCAAGCGCCGGAGTCGAGCATGGCGCGCATGAAGGGGACTTCGAGGTCGGGCAGGCCGCTGGCGATGGCGGTGGGGATGCGGTGGTCGTCGGCGATGGAAGACGCTTCGGCGAGGAGGGCGAGGCGCGCGGGCGCGGGGGCTTCGCCCATGGAGAGGACGGCCTGGATGCGCACGTCGCGCGTCGGGTCGGCGGCGAGAGCGCGGAGGAGGTCGAGCGCGGCGGGGTCGTCGAGGAAGGGTTCGGCGAGGCGGGCGGCCGCGGCGCGGATGGAAGGTTCGGGGTCGCGGGCGGCGCGGCGGGCGTCGTCGAGGGTGAGGAGGTTGAGGCCTTCGAGTGTCCAGAGGGCGTGGAGGCGGGCGAGCGCGTTGTCGTCGGAGTGGGAGAGTTCGCGGATGGCGGGTTCCTGGGAGGTTGCGTTGCGTTCGATGAGGAGGCGTTGGGCGGTGTCGCGCCACCAGCCGGCGGGGTGGGCGAGGATGTTGACGAGCGCGTCGTCGTCGGCGTCGTGCGGTGGTGGGTCACGGCGCGTGTCGTCGTGTTCGGGGACGATGCGCCAGATGCGGCCGAGTCCGATGGGCTGGTCGAGGGCGCGGCCTTCGACCTGTCGCCTGAGCCAGGTGGTCATGTAGATGCGGTGCTGGATGATGCCGCGGTAGAAATCGACGATGTAGAGCGCGCCGTCGGGGCCGGTCAGGGACCAGACGGGGCGGAAGCGTTCGTCGGTGGAGGTGAGGAACTCGGCGTGCTCGTAGGCCTGTCGTGCGCGCACGGAGTCGCCGTCGTCGGCGAGTGTGTATCGCTTGACGAGGTTGGCGGCGGGTTCGCAGATGAAGGCGTTGCCGAGGAAGTCCGGGCCGAGGATGGTGTCGCGGTAGATGTGCGTGCCGCAGGCGGCGGTGAGGGAGCGGAGTCGGTAGTCGTCGTCGAGGGTCTCGGGCCGGTAGCCGCGGTTGACGCCGGGGGTGGCGCGGGCGGGCCACGTGCGGTGGTCGCTGGTTGTCGGCTCATCGACGCCGAGGAGTCTGCGGAGTGCGGGGTTTCGTGCGGCGTAGTGCTTGGGGAAGCGGTCTGTGCGGAGGGCTTCGGAGTTTGGTGTGTAGTAGAGGCGTCCGAGGTCGTCGTGTGCGATTCCCCACTGGCCGTGGGCGGGCGTGGGGCGTGAGATGGAGCGCTCGCCGTTGAAGCGGAGTTCGGCGTGGTGCTGAGAGAGGTGGACCCAGTTGTCGAGTCCTGGGAGGAGGCCGTTGGCGGCGTGCTCGACGTTGTCGAGTCCGCCGAGGCCTTCGAGGATGGTGCGCTGCTCGTCGGCGCGGGCGTCGCCGTCGGTATCGCGGGCGAAGATGAGTCGGGGGGGGGCGATGACGAGCGCGCCGTCGCGCATGGGAAGGACGGCGCGTGGGAGGACGAGGTTGTCGAGGAAGGTTGTGGCGTGGTCGAAGCGGCCGTCGCGGTCGGTGTCTTCGAGGATGACGATGCGGGAGACGGGGGTGCGCTCGCCGGAGCCGTCGGGGTCGGGCATGTAGGAGCGCATCTCGACGACCCAGAGCCGGCCGCGGGCGTCGAAGGCGGCGGCGACGGGGTCTTCGATGAGGGGTTCGGCGGCGGCGAGTTCGATTCGGAAGCCGGGCTGGATGGCGAACGCGGCCAAGGCGTCCTCGGGTGAGAGGACGGGCGCGGGCGGGACGTCGAGATCGGGCGGAAGATCGGGCTGGCGTTCGCCGGGCTGATCGCCCTGCTGGGCGTGCGCGGCGTGGGGGGGGTGCGCGGCGAGAACGGCCGCGGCGATGAGGGCGATGGGGCGTCGGGCGGGCACCGGGGGTGAGCATAGCGGCCGGTGACGGCACGGAGGATGGTGGTTGCTGCGCGTCGGCGCTCGGTGGGGTGCTCCTCGGTTGCGAGGGCGAGCTTCTCGAGTTCGTCCACGGCGGTGATGGCGGAGTCGAGGAGTCGGAGTTTGAGCGTGCGTTCCAGC
>SZOZ01000015.1 GCA_030263455.1 Synechococcales cyanobacterium CNB
GCAGATCAACGGCATGGCGCCCGGAGCGCAGGTCGGGAGCGCCCTGCTCTTCCAGCCCCTCAGGGACCACGCCATCCTCTGGCGCGACACGCCCGAGAGCTGGATCGACATGCACCCCTCCTTCCATCCCAACAAGAACTCCTACATGTTCGCCACCACGGGCGATCTGCACGTGGGCCGATCCAACGGGCGCGCCGGCATCTGGTTCGGCGACGACCCCGACAGTTTCCACGACCTGCACCAGTACGTCCCCGGCTCGCCGAGCGGCTCGAACGCCGACGACATCGCCATCCGCGCCGGGCGTGTCTACGTCGCCGGCCGCGCCACCTTCACCCGCACCCAGGCCGTCGTCTGGATCGGCACCCCCGTCGAAACAACCGCCGCGCCTCCCACGCCCCCCCTCCGCGCGGCGGGTCGCCCACCTCGCGCCTCCACACCGCCCGGTCGTGCAGCCTGCCGTCGCCCCCCACCCACAACTCCACGCTCGTCGCCCACAGCCGGAACCCGCCCCAGTGCGGCGGGCGGGGGATCTCAACCTCCCCCCCCTCCCCCAGCAGGTGCATGGGCGTGATGCCGAAGCGCTCCATCACCTCGCGCGTCCGTTCGAGCAGCGCCGCGCGCGAGGGCATCGGGCGGCTCTGCTCGCTCGCCCATGCGCCGAGGCGCGAGAGGAGCGGACGACGCCGGAAGTAGACGTCGCTCTCCTCGGCGGGCGAGCGCACCACCACGCCCTCGACGCGCGCCTGCCGCTCGGCGTGGTCCCAGTGGAAAACGGCCGCAGCCCGTCCGCTCACCTCGCACTCGCGTCCCTTACGGCTCTCGTAGTTCGTGTAGAACACCAGGTACCCGTCCTCGACGCTGATGCCGCGGCAGAGCACCACCCGCGCCGAAGGCCCCCCCTCTCCGGCCGTCGCCAGCACCATCGCGTCCGGATTCGGCGTCGCCTTCGCGCGCAGCCCCTCGTCGAACCACGCCCTCAGCATCGCCATCGGCGAGGACGGCAGTTCCTCCGGTAGCCCGCCATCCAGCCCTCCCAGCGACCACGCGTCGTCCACTCGGCACCCCGCTTCCTGCCCAAACACGAACCATCGTCCACACGCCGCTCGCCCCCGTCCACACTCGCCCCGGGGAAGAATAGTTGATATACTTATCCGAAATGCGCGCCCTCATCCATCCCGACCCCGCCCGCTGGGAGCTCCGCCGCATCGCCGTCATCGGCGCGGGGGCGATGGGCACCAGCCTCGCCGCGATCCTCGGCCGCGTCGTCCCGATCGTCGTCGTCGCGCGCAGCCCGGAGCGTGCCGCGCAGCTGGTCCGTGACGGCGCGCGCACCACGGGTCAGATCGAGGCCCGGGCCGCTCCCATCGTTGTCCGTCGCCTCGACGATCTTGTCGCCATCGGGGGCGCGAGCGCGATCTTCGTCGCAACGAAGACGACGGCCATCCCCGGCGTCGCCGCCGACCTGCGCCCACTCCTGCCGCGCCTGGCCGACCAGCCCGCGGGACTCTTCGTCGTCAGCTACCAGAACGGCATCGAGCCTGGCCGCCAGCTCGCCGACCTGCTCGCCCATGCCGGCGTGCTGCGCATGGTCCTCGGCTTCGGCGCAACCATGCACCCCGCCACCGGAGAAGTTCGCGTCACGTTGAACGCGCCTCCGCACGCCATCGGATCCATCGAGCCGGCCCACGAGCCGGTCTGCCGCGCCATCGCCGCCCTCCTCAGCCGTGCTGGCCTCGAGACCACCTACGAGCCTGCCATTGAGCGCCGCGTGTGGGAAAAGGCCGTCGTCAACGCCGCGATGAACCCGGTCGCCGCGCTGGTCAACGCGGGCATCGGACCCGTGCTCGACTCACCCGCCTCGATGATCGTCGAACGCCTGCTCGCCGAGGGTGCGGCCGTCGCCCGCGCCGAGGGCCTCCCCCTCGGCGACGACTACCTTGCCGCCGCCCGCATCCTGCTCCGGCGTGCCTCGGACCACACGCCCAGCATGGTCGAGGACGTCCGCCTCGGCCGCGAGAGCGAGGTCGGCCAACTCAACCGCCAGATCATCGAGCACGCGCGGCGCGTCGGTGTCCCCACGCCCACGCACGAGATCGTCAACGCCCTGATCGAGACCTTCGACTGGAAGGTCTACCACGACGCCGCGCACCCCGCGCCGACGCTACCCTCCCCTCCATGATCGCCCCACGAACCTGTGCCGTTGCCCTGGCAGCGTGCCTCGGCGCACCAGCGGCCGCCGACGACGACGCTTACCGCCTCTCCGCCGCGCCCGCTCGTGTCGAGTTTCAACCCGACAACACCGCACCCGGCACACCATCCACGAACTGGTGGCGCAATCCCGGCGAGTTCACCCGCGCCGGCTCCACCTGGCTCACCATCGGCGGCGGCGTCGCGCCGGATTTCTCCGACAACACCGACTACAACGCCTACATCGCCTGGAGCAGGTTCCTCGTGGACGACGTCGAGATGATGCTCGAACTCGGCGGCTGGTACCACGATCAGCCCCACGACAACGCCTACGGATTCAACCCGAACCTCGTCTTCCGATGGCACTTCATCAAGTCCGAAGACCTCGCGTGGACCGTCTACGCCGACGCCGGCATCGGACTCCTCCTCAACACCGACGACGTACCCCAGGGAGGCACGAACGTCAACCTCATGCCCCGTGCCGGCGCCGGCGTCACCCGACGAATCACCGACGACGGCGCACGCCTCATCCTCGGCGTCCGCTGGCACCACATCTCCAACGCACGCATCAACGGCCAGGACGAGAACCCCTCACGCGATGCCCCCATGTTCTACGCGGGCGTCGCCTTCCCCTTCTGACCTCGACATCCTCAAACACGCCCGCGATGAGCGCACGCTCGAACACGCCCGGGATGAGCGAGTCCCCGAGTGAGTCCCGAGATCAAAGAGAGCGTCACCCTGCCTTGGCGAGTTTCACGCTGGGCGTCACGTCCGTCGCGACGACGCGGTTACGCCCCTCCGCCTTTGCCCGGTAGAGGTTCTGGTCCGCCGCCTCGATCCACTCCTCTGCCGAGAGTGTCGCCGATCCCGACGAGCCCAC
Source organism: Synechococcales cyanobacterium CNB (assembly GCA_030263455.1). NCBI lineage: Bacteria > Bacillati > Cyanobacteriota > Cyanophyceae > Synechococcales > Synechococcales cyanobacterium CNB. The sequence goes on from SZOZ01000015.1 coordinate 3,068, forward strand.
AAGCCCGATCGAGGTCGTGACGTGGCGTTCGGGGTGCCGCTGCCAGACGTGCTGTTCGAATCCCGCGCGGATTCGCTCGCACAGCACCAGCGCCGCCTCGACGCTCGTGTCGGGCATGATGACCGCGAACTCCTCGCCCCCCATCCGGCACGCCACGTCCGACTGTCGGCACTCGCGCTGCAGCAGCGTCGCCATCCCCTGGATCACCGCGTCGCCCGCCGGGTGCCCGTACGTGTCGTTCACGGACTTGAAGTGGTCCATGTCCAGGATCGCCATCGAGAGCGCGCGAACGTGCCGCACGCACCCCGACACCTCGTCGGGCCAGCGCTTGTCGAAGTGCGCGCGGTTCCACAGGCCCGTCATGCCATCGATCTGCGCTCGCTGCGACAGCATCGTCAGCAACTGGCTCAGCCTCAGCGCGGCCCGCACTCGCACGCGCAGCTCCGTGAGGTCGAACGGCTTGGTCACGTAGTCCACCGCACCCAGGTCGAACGCCGTCACCTTGTCCTGCGGGCTTTGAAGCCCCGACAGCACGATCACGGGAATGTGCTGTGTTGCCGCGTTCTCCTTCAGGTTCCGGAGCACCTCGAACCCGTCCATCTCCGGCATGTCCAGGTCCAGCAGCACCACCGCCGGAGGGTTCGACGAAGCCAGCGCAAGCCCCTCGGGTCCGCTCAGCGCCTGCAGCAGCTGAAGGCCTTCCGGCTTCAGTCGCGCTCGCAACAGACGGTGCACGTCCGCCGAATCATCGATCACCAGCGCGACCGGCTGCGCGTCCTCGTGCCTGTTCGCCTCGGGTTCCATCGGTTCGTCGTCCCCCAGCCCAGCGCGTCGTCACTCAACCGCGGATCCACGATCAGTTCGAGCCGTTCCTCCCTCCCTGCGCCGCCCGCTCGCAGAGCATGATCAACTCGTCCACCTCCTGCGCGACTGCCGCGATCGCACCGTCGTTCGGCAGCGCGCGCAACTGGTCCTCGAGCGCGCCGGCCGCCGACGTCAGCGCGGGATACCCGTACCCCGCCCCGGCCCCGCGAAGCTGGTGCGCCAGCCGCGTCAGGTCCACGCGGTTCCCGGACTCGAACGCCGTGCGGATGCTCCGCACACGCTCGGGGATGTCACCGATGAACTCCTCCACCACCTCTTTCATCGCCGGGTCGTTCGCGTACAGGCTCGGCAACGGCGGCAACGCGCCCCACGACGGGTTCGGCTGGGCCATGAAGCACCTCCACCGAACTCATCGACTGCCCCACTCCGGGAGTTCACCCCTCCAACCCGCTCGCAATAACTGTCCCCGCACGACCCACACACACCCGACCACCCCACTGCCGATCCCCGCTCCAACGCCCGAGAACTCCTCCTGGGGCCGGGCCTTGCAGGCCCCGTCTCCGCTTCTCCTACTTCTCATCCGGACTCATCGTCGCGCCCGCTCCGACTGCCGCCGCCGCGCCCCGGCGAGCCTCATGCACACGTCTCAGCGCAACCTGCGCATCCGTCAACAGGCTGAAAAGCATCGGCACCAGCAGCAGCGTGAACACCGTCGAGACCAGCAGCCCACCGACCACCACGCTCCCCAGCCCGCGGTACAACTCCGACCCCGACCCCGGCATCAGCACCAGTGGCGCCATCCCGCCCACCGACGTCAGCGTCCCCATGAAGATCGGGCGCACGCGCGACTTCACGGCCTCCGCGATCGCCCTGCGCGGCTCCATCGCCGGCGCATCCTCGCTCCCACGCATGAAGTTCAGCGACTGGTGCACGATCAGGATCGCGTTGTTCACCACCACGCCGATCAGAATGATGAACCCCAGCATCGTCAGCACGTCCATCGACTGCACCGGCAGGTAGCGGTCCTTCACGCTCCACGCGTGCACGACGGCCAGCGCGGCGAACCCACCCAGCGTCGCCAGCGGCACACTGAACATGATCACCAGCGGCCTGAGGAAACTCTGGAACAGGATGCACATCAGCAGATACACCGTCGCCAGAGCCAGCACCAGCGAACTCTCCAGCGCACCCAGCAGCGTCCCGTCGCCCAGCAGCGCGCTCTGCACCGCACGCAACTTGCTCGCCGATCCCGCGTACCCCGTCGCCACGCCGGGTGCGATCCGACCGTCCGCACGCATCTCCGCCAGCAGCGCCTCGATCTCATCCACCGCACGCTCCAGCGGCAGCCCCGGCGGCGGCGTGAACTGCAGCGTCACCGACCGCTGACGACCGACGTGGTTGATCTGTGGCGGCGCAACCGTCCGTTCAAAGTCCGCCACGCTCGACAGCGGCACCACGTGCCCCGTCGGCGTCGCCACCGGCACGTCCTCCAGCCCCTCCAGCAGCCTCCGATCCACCGCCTCCGCCAGGATCACCTTCAGGTCGATCGTGTCGCTCCCAAGCCGGTACTCGCCCACGATCGCCCCGTCCCCCGCCGCCTGCACCGCCAGCGCAAGCTCCATCGGCGTCATCCCGACATCCGCCAGCTCACGCAACTTCGGCCTGACCCGGATCTCAGGCCCGAAAACGTTGAAGTTCGACGGGCTGGGCTGCACCACACCAGGCCCGTACTTCCCGAACAACGCGCCCAGCGCCGCCGCCGCCGAGTCCGTCACCGCGCGCAGGTCGTCCCCAGAAAAATCGATCTTGATCGCCGATCCCGTCGAGCCGCCGAGCCGGAACAGCGGCACCTGGAACGCGAACGCGAACACCCCCGGCAACGCCTCCTGCCGCGTCGCGTGCTGGAACAGCGGGATCAGGTCCACGACGCGCCGATCATCGTCCGCGATCCCGCCGTGGAACATGATCCCATCGAACGAGACCAGGAAGTAGTTCCCCAGCGTCGGCGGCACGATCGGATCGCCCGGGCCGCCCCGCGCCCAATCGAACACGGGCACGGGCTGCAGCTTCGCCCGGAGTGCGCGCGCGCGCTCGTCCGTCCCCGACGCCTCCCAGTACGGCCTGACCACCGACTCGATCCGATCCGCCAGCCGGTCCTGCTGCTCGAGGTTGTACCCGGGCGGCGGGATCAGCAGCCCGAACACGAGATTCCGGTTCCCTGTCGGCAGGTAGTCCGCCGGAGGCATCAGCGCGAGGCTCCCGACGATCGACGCCGCCGTCAACCCCACGACCACCAGCACCCGCGCCACGACGCTCCCCAGCAGCGCGTGCGTCATGCGCCCGATCAGGTCCGGGATCGCGTGCAGCGCTGCTCCCGTACCGCGCACCACAGCCACCACGGCGCGCCACGCACGCCGCACGCGCCCCGCCGGCTTCGGTCGTGCCTTCGCTTCCCGCGCACGCACCGGCCGCAGCGCCCGGGCCGCCGCCGTCGGGATCACCGACACCGACACCAGCAGGCTCAGCCCCACCGCCGCGCAGATCGCCAGCGAGATGTCGCGGAACAACTGCCCCGCCTCCTCGCGGATCAGCAGCACCGGGACGAACACGAAGATCGTCGTGAGTGTCGCCGCCAGCACCGCGCCCCACACCTCCTGCGCCCCGTCCACCGCCGCTCGCATCGGGCTCTTGCCCATCTCCAGGTGCCGGTAGATGTTCTCAATCACCACGATCGCGTTGTCCACCACCATCCCCGTCGCGAACGCCATCCCCGCAAGGCTCACCACGTTCAGCGACCGGCCCAGCGCGACCATCGCCACCACCGCTCCGATCACGGAGATCGGGATCGCGAGCGCGACGATCAGCACCGGCCGGGGCGACCGCAGGAAGAGCAGCAGCACCAGAACCGCCAGCGACCCGCCCAGCCACAGGTTGCTCCGCACCAGCGACAGCGCCTGCTCGATGTAGATCGTCTGGTCGTACACCTGCCGCAGCCGAAGCGTCCCGTCCAGCCCCATGCTCCTCGCCTTGGCGTCCAGCGTGCCGCCCGATGCGTTGAGCCGGTCGATCGCGGCACGCACGCCCGCCATCACCTGCATCACGTTCGAGCCGGGCTCACGCTGCGCGTTGATCGCGATCACCGGCTCGCCGCGCGACCGCACGAACCGCAGCGGCTTCTTGTACGTCTCCACCACCTCCGCCACGTCGCGCACCCGCACCGGACCCGCCGGCGTCTGCGCGATCACCGTCTCCTCCACCTCACGCGCCGTCGTGTACTGGCTCACCGTACGCACACGCACGCTCGACTTCGCGTCGTACACCTCGCCCGCCGAGACGTTCCGGTTCGTCCCCTCCAGCGCGGCCACCAGCTCCGCCGGCGTCACCCCGTGCTGCGCCAGACGCACCGCGTCGAAACGCACCTGCGTCTCGCGCTCACGCCCCCCCAGCACGTTCACCTCCGACACGCCCTCCACCCGCTCCAGCACGGGTTTGATGTTGTCCTCCGCGAAGTCCTGCAGCGTGCGGATGTCCAGCGTCGGGTCCGTCGTCGAAAAGATGATCCACGCGATGTAGTCCCGGTTGTCCGGGTCCGTCGCCTGCACCACCGGCTCCTCCGCGTTCTGCGGGTAACGCGACACCTCGCGCAACTTGTCGCTCACCTCCCGCAGCGCAACCTCCTTCGGCGTCCCCACCGCGAACTCCAGCCGGATCCGCCCCTGGCTCTGCTGGCTCTCGCTCGTCATCGAGCGCAGGTTCGTCAGGCCCTGCAGCTTCTCCTCCTGCCGCTCGACAATCTCTCGCTCGATCTCGTCCGGGCTGGCGCCCTCCCAGAACGTCGTCACCGCGATCACCGTGTCGTCAACGTTCGGCGTCAACTGCACCGGGATGCGGCGCACCGACACCACCCCCGCCAGCACCACCAGCAGGACGCACACCACGACCGTCACGGGCTGGGCAACCGCCTTCCGGATCACCGCGGACCGCCCCCCCCCGACCCCGCCCCCGTCTCATCCACCACCCGCACCATCGTCCCGGGGAACAGCCGTTCGTTCCCTTCCACGACCACCACGTCGCCCTCCGCCAGCGCGCCGGGGCCGATCACGTACCGGTCGCCCATCGGGAACATCACCTCCACAGGCGCGGGGAACGCCGGCGAAGGACCGCCACGCCCGCCAGACACGCGGTACACGAACGCACCGGCGTCGTTCCGCAGCACCGCATCCTTCGGCACCGTCAACTGCTCGCCCTCCAACCCCGTGGGCACCCACCCGACCACCGACATCCCCGGGGCCAGCACGCCCCCGCTCGCCTCCAGCGTCGCCACAAGCACGAACGTCCGCGAGCGAGGATCAACGTCCGGCACCACGCGCTGATCCACCGCCGACAGCGTCAGTCCCGCCGAGCCGACGTCCACCAGCACGCCGTTCGCGCTCGACGACGCCGCCCCCAACAAACGCTGCGGAACGCTCAGCCACGCCTCCAGGCGACCCGTCGCCACGACCTCCGCCACCGCATCCCCGGACGACACCCACTGCCCGATCTCGGTGAGGCGCCCCACCACCACCGCGTCGAAAGGCGCGACGATCCGGGTGTCCGCCAACTGCTCACGCAGCCGGTCCAGCCGCGCAGCGACCATCAGCCGCTGCGCCTCGGCCTGAGCGAGCCGCGCCTGCGCGATGCGGTGCGCCCACTCCGCGTCACGCCGCTCACGTGCCGTCGCTCCGCCCGCGTCGAACGCGCTGCGCACGCGCTCCCATTCCTGCCGCGCCTGCCCGAGCGACTCGCGCCGCTCTTCGATCGTCGCCTCCGCGAAGGCCCCGTCCGCCTCCGCCTCCGAGATCAGCAGCCGAAGCCGACGCGAGTCCAGTTCCGCGAGCAACTCCCCGGCCCGCACGGTCTGCCCCTCGCGTACCGGCAGCGCGATGACCAGCCCTTCCTCCTGCGCCGCGACACGCGCACGCTTCACCGCGCGCAACTCACCCGTCACCAGCCGCCTCTCGACGACCGGCTCCGCGCGAACCTCGCCGGCTCGCACGGGCGTTGCCGGCGGGCCGTCCCCGCCCTGCCCCCGCGCGCCCGACGACACGCACACCGCCGCCGCGGCCGCCCACAACCCGATCTGCCATCGCATCGTCGCTGGACTCCATCCCCGCATACGCCCGCACCCGGAACGCATCCCACGCGACGGGACGCAATGCTAGCCCCGCGACCACCACGTCTCTTCTTCTGATCCAGCCCTTCGGGAGTTTGATCCGCTGGCCGGTTCAACGAGGCGCCACCCCTCAGAACGGCAACTCCTCCTCGTACCGCGCGTCGTCGCCCGTCCCGAACTCACCGTCCGGCCCCGCGCTCACGAACACCACCCGCGTGTTGAACCCCGGCCGCTCGACGAAGTCAAGGCGCATCTCCGTCCCCCACTGGTCGTTGAACACCCCGCGCGTGCCGCCCACCTCCGCCGCCGACGCCGGCAGCCGCCCGTTCTCCTCGCGGTACTGCGCGATCAGAATCGCCAGCTGCTTCGTGTTGACGGCCGTGCGCACGTCCCGCGCCGTGTCCCGCGACTTGGCCGCCTGCTGCGCCAGCCCCGTGTTCCCCCCCCCGACCCCGAAGTAGATGATCATCCCGATCGCCAGCACGATCAGCAGCACGATCAGCCCGAACCCGACGTTCCCGCGCCGCACCCTCGCGTACCGTCCCATGCCGACCTCCTTGCCCCCACCGCCACGCCCCTCCACCCCACAGCCTACCCCCCTCCACGCCCCCGTGACAGGATCGCCCGTTTCTGCAACACTGTCCCCATGAACACCTTCAATCGGCGTGAGTTCCTCGCGGCCGCCGCCGCCGTCGGAGCATCCGGCCTCGCGGGCGCGGCCGCACCCGCTTCAGGAGCCTCCACCGTGCCAACCGCCACGCAACCCGCCGCCGACCGCCCCGGCGAGAAGCACCGCGGCCCGTGCGCCATCGCCTCCGGCAACGGACGCGACTGCGTCGCTCGCGTCTTTGAACTCATGCAGGCCGGCGAACGCCCCGTCGTCGCCGCCGTCCACGGCGTCAAGATCAACGAAGACGACCCCAACGACATGAGCGTCGGCTACGGCGGACTCCCCAATGAGGAGGGCGTCGTGCAACTCGACGCCGCCGTCATGGACGGCCCGCTCCACCGCGCCGGCGCGGTCGCCTGCCTCGAACGCATCAAGAACCCGGCCATGGTCGCACTCGAAGTCCTCCGCCGCACCGACCACGTCCTGCTCGTCGGCGAGGGCGCGCTCCGCTTCGCCCTCGCCATCGGCTTCAAGGAAGAGAACCTCCTCACCGAGGAGGCCCGGCAGGCCTGGCTCCGATGGAAGGCCGACCTCAACAAGGACGACAAGTGGCTCGACCGCGACCAGCAGCCACTCGGGGGGGGGGACCGCCGCGGCGACTCACGCACCGGCCCCGAACCTTGGCGAACCGACGTCCCCTTCACCTGGGGCACCATCCACTGCTCCGCCCTCAACGCCGCGGGTGACCTCGGATGCACCACCACCACCAGCGGCCTCTCCTGGAAACTCCCCGGCCGCGTCGGCGATTCACCCCTCATCGGCTGCGGTCTCTACTGCGATAACGCCGTCGGCTCCGCAGGCTCCACCGGCCGCGGCGAGGCTGTCATCCAGACACTCGGCGCCTACGAGATCGTCCGCTCCATGGACGACGGCCTTACCCCCACCGAAGCCTGCCTCAAGGCCTGCAAACGCATCGTCGACCGCACCCGCGAGCCGCGACTCCTCGACGACCAGGGCCGACCCAACTTCAGCGTTTCCTTCTATGCACTCCGAAAAGACGGCGCATACGGCGGCGCGTGCATCCGGAAAGGCGGTACCTTCGCCGTCCAGGACGGCCAGGGCGCACGCGTCCTCCCCTGCGAGTGGCTGTTCGAGAGATGAACAATGCGCGGGCGCGCCACCGACCTCGGCTGCTGTGAGCCGAAATCGGTGGGATGCGCATCCGTCCAGCGCGCAGCACATCGAGGTCGCAGAGCCGACCTCGGTGGCACGATCGGTTGCTGCGATCGACGTCTCGAACGGCCGGATCACATCTTCACCACCACCAGGTCGAACACCGTCGGCAGCAGCATGAACGTGTCCGGGTCCGCCGACGCCTCCGCCCACGCATGCTCGAACGCACCCCGTTCCGCCGCGCTCACGTACCCCATCTTCTCCAGCCGCGGCAGGAAACTCCGCCAGAACGAGTCCGGCCAGTGCCACATGCTCTCCCCCGGCCTCGCCAGAACCTTCGTCGGCCGCAGCAGTTCCACGCGGAAGCCGTGCTCCCGGAACAGCCCCGGCAGACTCGCCATCACGTCCGGGTCGCCCTTGCGGTCGCGCCAACTCCGCACCACCGCCCGTATCACCGTGTCGAACGCCTCCCGCCGCGGCGCGAGCGTGATCGACGCGTAGTTGAAGTAGTCCTGCACCGCCACGCGACCGCCCGGCCGAACCAGCCCCGCCAACCCGCGCACCACGGCCTCCGGGTCCGGCACAAAGCACAGCACCCACCGCGCATACGCCAGGTCGAACGACGCCTCCGGCAGCCCCGCCGACCCGAGGTCCGTCGCGTCGCCCACCCGGAAGTCCGCGTGTGCGAAGCCCAGCAGCGCCGCCCGGGCGCGCGCAAACTCAAGAAACGGCTCCGACTCATCCACGCCCACCAGCGCGCCCGTCGAACCGACGATCTGCGCCAGTTCCAACGACGCATACCCCGGCCCGCACCCCACGTCCAGCACCCGCATCCCCGGCCGGATGCCCGCCGCCTGCCACAATGCGTGGGCCGTGTCCGACCACAGGCGGTGCTGAAACCCCAGCCGGGCGAGTTCGGCCTCGTCCGTGCCGAGCACGTATTCGCGGCGTGCCGTGTCGCTCACGACAAACCATAGGCAAAGACCGCTCTCTCACCATCAGGCTTGCCGCGGCCAGTCCGCCTGCGAACGCTTGGCCGTGGCCCGCGACGCACGCCCTCAGCACGACGCGACTTCCGGCGTGTGGCGAGCGTGGATCGAAACGTGGGTTCAGTCATGGGGAGGCTTCCACCCCGCCTCCATGCCCGCCTACGCCCGCGCCAACTACCGCCGCGAACTCCTCGCCGCCTTCTTTCTCCCCTTCCTCCTCGCCGTCGTCGACAGCGCGATCGTCGGCGTCGTCGTGAAAAACGCCTACGACGGCGTCGTTGCTCCCAAGACTCTCAACTTCGTCGTCGCTCTCCTCACCGCCTCCACCGCTTTCGCCAACATCGTCAGTTTCGCCTGGGTTCGCCTGAGCCACGGCGTCGACAAGGTCCGCTTCATCAACGCCCTCCAGGTCGCCATGATCGTCCTCGTCGGCCTCATCGCCCTCGCCCCGCGCAACGAGCCCGGCCTCTGGCTTGTCGTCGCCGCCGTCCTCGCCGCACGCTTCTGCTGGGCCGGATTCATCACCATCCGCTCCACCATCTGGCGACAGAACTACTCCCGCGCCGTCCGCGCCCGAGTCACAGGCAAACTCGCAACCGTGCAGGTGCTCACCCTCGCCGCGCTCGGCGTCGGCCTGGGCATGGCCATGAACGCCGACGCGCGCGCCTTTCGCATCCTCCTCCCCGCCGGCTGCGCTCTCTCCCTCGTCGGCGTCTGGGCTTGGGCGCGCATGCGCATCCGCGGCCACCGCGCCCTCCTCGCCGCCGAGCGCGCCACCGCCAACGACGCCGACGCCCCCTCCCTCAACCCCGTCGCCATGGCCCGCCTCCTCGCCGCAGACCACCTCTTCGCCGGTTACATGACCTGCATGATGCTCCTCGGCCTCGGCAACCTCATGCTCACGCCGCTCCTCGTCATCGCCGTCAAGGAAGAGTTCGGCATGGAGTACCTCGGCGGCATCGCCGTCACAAACTCCGTCCCCCTCGCCATGATGCCCGTCAGCATCCCACTCTGGGCACGCCTCCTCGACCGCGTTCACGTCATCGTCTTCCGCACCGTCCACTCCTGGGTCTTCGTCGCCGCCTCCGCCCTCTACCTCCTCAGCGTCGTCACCCACACCGTCTGGCTCCTCTACGCCGCAAGCGTCGTGCAGGGACTCGCCTTCGGCGGCGGCGTCCTCGCCTGGAACCTCGGACATCTCGACTTCGCCCCCCCACACAGGGCGTCACAATACATGGGCGTCCACGTCACCCTCACAGGCGTCCGCGGCCTCCTCGCTCCCTTCATCGCCGTCGGCATCTACGAGACCGCGCGCGCCATCGACCCCGCCTATGGCGCATCGGCCTTCGCCGCCTGCACCGCCTGCTGCATCGCCGGAGCCGTCGGCTTCAAACTCCTCGCACGCGCCCTCGGCGACGGCCGCGGCCGCCGCGAAGAACCCGTCGAAACCGCCCCACCGGCACGAGTGACGGAATAGTGGCAAGGGAGTGTCAATCCGCGGCTCTCCGCCGCTCCACGAGGTCCAGCAACTCTCCCGCCACCTCGTTCGGCACTTGGAACGTCAGGTTGTACTGCGCGATCCGCCACCGGCCCCCGCTCAGCACCATCACCCCCGTGCCCCGCAGGTCGCCGTACTTCTCGTTGCGGACCACCTCGTCGAACCACGCCGCGTGCCCGCACGGCGCGACCGTCACGTGCCGCTCGACCGCGCGGTACGTCCACGCCGAATCACGCTCGAAATACGGCTTGGCCCAGGCGCGGAACCCCTCCACCGTCCACCGTTCCGTCGGATCCGTCCCCAGAAACACCGCGTCCTCGGTGAAGTGCCCGAAGTACCGCTCCGCGTCCGCCTTCGCCGCCGCGTCGTGGAAGTCGTCCAGCGTCTCGCCGATGACCTCGGCCATCGGCCGCACGGTCAGCCGCCGCGGCCGCTCCGGCTGAAACGCGAACGCCCCGAATACGACCGCGACGATCGGCACGACGAGCAGAGTGCAACGCATGATGTGGCTCCAAGGCACAGCGACACAGCGGCACAGCGACGAAGTGAAGCGCGACGAACCGCATCGTACTCGGATTCGCCCCATCGACTCCCCCTTCGCGCTCTTCGTGCCCTTCGCCTTCCACCCAAAAAACGACAGCGGGGCCTCGAAAGGCCCCGCCCCGTGGAGTGAGGAGAGATGCTGTTCCCGAAGGCCGGTCAGGCCTTGGTCTTGGTGCGGAACTCGAGGTACCCCATCCGGACGAGGAACGCCGTCGCCTCCTCGACCTCATACCGGCTGAACGGCACGAGGCACGCGGGCTGGTCGGGTGTCCCCATCAGGTCCACCGGACGCGGGCAACGCCCGGTGAGCCGATCCGCGACCTCGGTCAAGGCCTTGATCACGGCCTCGGAGGCCTCGAAGAGCCGTTCCGAATCGATTGTCTCAAAGTACTCGTTCATGGCTGCGCTCCTGATACCTTGATCGCCGTCGGGGGTTTCTGGTTTCGGCGTTTCCCGCCATTCCTCTGCTTCTTCAAGCGGCGTTCGGGTCCACCACTCACGCTCCGGGGCGCGAACTCTGCGCCACGGCCGCCCCGGGCGAACCCCGGCAACTGCCCTGTTTGCCACCGGATGGCCTCCCGCCGATACTGCCGCCATGCTCAACCACGCTCGAACCGCACTCTCTTCGACCCTCGCTGCCTGTCTTGTCGCCTTCACAGGCTGCGGCACCTCCGACAACGGCGGACGAAGCCTCCTTGCACCGATCCAGCGCACGCCAGCCGCGCCGCTCGCCATCACCCTCGACGGCAGCATCGACGACTGGCCCGCCGACAAGGCCGCTCTCGCGGATGCCCACTACCTCTACCTCCGCCTCGCGGTCGAGGGCACGCCACGCGCCCTCCAGGCCTCGCACGAGACGCTCACCGTCCTCATTGACGCCGACGCCGATGCCACCACCGGCACGCGCGTTGAAGAGCCGAAGAACACACTCGGCGTCGATCTCGAAGTTCGATTCTCGCCCAGGCGAGACGACGGCTCGCCTGGGCGAGGCGTCGCCGTCATCGCGCACACTTCCGACGGCCCACGCACGCTCTCTCACGCCGACATCGACCTCCTCGTCGCGCCGACGCACGCCGCCGACTGGTACGAACTCCGTCTCAGCCGCATCCTTCCCGACGGCCTGCCCGGCGCAGGCCTCGCCACCGACGGCCGCGCCTCGGGCATGATCGTCCTGCACGGCGCCGACGGACACGTCGCAGGCTGGTCCGACCCGTTCACCGTCGCGCTCGGCCCCGCCGCGGGCACGCCGCATCTCGGCGATGCCGACCTTCCCCGCAAGCCCCGCGGCGCGATCCGCATCGTCTCCTGGAACGTCGAGCACGCCTCCCCCATGCGCAACGCCGGTCCCTTCGCCAACGTCATCCTCGCCCTCGAACCGGACGTCGTCCTCGTGCAGGAATGGACCCTCGACACACCGGGCCAACTCCGCGGCTGGTTCACCGCTTCGCTCCCCGCTTCCGACGGCCGCCCCTGGCACACCCGCACCGGCGACGGATGGGGCGTCGGCATCGTCTCCAAGCATCCCCTCGAACCGCTCGGACCCGCGCGCCTCGAACTCCCGGGGCACGACACTCCCGTCCGCTTCATCGGCGCGGTCGCCCACACGACCGCCGGGCCAATCGCGCTCGCCTCGCTCCACCTCAAGTGCTGCGGCGGCGCGGACGGCCCCGAAGACGCTCAGCGCGCCGCCGAGGCACGCCTCATCAACGCCACGCTCGCCGACGCGCTCACCGGCATACAGCACGATGCGATCGTGATCGCCGGAGACGTCAATCTTGTCGGCAGCCGCACGCCCCTGGACAAGCTCGCCGCGGGCCTCGCCTCGGGCGGCGCCGATCTCGCCGTCGCCGCCCCCAGCGTCCTCGGCGACGCCGCCTTCTATACCTGGACCGACCCCAGGAGCGAGTTCTCACCGGGACGTCTCGACTTCGCCCTCGTCGGCGGCGGGCGCATCGTCAACGCCTTCGTCCTTGACACCGCGCGCCTCTCCGACGCCTCCCTCCAACGCATCGGCCTCGACCGCACCGACACCGCCGCCAGCGACCACCGCCCCCTCGTCATCGACGTCATGCCGAGATAGACGCGCCCCGCTACTTCGGCGCGCCCACGCTCTCCACGATCCGCACGTCTCCCTCTCCGTCCTCGACCGCCACGCCCAGCGCACGCAGTGCGAGCAGCGCAGCCTGCTGCTCCGCCTGCTTCTTGCTCTGCCCCCACGCCGGCTCGAAACGCCTCGAATCGATCTCCACGCACACCTTGAACGCCTTGGCGTGGTCCGGCCCCTTCTCGTCGAGCGTGCGATACACCGGCGTCCCATCGAACCGCTGCTGGGCGAACTGCTGCAGCACGCTCTTGAAGTTCTGCTGGTGCCCGCTCTGTGCCGCCCGCTCGATGATCGGATCGATGTGCGGCCCGATGAACGCCGCCGCCGCCTCGTACCCCGCGTCCACGTACACCGCCCCGATCACCGCTTCGAGCACCGCCGCCGCCAGCGACGGGGGCTGCGTCGAAGACTGCATCCCCTTCCCCAAGATCAGCAACTCCTGCAACCCCAGCGAACGCGCGATCTGCGTGCACGCCCGACGGGACACCGCCGCCGACTTGATCTTCGTCATCTCCCCTTCGAGCAGTGTCGGGAAACGCCGGAAGATGCGCTCACACGCAACCATCCCCAGCACCGCGTCGCCCAGAAACTCCAGCCGCTCGTTCGACTCCACGCGCGATTCCGCCACCGAAGCGTGCGTCAGCGCGCGGCACAGCAGCCCCGGATCGCGGAACCGGTGACCGATCACGGCTTCGGCACGAACGCGGTGGGCTTCGTCCATGGTCGCGGAACGCCCGGCGCAGGGGCGCACCGGTGCAGCCGATCCTTTCGGATTCGCCACGGACGCGAACGCTCGCTGCCAGGTCGCCTCCGCCGGCGTCCAGGCCGCGGGCGCACACGCCCGATGCGGGCGGGATCGCCCCGCCGAGCGCAGTCTACGAAACGGGCCTCGCTACACCAAGGGTTTCGCGCCGGATTCGCCGCTGGCCGACGCCCCCAACAGGGCCTATATTCCTCCCCCACGGGCGAACCGCCCGTTCGCGGAGGCTTCCATGCATTACCCACGCCGAGCCAGCAAGATCAAGCGGGCACGAAAGTCCGGCTTCCGGGCGCGGATGCGCACCCGCAACGGCCGCAAGACCCTGAGCCGGAAGCGCCGAGTCGGCCGCTCCGTCAATGTCCGCGACGCCAACTGACCGCGTACAACTGGTCGAACCCCGAACGCCCGCCGCACACAACCCGGCGGGCGTTTTCATTCCCTGCCCGCTTGTGCCGCGGGCCGAGTTCGCGCACCATACGCCTCCGCGCGACCGCCCCGCTCTCACCCCGGCGCGCCCCCGGAGGCCGACATGTCCAGCCAGCAACCGCCCACCGGATCGGCCCGCCCCTACCGCGAGGTGACCCTCGCCGCCATCGTCTTCGCCATGGTGATCGGGCTGGTGATGAACGCCTCCATCACCTACGCCGGACTCAAGATCGGGTTCACCCTCGGCGGCTCCGCCATCGCCGCCGTACTCGGCTTTGGCGTCCTCCGCGGACTCCTCCGAAAAGGCTCCATCCTCGAAACCAACATCGCCCAGACCATCGCCTCCGCAGTCAACACGTCCAACTCCGGTGTCATCTTCACCGTACCCGTCCTCCTCCTCCTCGGCTTCACCCTCTCCTGGAACCAGCTCGACTTCTGGCTCATCACCATCGCCTGCATGGCGGGCGCGGTCCTCGGCGCGGCCTTCATCATCCCCCTCCGCAAGCAGATGATCGAGATCGAACGCCTCCGCTTCCCCTCCGCGATGGGTGTCGCCGCGATCCTCAAATCCCCCGGCGCAGGCGCGAAGAAGTCCATCGTCCTGCTCGCCGGCATCGCATTGTCCGCGCTCATCTATCTCCCCGTCGGCCTCCCGGGCATCCGACTCCCGGCCTCGCTCGACCGCCTCGATTCCCTCGTCGAACGCGAGCGCATCTCGCACGCCGACGCCGAACGAACGCGCATGATCGCCGGCTGGATCGAGCAACGAGCCGCGCCGGACGAGGCCCTCACGCTCGGCCGCATCGAAGCCGAACTCCTCGCCGCGATCGAGGCCGACGAGCCGGACGAAGCCGCCATCGCAGCGCTCCGTACGCGCGTCCGCGAAGCCGCCCTTCCGAACGTCTCGCCACGCCTCGCCCATGCCGCCCTGCTCGCCTCGCGCGGTGAGCAGCCGTGGGATTCGCTCCGCAGGATCGACCTCGGCTGGGCCGGCTCACCGCTCCCCGGCTACCAGGATCTCAACATCAGACTCCCCGCTCGCCAGGGTTCGGACGGCAACCTCCACGACAAAGTCGATCACAACCGCGACGGCCGACCAGACCTTGTCCTTACTGACGATCGCGTCTCGCTCGGTCGAATCCTCGGCCTGCCCGACGAGTTCCAACTCGTCTTCGCCATCGCTCCCTTCGCCCTCGGCGCGGGCTTCATCACCGGCCGCGCCGGACTCATGGTCCTCGCCGGCGGCATCCTCGCCTACTTCGTTCTCACCCCCATCGCCTTCCGGCTCGGCTGGATGCCCGCCAGCATCACCCCCGCGACCGCCCCCGGCTACGGCTTCGGTGCGTTCAACCGCCCGCTCGGCATCGGACTCCTCCTCGGCGGCGCGATGATGGGCATCATCGCCGCTCTCCCCGCCATGCGCGCCGCCCTCAAGAGCATCGCCGTCGCCAGCCGAATGCCACGCGGATCGCGCGACGAACTCGGACTCAAGGTCCTCCTCGCCGCCATCGCCGGCGCGCTCCTCCTCCTCTTCATCGCCGCCGACTTCGAGGGCAACAGACCCCTCAACGAAGGCAAGCCCTGCCCCGTCTCCGCCCTCAAGGTCTCCGATGAAGTCGAACCCGCCACCTACAAGGGCTACCTCATCCGCTTCGCATCCGAGCAGGCCGCCGCCGCATGGAAGTCCGCCGGCGCATGGACCACGGCAAGCCCCTCCGGCGAGACCTCAACCGTCGTCTGGGACGACGCCCAGAAGGACAGGTACCTCGCCTCCATGAACGCCAGGCCCGGCGCGCTCGCCTCTCTCCCCTCGCACCTGCGCGCCGCCGTCATCGCTGTCGTCGGTGCGCTCTGGATCTGGTTCGCCGGCATCATCATCGCCCAGTGCACCGGCATGACCGACTGGTCCCCCATCTCGGGCATGGCGCTGCTCACCGTCGTCATCGTCATGCTCCTCGCGGGCACGGGCGCAGTCCTCAGCGCGGTCCTCCTCGGCGCGGCCCTCTGCGTCGCCATCACGCTCGCCGCCGACATGATGGCCGACCTCCGCACCGGCCACCTCGTCGGCGCAAGGCCCGTCAAGCAACAACTCCTCGAACTCTGCGTCGTCCCCGTCGGACCCGTCGTCTGCATGTTCACCGTCCTTCTCATCGCCGCCGTCAACATGAAGACCTACGGCGTTGCACTCGGACCGGAAACCCCAACCAGCGCGCCCCAGGCACAGGCCCTCCAGGCCATCATCACAGGCGTACAGGGCGGCGAAATCCCCTTCGCCCTCTACGGCTGCGGCGCGCTCCTCGGCGCACTCCTCGGACTCGGTGCCTTCAGCGGACTCGGCGTCCTCGTCGGACTCAGCATGTACCTCCCATTCTTCTACATCGCCACCTACGGCATCGGATGCCTCGCCAACATGGCCCTCGCCAAGGTCAAGGGACGCGCATGGGCCGAGGAATGGGGCGTCCCCTTCTGCGCCGGACTCATCGTCGGCGAATCCGTCCTCCAACTCGCCATCAACTGCGTCGTCCTCGCCCTCGGATGATCGGAGACACGCGATGAAACTCATCGGCTCCCTCGTCGTGATCGCGTCCCTCGTCTTCGGCGTCCTTTGCGCCGCCACCGCTTACCTGCCCAGGCTCTCCCTCGCTGACGAACAACTGCTCGGCCTGACGCTCAACGCCCCCGCCGGCGGACCCCCGCCGCTCGCCCGACCCGGCGACGTGCTCACACCGGAACTCCTTGCCGCGTTGCGCGCGAACGGCGTCGAACGCGTCCGTGTCAAGGAGTTCGCCTTCGCCCGATGGTCCCACGCCTGGTGGTTCGCCCTCGCCGTCGTCACACTGACCGCCGGCGGCCTCACCGTCAAGCAGGCCGCCAGGATGCAGTACGCCGCACCTGCCGCGGGCGCGCAGCGCGAGTCGCCCGCCTCCTCCGCACGCGAAGCCCTCGCGCGCATCCGCGAGATCGCTTCCGCTCTCGCCGATGAACTGCCCCGCATCGCGGACGAGCATGAACGCTGTCGTACCATCGTCCACCGACTCGACGAGGTCCAGCGCCGGCACGCCCTGACCATCGTCGATGCCAAGCCCGCGCTCATCGCCGGACTCGGCATGGCCGGCTTTGCCGAGTTCATGGACCACTTCTCCGCCGGCGAGCGCAACCTCAACCGCGCCTGGTCCGCCGCCGCCGACAACCACGCCCCCGAGGCCGAGCGAAGCCTCGCGGCGGCGCACGGCCCGCTGGAGCAGGCCGCCGGAATCCTCGGCGCATGAGAACGCCCCAGGCGTCCGCTTCGTGCGGCACGCGCGCGGGGCGCTCTCCGGCAAGGTCTACCGGGAACGACGCCGCCTGAGCATCGCGCCGCCCCCAAGCCCGACCAGCGCGAGCGAGCCGGGGGCGGGAACGATGTACGTGAACACCGACTCGATGACCGCGCCCTTGTACGCGCCGTCCGTGAAGACGCCGTTGGCGTCGATCGTGAACGCCGAGTAGTACCGGTCGCGGACCTTCGGGTCGCGCGGGTCGCCGGCGGGGTAGTCGTCCGTGGCGAGGTAGCGCCGCTCGAAGGCCTTGTCCTCGCCGTCGTCCCACCCGCCGCCGCGGAACGTGCTGTCCGGGTCCGCCACGTAGATCACCGAGTTGTCGGTGTCCACCGCGACGCCCGTCATCACGTGGA
Organism: Synechococcales cyanobacterium CNB; assembly: GCA_030263455.1. Taxonomy (NCBI): domain Bacteria; kingdom Bacillati; phylum Cyanobacteriota; class Cyanophyceae; order Synechococcales; species Synechococcales cyanobacterium CNB. Next base: position 20,821 of record SZOZ01000015.1, read on the forward strand.
AGGATCTCGCCCACCAGAAGGGCAACTTCTCGTCGGCCGTGATGTTAACCACCACCGCGCGGTTGCTGTCGATCCCCGCAGCGAACGCCTCGAAGAGGTTGGCGAACCCCGTTGCGTTGTCGCTCTTGCCGTCGTTGTGGTCGCGACGAACCTGCTTGCCGCTCAGGTAGAACCGGTCCACGATCGCGTCCGCGTAGCCGGCGTTCGAGCTGTACGCAAGGACGTCCGGTTCCCAAGCGCACGCCCCGTTGTTGATGCCGAACCGCTTGCCGGCGATGATGGCGAGGTCCTCCAGCGCGTAGTTCGCCCGTTCCAGCCAGTTCCTGTCCTTGTGCTCCGCGCCCGCGCCCTTGCGCCGGCTCGGGTCAAAAATGCCGGCGAATCGATCCTCCATCGACGCGATCGCGTTCGTCCACGCCGCCGTGGCGCACCACCCCCCACCCTGCTCCCACCAGTCCTTGCTGTCGTACGCAGGAGCCAGCGGCTTCGGAATCCACGTCTTGTCCCTCGCGGGGTCCGTCTTCTGGTGCTGGTAGAAATCGGGAACGTCCACCTTCCACGCCGTCTGCGCGGAAACGACGCCGGCGGCTGCGGCCAGGACCAGCGTTGCGGACACGGTCTGCAAAGTGAATCGAGAGTTCATCGGCGTGCTCCTCGTGGGTCGTTGTCATCGGGACCGGACGCTCCAGCCCTCGAGACACGAACGCGGAACACCCACCCCGCTCACGCACACACACGCCGATTGAACGAAAACGGAGGCCCGGTCGTTCCGGGCCTCCGTGAGCGCATCCTTGAGCCGCGCCTTGCCCTACTGCCGCCGCAGGTACCCCGCCTCCAGCGCCCGGTCGATCCGCTCGCGCGAGTCCGCCAGGTGCGCCTTCGAGTACGGATCGATCCCCTGCGCCTCCGGCCTGTCACCGATCGCCGCACGGATGTCCCGCAGTTCCTGACGCGCCAGGGTCGCCAGCGTCTTGCCCGAGGCGTTCGGCCAGTTCATCCCCGTCGACAGGTCGATCAGCCGGTCGAGGTGCTCTCGTTGCAGATTCCGCCGAAGGCTGCTGATGTACGGATCCCGCGCGGTCGCGCCACGCGGCACGTTCGCCAGCGGCGACCACACCTCGTTGCGGATCGCCCGCAGCACTTCCGGCACCGTCAGCGCGTCCTGCCCCGACACCGTCCGCAACTCGTTGTCCAGGATCCGCCGCAGCCGTGTCGGGTTCATCAGCATCGTCATCGCGCTCGCCTGCGCCCCGAGCACCTGGTCGTGGATCGGCACGTCCTGCGGGTCGCCCCAGTTCGAGTCGGGCCACTGCTCCGTGCCCAGATGCGCCAGCAGTTCCGGCGTCAGCCCCCACGCCTCGTCCCGGAACGCGTTCTCGATGACGAACTTCAGCGCACGCCGCTGCCGCTCCACGTCCACGGGCCGGATCGGTTCCGGCGCGCCGGGGTCGCCCTTGCGGTACTTGTTGAAGTGCGCCCCGCCCACCCAGTGCGACGCCGTCGAGAGCGCGCCCAACTGCTTGCCAAGCAACTGGCTCCACGTCTGCCGCGCCTTCTGCCACGGCTCGCCGTCCTTCACCGCCTTGTCCAGCAGTTTCGGCCGCACGTGCCGCACGAAACGCATCTCCGAGTCCGCGAAGTCCAGCGAGTTCTCACCCAGGTCCCACGTCTTCGCATGCGGGTCCGGGCCGGGCTGGCCCTCCTCGCTCGAAAACCCGTGCCCCGGCTCCGCCGCCCGGGTCGCCACCTTCCCCGGATCGTCGAACGTGTACCCCCACTCGATCGCCCAGTGGTCGTAGGTGCCGATGTCGATGCACCCGTAGTCCCCCTGCACCAGCCCGTCGCCCTCCACCACGATGTTCGACGGCGCATAGTCCATCACCGTCGAGAGCATCGGCCTCTTCCCTCGGAATCCCTCCGAGTTGATCTCCGCGAACGAGTGCGCCGCCGATCCCTTCCAGTTGTGCATCAGCCCGAGCGTGTGCCCCACCTCGTGCATGATCACGTCCTTCAGCAACGGCCCGATGAACTCCTCCGGCAGACCGTCGAGCAGGCTCGCCTCGTCCCGCTCGCCACCGTCCGGCAGGATGATCCCGGCGTCCATCGCCAGCCTTACGTCCGCCACCGACAGCGCCAGCCCCGGCATCGCGGCGCACACCCCCGCACGCGACCCCGCCCCCGGCTGCTCCCACACCATCGGCAGCATCGTCGGCGGCGCATCCGCCGGGTCCGCCGTCCCGTCGCGCAGCGCCCGTGAATACGCCGCCACGCGCGCCCGGTCCTCCGGGTCCGCCAGCCGGTACCGCGGATCCCACTGCGGATGGTCCAGCAGCCACTCCGCCGTCTCCGCGTCCAGCGAACGCATCGCCGCCGCCGCCAGGATCGAAGTGCGGTACTGGTGCGCCCAACCCGCCAGGAACCCCTCGTCCATCACGATATCCGCCTCGTAGATCTCCCCCGTGTCCGGGTGCGCATGCACAGGACCGATCGCAAACCCCATGTCCGCGTTCGTCCAGCGCACGAACGAGTACCGGATGTCCTCAGGATCCTTGTCCATGTGTGCGCCCGTCTGCGCGTCCTGTTGATACACCTCGATCGCGTTCACGATCCCCACCCGCTCGAACGCCTTGTTCCAAGCCAGGATGCCGTCGCGCACCCAGCGCCGGTACCGCACCGGCGTCGTGTGCTCGATGTAGTACACGATCGGCTTCTTCGGGGGACTCAGGGCACGCGACGGGTCCGCCTTCTCGACGTGCCACCGGTTCACGTACCGCATCGTCTGCCCGTCCACCCCGCGACGGTTCCGGTCCGTGAACGCCGTGTAGTAGTACCCCACCCGCCGGTCCGCCTCGCGCGGCTGATACCCCGGCGTCTGCGGCGGGACGCCGATCGAGTAGTGCACCGTCACCAGCTGCCCCCCCGCGCGCGGAAACTCCAGCGTCAACTCCACGTTCGACGGGAACGTCTTCGCCGATTTCACCCTCGCCAGCGACACGTCCGCCCCGCGTGTGAAACCCCCGAAGAACGCCCCGGACTGCCGAAGCAGCACGTCGTCCAGGTCGATCACCGGGCCGCCGCCCGGACCCATCGCCACGATCGGCGTCGTCAGCACCACCCGGTCCGTGTAGATCCGTTCCGTCGCCGCCCGCGACTCCGCGTCCCCCGTCGTCCGAACATCCATGTTCGGTTCGATCAGCGCGAGACGCTTGTCGTACTGCTGCCAGGAGAGATACCGCGCGTCCTGCCCGATCGCGTAGTGCCAGATCGAGTACACCCCCGCCTGCGCATCGCCCCCTGCCACCGTTGGCACCACAAAGAACCGCTGCCCCTCGAACCCCGCCGGCAACTCCGCCAGCATCTGCCCGTCCCGGTCACGGACCCACACCGTGTACAGCGGCGCGGACCCATCCGCCGGCGGCGTCACCTTCCGGTACCCCTCCGACACCTTCTCGAACGGGGGGTAGTCCTGCTGCCCGACAGCCGGTGCCCCGAACACAGACCCGGCCAGAACCACGATCGCAACCGCACGGCAACGGACAGCGTTCATCGGCGACTCCTCACCCCAGCCCTCGGGGTCTACGCCCCACAAGGCCGGGAACAACACAATACCACCACCGGGCAACCGGGCTGCGGAGGCAGCGGAGACTCCGCTTTGGCAAGTGGACAGACGCCGAATGCGGCTACTCCTCGGATGCAAGCGCCTCCAGAACCGCGGTGAGGTCAGCCGCGTCAACGACCTCATCGAAGTTCACGTCTTCAGGCGCGGCGAGCCACGCGGCAACGTCGCCGGGGTCCATGTAGCCGCCTAGGTTGATGTCCTCGACCTGGAGCACGCGCAGCCGATAGCCGTTGTCGTGAACCGGAACATCGCCCGTCGACGCAGGCAACCCGTCGCACGCAAGAAGGCTCTCGCCCGTTGTCCGAGGCTCGATGAGATAGTCATACGGTGCGACGATGGGGCCGCTGATGAGAATGGCACGCGTCGCGCCGCCCGGATGCATCGTGTGCGAGAAGGACGCCGTCACGTCTTGCCAGTCACACGAGGTGTCGCTCACGGGCTTGCGGCGAACCGTGAACGGCTTGCCCTCGCCGACGACCTGGATCGGCCCGTAGTAGCGCAGCGTCACCGAGGGCCAGGCGCTCCCGGGGCCGACGCGACGGAGGGCGTTGTAATAGTTCTCGCACTCGTCGTCGCGGAGCGTGTTGGACGCCGACGAGCAATCCTTGAAGTGGATGCTGAACGCCACGACGCCGACCGCGCCGCCGCCGAGCGAGGCTGAAGTCTGATCGTACCACGGGATCGGCGAGAGCGAGACGCCGCCGACGGTCACCGATCCGTTCCCGAGCATGCCGTCGTCGCCGGTCATCCAGACGCCGCCGTCGTCGCGGGCGTTGATGATGACCTGCCCTTGCAGGCCGCCGGAAGTCTCGACGATGATGGGGCCGAACAGAGATTCGCTGATCAGAATGTCCCCCCCCCAGCACACCCTTGATCTTGATCCTGCCCCGGTTCTGCGAGGTTGACTGATCGGTGTTGGTCTGGAGGTTCCTGCCGACCTCGATGATGCGCCCGGCCAGGAAGTCACCCTCGACTTCTATCGGTTCAAGCGCCGATCGGGAGATTGTGATGTCCGCGTCAAGATCACCGTCAACGAATACCCCTTCCTCGCTTTCGACCTCGGGGTCACGAAGACGGTCGAGCGAGAGTGATCCCGAGAAAGTTCCGCTCGTGACCTCCAGAAGCCAGACGTCCCACGTGTCATCGCCTCCGGGGTCAGATGCGACGATGTCGGCGAAAATCGCACTCGCGACAACGGCCCGGATATCGCCGCTTGTCGTGATCGATACCGGAGACGTGGAAGTGCCGATCTCGCCGGCGACGGTGATCGATTCGATGAGTCCCGCCGCTGAAACGTCAGCCAGGAGATCGCCTGCCACGTCAAGCCCGAAAGGCGTGATCCCACCGCTCAACACCGTGATCGGACCTGCAATGTCGCCGCTGAAGGCTCTCACTCTTCTGATGTTCCCCGTGCTCAGGCGCACCCGACCGTTGCTGCTGATCGATGCCGCCTCCACGACGAATCCGCCGCCGTTTCCCGGCTCGTTGGCGTCGACATGCGCCTGCACCTGTCCATCGACGTCGAACCGGAACACCTCATTGACAAGCACAGAGCCAGTCAGGTTGCCGCCGATGCCACCTGCGAAGCGCACCGTGCTGATGGCAGACGCATCCAGTCCCTCCCAATGGCGACCGGTCAAGACGTTCGGCGTATCCGACTGGTTGAGGCCGCCACTGCCCAGCACGATATCCAGAGGAAACACGCCGGGGCCGCCCGTGAAAGTCAGCCGGCCAATATCGACAGTTGAACTGCTTGTGGTGATGTTGACTCGCTTTGCGCACGTCGACAGATTTAACGTCGCATCCTCGCCAGGATCCAGGAACTCATCAATCTCTGTTCCCGGGCAGCACGGTGCGCACCCGCCGCGTGACGTGTCACCACGACTCGCACCCACTGGGCTTTGGCGGTCGTAACCAGCATGAAGAGAGCGACGCCAACGAGCAGCAGCAGACTAGTCCGTGCCATGAATCATCTTCTCCTTCGCATTCGTCGGCAGAAGCACACGACACTCGCAAGCACCCATGTGACAGGAGCGGGAATCGCAGTGGCGATTCGAATACCTGGACTCGTTCCACCATATCCAGGAGACAGCCCTTGGATCACGGATACATGGTCGTGGACGATGTAGTTGTCGTCACCAGCGGCCGCCCCGAGCAGTCCCCTCGCTCGTTTGTCACCGGGCGGCAGGATTTCCTCATTCCATTCGACGGTTCCCCCGGTCGTGTCGAGCAGGCCCCACGGCGAGACCATGTCGCTGTAGGCGCCGAGCGGGATGTCCCACTCGCCCCACGACAGCAGGTGCAGGCCTGCGTTCGTCGTGCCCTCGCCCGGCACGCCCGGAATCGGCGGCTCGTCCGACATGTTCGGATAGAGCCACCATCCGCCCTGACCCTCGCCGTACCGATCGGGGTCGTAGTTCATCGCCTTGAGCGCCTCATCAAGCGTTGGAATCCAGTACCTCGCGTCTGGCAGGTGCGTGGGGTCATCTGTGAACCGGGAGCCGTCATCCCCCCACGTGGACGCGTCGTACGCGCCGTACTCAAGCGCCGGGAGCGCGGACGACTTGCCGTTGTGCAGCCAGTTGCAGAACATCGCGCCTCGCGCCAGCTGATCTCGCCCACCGGCAGCAGTTCGGGCGTCGCCATGTTGCCGCGCAGCCGGTAGCGCTGGCCAGGCCCGTCGTAGGTCGGGTCTGTCTCCGCGCCCCAGAAGAACGGACGCGCGAAGGTCTTCATGTCGTCCGATTGTGTGGAGAACGTGCTGACGAACTCGAGCCACTGGCCCGTCGTCACCTCCGTGCGGCCGATCCGGTACTCGGAGTCCACACGCCCGCGGCCGTAGGCGTAGTCGGGGCCGAACGGGCTGTCGCCCAGATACGGCTCGTTCCCGACCGCGCCGATCGTCACCCAGTCGAAGTCGTAGTCCTCCGCGCCGGAGGCACGGAACACCGTTACCAGCATCAGTCCGGTAAGCACGATCAGCGATCGAGTCATCGCAACACCTCCTTGCAACCGACCGGAACCAACCCCGTCCATCCGTGGACCATGCGAGCCGGCGATCTTGCCGCGGCAGCCTACCGCCCGCCCCGGCAGGCCGCACCCTCCCCTTCCGCGGGACCGAAGATATCCTGCACGAGTCCACGCCCGGAACGGAGAGACGAACACGGAGCAATCTCGATGACACGGCTTCACGTGGGTCTCTTCCTCTCGATCTCCCTGTGCTGCGCCGCCTCCGCCGCTCCTCCCGCCGTCTCGCTCGGCTCGCTCCTCGCCGAGATGATCGATCGCGACGCCATCGCACGCCTCCCTTACCCGTCCTACACCTGCGCCCAGGCGAGCAGTTACGACCGCCGATCCGTCTCCCCCGACAACGCCGAAGCCTGGTTCGCTAACCACGACACCAGCCAGTTCGTGCGCGTCGAGGAGCGCGACGGCCGGCGCGAGTTCGTCATGATGGACGCCCAAGGCCCGGGCGCGATCGTCCGCATCTGGTCCGCCAACCCCAAGGGCGCCATCCGCATCTACCTCGACGGCCAGCAAACCCCCGCCCTCGAAGCCCCCATGGACGCCCTCCTCGGCGGCACATGGTCCCCCGGACCCTTCGTGCTCGCCCCCCCCCTGGCCGCCACGCGCGCCCGCGGCTGGAACCTCTACCTCCCCATCCCCTACGCGACCCGCTGCATCGTCACCAGCGACGCCGACGGCTTCTACTACCAGGTCAACTACCGCACCTACGAACCCGGCACGACCGTCGAGCCGTTCTCGATGGACACCCTGCGCGCGCAAGCCAACACCGTCGCCCGCGTGCAGCGCGCCCTCGCCGAGCCGATGCGCGGCTTCGGCCCGCGCGGCATCCGCGGTGACACCATCATCTCCCCGGGCCAGACCGTCCCCTTCGATCTCACCGCCGGCCCCGCCTGCGTCTACGAGTTCTCCGTCCGCCTCGAAGCCGACGACATCGCCGACGCCCTCCGCACCCTCGTCCTCGAAGGAGAGTTCGACGGCGCACGCACCATCTGGTGCCCCCTCGGCGATTTCTTCGGCTCCGGCGTCGGCGGCAACGACTTCGAAGACTGGTGGCGCACCGTCTCCGACGACGGCCGAACACTCCACGCACGCTGGCCCATGCCCTACGAACGCTCGGCCCGCCTCGCCATCACCAATCTCGGCACGCAGCCCGTCACCCTCAGCGTCGTCCTGCGCGCCCGCGGCTGGGAATGGAACGAACGCTCCATGCACTTCCACACCACCTGGCGACAGGAGCACCCCATCCCCACCCGGCCCATGCGCGACTGGAACTACGCCGAGATCCACGGCCGCGGCGTCTACGTCGGCGACACCCTCGCCGTCATCAACCCCGTCCCCGACTGGTGGGGTGAGGGCGACGAAAAAATCTACGTTGACGGCGAAATCTTCCCCTCGCACTTCGGCACAGGCACCGAGGACTACTACGGCTACGCCTGGTGCTCACCCGAACTCTTCACAGGCCCCTTCCACGCCCAGCCGCGCTGCGACGGCCCGGGCAACTACGGGCACACCACCGTCTCGCGTGTCCGTCTCCTCGACGGCATCCCCTTCAACCGCTCATTGAAGTTCGACATGGAGGTCTGGCACTGGCAGGAGTGCGAGGTCGGCTACGCCGCAACAACCCACTTCTACGCACGCCCCGGCACGACCACCAACGTCAACCCGAGCGAAACCGAGGTCAAGCGCGGCGTCATCAACCCGCCGCCTCTGCCCCCCCCCTTCACGATCGAAGGCGCGCTCGAAGTTGAGAACCTCCGCATCCTCGCCGGCTCGCCCGGCGTCTCCATCGTCAAGCAGGACATGAGCGGATTCGGACGCGACCGCTGGAGCGGCAACGCACACCTCTGGGTCCAGGGACGCGCCAAGGGCGACTTCGTCGAGATCGCCGTCCCCGTCGAAGACGAGCGCGCTCGCAAAGTCACGCTCCACGCCACTCGCAGCTGGGACTACGGCATCGTCCAACTCAGCGTCAACGGCACGCCCGTCGGCGAACCCATCGACCTCTTCTCCGGACGCGCGGGACTCTGCGAACCTACAGGCTCAATCGATCTCCCCGGCTGGCACAGGCCCCAGGACGGCAAGCTCACGCTCCGAGTCCAGGTCGTCGGCGCGAATCCCGACGCTCTCGGCACCCGCGCCTTCTTCGGCCTCGACGCCGTCGTCCTTACCCCGATCTGGTAACCCCCTCCTTCATCGAACCATCTGCCCCGGCAGGAACCCTGCAGGCCCCGTGCGACTCGCATTCGCATTCCCTCACTCCCCCGCCTCAATGACATCCACGATCCCAACGTCGATGTATTGCCCGCCCGTTGTTTGTCTGCAGTGCACCGCGATCGTCACCGGCCCAGAGAGCAGAGACTCTCTCGCTGCCTCGCTCATGCGTCGCACCACGTACCCCGTCGTGTACCCCTTCAGTTCTGCCGCCGGCACGCCGTTGACGTACACCTCCGCGTCCTCATCGTGGTGGATCAGCAGCCGCGGATCGTGCAGCAGTACCCGCGGCAGGATGAACTGCCGCCGGATCCACACGTCCCCCGTGTGCCACGGTGTGCGCACAACCGCTCCCGGCGTCCCCTCGCGCCCGAACCCGCCCGGTCCGCGCTGCCACGACGAATCATCAAACCCAGGCTTCTCCCAGCCATCCGCCGGCCGCTCGAACGTGTACGCCCACTCCACCGCATCGCCGCGCGATGTCCCCGCGATCTCCCGCACCCGCGGCGGGGGCGCATACAGCCGAAGGTGCGCCCCGAGCAGTTTCATCTCGTCCATCTTGATGACCTCACGGTCGTAGGTCATCAGCCCGTTCACCTCGACCTCCACGTCCGTCGTCTGCGTGTAGATCGCCCCCGACAGCCCCGGATCGGCGATCAGCAAACGCAGATCGTCCGCCAGCGCGAGGTACGCCTCCGTCAGCGCACCCCGATCCGTGTAACTCCGATACCCCCAGTTCTTCTCGTCCTGCCACGTGTGCCCCGCGAGCGGCAGCCCAAGCCCGCCGTATTCACCGAGGAACGCCGCACGCCCGCCGCTCGGCCTCGGCGACGCCGGCCCCGGATAGGCGTGCCAGTCGATCAGGTCGCCCGCGGGGTAGTCGTTCCACCCGCTCGCACAGATCACCAGCCGCGTCGGGTCCAGTTCCTTCACCCAGTTCGCGATCCTCACCGTGTCGTACTGCCCCCACCCCTCGTTGAAGGGCACCCAGCACACCACGCTCGGATGGTGCATGCGCCCCTCGACCATCGCTCGCAACTCCCGCTCGAACTGCGCAGCCGACTCCGCCGACCGCGCAATCTCCCCGCGCCCCGGCCCCACGTACGCGTCACCGCTCGGCATGTCCTGCAGCACCAGCAGCCCAAGCACGTCGCACCACCAGTACCACCGCTCAGGCTCCACCTTCACGTGCTTGCGGACCGCGTTGAACCCCAGCCGCTTCGTCACGATCAGGTCGTACATCAGCGCGGCATCCGTCGGCGCGGTGTACAAGCCATCCGGCCAGAACCCCTGGTCCAGCGGCCCGAACACGAAGATCGGCTCGCCATTCAGATGAATGCGCTCCACGCCCTCCGCGTCGGGCCGAACCTCGACCTTCCGAACGCCGCAGTACGACGCAACCCGATCCACCACGCGCTCGCCATCGAGCAACTCGACGACAAGGTCGTATAGCCGCGGCTGGTCCGGCGACCACGGCCGAAAGTCCGACGCGAGATCGAGCGCCAGCTCCTCGCCAGGCGCGCCCGTCGCCTCCGCGACCGCCACGCTCCCGATCGACACCTTCGCCCGCACCGTGCGTCCATCCTCCGCCACCGCATCGGCGCGAACGCGAACCATCCGAGTATCGAAGTCGGGCGTCACGTGCAGCCGCCGCACGTACGCGTTCGGCACAGGCTCGACCCACACCGTCTGCCAGATGCCCGTCGTCGGGGTGTACCAGATGCCGTGCGGCTCGCGCACCTGCTTGCCCCGCGGCTGCCAGTGCCCGTCCGTCGGATCCCACACACTCACGACCACCGTCTGCTCGTCACCGCCCACGAGCGCATCCGTGACGTCGAACGAGAACCCGTCGTACCCGCCGACGTGCTCGCCCACGAACCGCCCGTTCACCCACACCCGCGCGTGCCAGTCCACCGCCCCGAAGTGCAGCAGCACGCGACCCTCCCGCCACTCGTGCGGCACGACGAACGAACGCCGATACCACAGGTGCTCCACCGAACGCCCCACCCCGGAGAGCGCGCTCTCAATCGGGAACGGCACCAGGATCGTCCCAGCAAACTCCGCCGGCGAATCGCCCTCCGCCGGAGCCTCCGCCCACTCCCACAGCCCGTTGAGGTTCAGCCAGCTCTGCCGCGACATCGTCGGACGCGGGTACTCGCGCAGCACGCTCTCCGGCGAGACCTCCGCCGCCCACCGCGTCTTCAGCCCGCCTTCCACCGGCTTCCACTCCTCGGTCTGCCCCGACACGCCTACCACGACTGCCGCGGCGCCGACGATCCCGAGTACGCGCATCGCATCGCCTCCACGCGACCGCCGCACAGGGCAGCCACGCAGACACTCTACACGACACCGCCGGCAAGGGGCCGGGCGCGTTACGCCGGTGGCGTTGCCTGCCGTGCCTGCGCCTCCGCCCTGCGCTTCTGGTGACGGATGATCTCCCCCGTCGCCAGGAACACCACGTCCTCGGCGATGTTCGTCATCAGGTCGCCCACACGCTCCAGTTCCCGCCCCGCTCGGGAGATCAGCAGCCCGTCCGCGCACGCCTCCGGGTCGCGGCGCATCATCTCCACCGTCTCCCCGAACAACTGGCGGTTCAACTGGTCGATCGTCTCGTCCATCTCCACCACCGCGCGCGCCGACACCGCGTCCTCGCTCATCACCGCTCGCAGCAACTGGTAGCACATCAGCGGCACGCGCTCGCCCATCTCCCGCAGCGACTGGGGCCAGCGCGGCGGCGGATCACGCCGCATCTTCTTCGCGATCTTCGCGATCGACGACGCATGGTCCGCCACCCGCTCGATGTCCGCGTTCACCTTCAGGATGAACGCGATGATCCGAAAGTCCCGCGCCACAGGCTGCTTCAACGCGAGCAGCCGATAACAGTCCTGCTCGATCGCAACCTCCTCCTCGTCCACGCGGTCGTCGCGCAGACGAACCTCCATCGCCGCCTCCGCGTCCAAACGCCACAGCGCGTCCAGCGCACGCTCAAGCATCGCGATCGCGTACCGCGCCTCACGCACCAGCCGACGCTTCAGGAGCCGCCGGGTCCGACGTCGGATGCAGATGCCTCACCTCGTTCGATTGCACGACGGCTCCGTCCTTCCTCTCGTCCGGGGCATCCACCCCCGGACTCCGCCACTCACGGGCGAATCACGCGCTATCGGCATATCCACGCCCATCGGCGACAAAACAACGCTCCACGGGAACGGCAAAGCGTAGAGTCCCCGCGCGGCCTGGGCCGCAGCCTCCGCTTCCTCATGCCGGGAGACGCTCCGTGCCCAACCCCGCCCGCGAATCCCTCCGACGCCTCCTCGCACGATCCCTCCGGCCCGCCGTGTGGCCCGTCGAGCAACGACTCGACCGCATCATCAGCTCCGCCTCGCGAGTCTCCGCCTCGCGAGTCTCCGCCGCGGTGGTCTGGCGCGGGGGCCTTGACGGACACGCCATCGCCCACGACGCCTCCGTCGATCACGCCGCCACGAAGCGCCTCCGCCAGGAACTCACCTACTGGGCCGCGGTGGTCCGCGGCGCGGACCCCGCATTCCCGGGAGACTTCCGCGAAACCTTCGGCCGCTGGCAGCGCACGCGCCTCTACGAACTCGCCGAACGCCTCGGCCTCGCGGACGACTTCTCCCCGGGCGATCCGATCACAGGCCGCATGGCCGAGTGGTGCGCTGTGCGCACCGCCGTCGAGATTGGCTCCGGGCCATACCCCGCCGTCGCCGCTGCGCGCTGGCGGAGAGCCGTCGCCGTCGATCCCGTCGCCGACGGCTACTTCGCCGAGGCCCTCGTCCCTGCCGAAGCCGAACGTGTCGCCTTCCTCGCCGCCCCGGGCGAGAACGTCCCGCTCCCCGACGCCGTTGCCGACCTCGTCATCGCCGAGAACTGCCTCGACCATGTCGTCTCCCCCCCCCGCGTCGCCGCCGAGATGACGCGCCTCCTCGTCCCCGGCGGCCTCGCCTGGGTGCTCGTCGATGTCCTCGACCAGCCCGACGAACTCCACCCGCACGCCATGGACGACACCAAGGCACGAACCCTCCTCGAATCCGCGGGCTTGGAACTCGTTTGGGGCGAAGTCTGGAGCGGCCACAGCCATCCGCTCGCTCGGGGGCAATGGCGCGCCCTCCTGCGCAAGCCGGAATGATCGACCCATGAGCGTCAACGCCCAGATCGCCGAACGGCTCGAACAGATCGCCGAAATCCTTGAACTCCTCGGCGAGGACCGCTTCCGCGTCGCCGCCAACGCCAAGGCCGCCCGCGTCATCGCCGATCTCACCACCGACCTTGCCACGCTCGCCCACGACCGCGGCGCGCTGCTCGCCATCGAAGGCATCGGCGCCAAGACCGCCGACAAGATCATCGAGTTCGTCAACACCGGCCGCATCACCGAGCACGAGGAACTCCGGGCCAAAGTCCCGCCCGGCCTCCTTGAAATCCTCCGCATCCCAGGCCTCGGACCCAAAACCGTCGCCATGCTCTGGAAGGAGGCGGGCGTCACCGACCTCCCCTCGCTCAAGCGCATCATCGACGACGGCTCCATCCTCAACCTCCCGCGCATGGGCGCGAAGACGGTCGAGAACGTCAAGAAGTCCATCGAGTTCGCCGGCCAGACCGAGCAGCGCATCCCCCTCGGCATCGCCCTCCCCATCGCCGAAGAGATCGTGGCACGCATGAGCGCCGTCACGGGTGTCAAGCATGCTGCCTTCGCCGGCTCGCTCCGGCGCGGAAAGGAGACCATCGGCGACGCCGACGTCCTCGTGGCAACCACCGATCCCGACGCCGCGCACCAAGCCTTCACCACCATGCCCGGCGTCGTGCAGGTGCTCGCCAGCGGCGGCACGAAGAGCTCCGTCCGCCTCCGCGCCGCACACGACCTCGGACGATGGACCCTCGAAGGCCAGCACGGCAAGGAGTCCGGCGGCGTCGCACTCCAGGCCGACCTCCGCGTCGTCGATCCCGCCGCCTGGGGCGCGGCCATGATGTACTTCACAGGCTCCAAGGAGCACAACGTCCGACTCCGAGAACTCGCCCTCAAAAAAGGCTACACACTCAACGAATACGGCCTCTTCCACAACGACAACGACAACACCCCGCCCCAACACCGCGGCGTCAAACCCCTCGCCTCACGCACCGAGGATGCCGTGTACGCCAAGCTCGGCCTCCCCTTCATCCCCCCCGAAATCCGCGAGGACCGCGGCGAACTCGCCCTGGCCGAAACTCCACGCTTCGTCGAAATCGACGACGTCAAGGCCGAACTCCACGCCCACACCACCGCCTCCGACGGCTCGCTCGAGCTCCACGAACTCGTCAACGAAGCCAAACGCCGCGGCTTCCACACCATCGCCGTCACCGATCACTCCAAGTCCAGCGTCGTCGCCGGCGGTCTCGACGAGAAACGCCTCGCCGAGCAACGCGAACAGATCGAGGCGCTGCGCAAGAGCACGAAAGCCATCTCCATGCTCTGCGGCAGCGAGGTGGACATCCTCGGCGACGGCCGACTCGACTTCGACGACGAAACCCTCGCCACCCTCGACCTCGTCGTCGCAAGCCCCCACGTCGCGCTCAAGCAAGACCCCAAGGCCGCCACCAAACGCCTCATCCGCGCCATCGAAAACCGATTCGTTCATGTCCTCGGCCACCCCACCGGCCGTCTCATCAACCGCCGTCCCGGCCTCAGCCCTGACATGGCCGAAGTGATCGCCGCCGCGAAGCAGCACCGCGTCGCCCTCGAAATCAACGCCCACTGGATGCGCCTCGACCTGCGCGATTCCCACGTCCGCGCCGCCGTCGAGGCCGGCTGCCTCATTGCCATCAACTGCGACGTTCACGGCGCGGCCGATTTCGACAACCTCCGCTACGGCGTCCTCACCGCCCGACGTGGCTGGCTCCCCCCGGAACAGTGCGTCAACTGCTGGCCCCCCAAAAAATTGCGCGACTGGCTCGCCTCCAGACGCACACAATGACGTTGGCAATCAACTTGACTTGAGACTGAGTCTCAGATTCAATACGAACCCTCCCTAGGGGTCCGATTTGAACGGAGGCTCCCCATGCCCCTTCCAAGCCGCCGCCACGCCGCCTTCACGCTCGTCGAGCTTCTCGTCGTTATCGCCATCATCGCCCTCCTCATCGGCATCTTGCTCCCGGCCCTCGGCAAGGCCCGTGCCGCTGCCCGCGGCGCTGCCGACCTCGTCAACCTCCGCTCCCTCGGCCAGGCCGTCGAGATGTACTCCAACGACCGCCAGACCTTCCCCCCAATGCGCCTCCCCTCGGGCGAGGTCCACGAGCCGTCCGGGCGAAAGGCCGCTCGCTGGCACTGGGTCGTCGGCGAGTACGTCGGTATGCCCTACATGCCCCGCAACGAGGAGGAGTACCAGAAGTTCCAGAACTCGGACGACTTCGACCGCCTCGACAACGACGTCTTCCGCGATCCTTCCCAGACCTACGACCACTTCCGCAGCAAGGCCACCGGCGAAATCCAGGTGCTCCGCAACGGCTCCTACGGCTACAACTACCACTACCTCGGCAACAGCCGGATCAAGTCCTCCGGCGGCTACATGAACTACCCCGTCCGCATGTCCCGCATCCACGTTCCCTTCAAGACCGTCGTCTTCGCCGACTCCTCCGGCAGCCAGCACCTCCGCATCAACGAGGGCTACCGCGAGCACTCCTACACCCTCGACCCGCCGCGCCTCGACACGAAGAACAACGGCGCGGAGGGCTTCGCGCACGCCACCGGCCAGTCGCCACCGGAAGTCCGCCACGGCCGGGTCGCACACGCCGCATTCCTCGACGGCCACGCCGAGGGCCTCGCACTCGCCGACTTCGGGTTCATCGTCCTCAACGAACGCACCGGCCTCGTCAAGGACGACACCGGCGACAACAGCCTCTTCAACGGCCTGGGCTTCGACAGAGACGCCACGAAGTAAACCCGCGCAACCCGAGCCGATCCGGTACAATCGCGCCGTGAACCGGGTCATCCTCGGCGATTGCCTCGACGTGCTCGCCACACTCCCGCGCGGGATGGCGCGCCTCATCTACGTCGATCCGCCGTTCAACACCGGCAAGGTCCAGCAGCGCGACCGCATCCGCACCACCGCCGACGAAACCAACGGCACGCGCGCCGGATTCGCCGGCAAGCGCTACCGTGTTGAGCGGGTCGAGAGCGGCTCATACGGCGACGCGTTCGGTGAGGACTACCTCGACTTCCTGATGCCGCGCCTGAAAGCCGGCCTGCGCTGCCTCGCGCCCGACGGCTCGCTCTTCGTTCACCTCGACTGGCGCGAGGTCCACTACGTCAAGGTCGCGCTCGACCGCCTCCTCGGACGCGATCGCTTCATGAACGAGATCGTCTGGGCCTACGACTTCGGCGGCCGCTCCCCCCGCCGATGGCCCGCCAAACACGACACCATCCTCTGGTACGCGCTCGACCCCTCCAACTACGTCTTCAACGAGCCTGAGATCGACCGCATCCCGTACATGGCCCCGGGCCTCGTCACGCCGGAGAAGGCCGCGCGCGGAAAGTCCCCGACCGACGTCTGGTGGCACACCATCGTCCCCACCAACGGGCGAGAGAAGACGGGCTACCCGACGCAGAAACCGCTCGGCATCGTCAATCGCATCGTGCGAGTCCACTCCTCGCCCGGCGACGTCGTGCTGGACTTCTTCGCCGGCAGCGGCACCACCGGCGAGGCTGCCGCCACGCACGACCGAGACTTCATCCTCATCGACAGCAACCCCGAAGCCGCGGCCGTTATGGCGGCGCGACTCGCCCGCTTCGACCCCGAATGCGTCGGATTCGAACAGCCCCTTGCCGACGCACGCTGCGCATAGACTCCCCCCATGTTCGAGCGTCTTTCCGAAGGATTCGGCAAGGTCTTCCGTCGCCTCTCCGGCCAGGGCACCATCACCGAGGCCAACGTCCGCGAGGCCATGGAGGAGGTGCGCACCGCCCTCCTCGACGCCGACGTCAACTACGACGTCGTCAACGAGTTCTGCGACGACGTCGTCGCCGACGCCCTCGGCCGCGAGGTCACCAAGAGCCTCCGACCCGGCCAGGAGATGGTCGGCATCGTCCACGCCCGCCTCGTCGAACTCCTCGGCGGCGAAGAGGCACTCGCCGAAGCTACCGACCCCGAACGCGCCCGTGCCGCCCCCGGCCCCGCGATCATGCGCGTCTCCCCAGGCCCAACCATCGTCATGATGTGCGGCCTGCAAGGCTCCGGCAAGACCACCACCTGCGGCAAACTCGCCGCCTACCTCAGCAAACGCGGCCGCAGCGTCATGCTCTGCGCCGCCGACCTCCAGCGGCCCGCCGCCGTCGAGCAACTCGAAATCGTCGCCGCCCAGGCCCGCCAGGCCGCCCCCGGCGGCGCGCCCGTCCACTTCCACGGCGAGCCGGACAAGTGCGCCGAGTACGGCAAGGCCGTCGGCGTCGCCGTCCAGGTCTGCCGACGCGCCCTCGACGCCGCACGCAAGGCCGGCGCGGACGTCCTCATCCTCGACACCGCCGGCCGACTCCACGTCAACGACGAACTCATGGGCGAACTCCAGCAGGTCCGCCGCGCCCTCAACCCGCACCACGTCTTCCTCGTCGTCGACGCCATGACCGGCCAGGACGCCGTCAACAGCGCCAAGGCATTCCACGAACGCCTCGAAGTCGACGGCGTCATTCTCACCAAGTTCGATTCCGACACCCGCGGCGGCGCGGCCATCTCCATCCGAAAGGTCACCGGTGCGCCCATCCGCTTCATCGGCGTGGGCGAAAAGGCCGAGGCCCTCGAGGAGTTCCACGCCCAGCGCATGGCAGGACGCATCCTCGGCATGGGCGATGTCGTCTCCCTCGTCGAGAAGGCACAGGAGCAGGTCTCCGCCGAGGACGCCGAACGGCTCGCCGAGAAGATGGCTCGCGGCGAGATGACGATGGACGACTTCCTCGCCCAGCTCCGCATGCTCCGACGCCTCGGCCCCATGCGACAGATCCTCGGCATGTTGCCCGGCGTCGGCGCGGCCCTCAAGGACGCGCACATCGACGAAGGACAACTCGACCGCGTCGAAGCCATCATCAACTCCATGACCAAGGAAGAACGCCGCGAGCCGAGGATCATCAACACCAGCCGACGCCGGCGCATCGCGGCCGGCAGCGGCACCGACCAGAACGCCGTCGGACAACTCGTCAGGCAGCACGACGCCATCAGCAAAATGACCAAGCAGATGGCCGGCATGAGCGCCAAGTCGAAGGTCGCCGCCGTCAAGGAACTCGGCGCGGCCGGCATGGGGGGCATGGTCCCGGGCCTCAAGGGCATGCCCGGCTTCAACACCAAAGGCTCCACGCGCGCGACCGCCCCCGGCCGTTTCAAGCAACGCAAAAAACGCCGGTGACAATCGGATCCTGAGTCTTGGGTTCCGGGTCTCGCGTTGCCTCTTTCGGGACTCAGGACTCAAGTCCCGACTCTCAGCCCCTTCACTCCCGCCCTACAGGCAGGAAGTCCCTCTCCCGCCCTTCAGCCCACGCCCGGAACCGCGGCCAGAAGACCTCCTTCAGCAGAATCTTCACGCACGCCGCCAGCGGGATCGCGATCAGCAGCCCGTAGAAACCGAACAGCGCACCCCCCGCCAGCGACGCGAACAGGATCGACGGCGTGTCCATCCCCGTGCTCTTCCCCTGGATCATCGGCGTCAGCACGTAGTCGTCCGCCGCCTGCGCGATGAAGTACACCACCATCGGCGCAAACGTCACCCACCACCACGCGTTCTGCCACCCCGGCCCCGAAGGGTCCAGCCACATCGCCACGATCGTCGCCGGAATTCCGATCAACGCCAGGTACGGCACGATCGAGAGCAGGCCGATCGCCAATCCGAACAGAATCGGTGCAGGCGTGCCGATCACCCAGTACAAAACGCTCAGAATCCCCGCCTGGATGAACGCGATCGTCAGCCGTCCGCGCACGAACCCTGACACCACCGCGTCGAACGCACGCACCAGTTCCAGCCACCGCCCGCGCTTCCGCTCCGGGATCAGCCCCTCCCAGAACTCCAGCACCTTCCCCCACCCCGTACAGACGAAGAAAAAGAAGAACGCTGTCAGGAACGCCCCGAACACCAGCGAAAACACCGACGCGATCCCCCGCAGCGTCGCCCCGACCGCCCCCGCGCCGGTCTCCAGCGCCTGTGTCGCGATCGTCTGCGCATTCGCCCGCACGAGCTCCAGCAGCCGCTTGGCGACCTCGCCCTCCGTCACATCGCGCCGTTCGACCAGAAAGTCCCGCGTCGCCAGCCAGAACCCCTCCGGCACAGCCGCCAGCGCGTCCGCGTCCTCCGGGTTCTGCACCGACGCGTACACCCGCTCAACCGAACCCGACACTCGACCCGCGAACGCAACCCCCTGCGTCACGGCGAACGCCGTCGCCACCACCGCCGGCGCCACCACCACCACCGCCGCGACGACAACGATGATCGCCGCCGCCATCTGACGGCTCATCCACGACACCCGCGTCATCCGCTTCACCACCGGCTCGAACAGGTACGCCAGCAGCGTCGCCAGCAACAGCGGCACCGTCACGACGCTGACCAGGTACCCGAGGTACAGCACCCCCAGCACCACCGCGATCACGAGCACGTCGCGCAGCGGCTGAATCTGCCACAGGTGCAGCGATCGCCAGTCCGTGCCGCCGTCGGCATGCGGTGTTCCAGGCTCGGCCATGGCGGACAGCGTACCGTCTTCGCGGTCAGTCCGCGAAGCCCTCGTCGAAGTCGAACACACCCCGGAACTCCTCGAACGAGTCCCCTTCCGAGGTCCGCATCAACCCCGCGTCCACCATCGCATACACGATCCGGCCGAAGTCCTCCGTCGAGTGCACGCCCCACCGGCTCAGCACCGTCCGCGCCAGCCGCCCGTACCGGTGCGTCGCGTAGTCCCGCAGCCCGAGGCACAGCTGCTTCCCGCTCACGTGCCGCGAGTCATCCTCGCTCTCCGCGGCCGACTCCCCGTGGATCATCTGCACCGTGTGCGTCAGCCCCGCGCGCACGAAATCGTATGCCTCTCGCGGATAAGGCCCCGCCTTGTCGCGCAACTCCTGCCACACTGTCTGCATCGCGTCCGACATCCGTTCTACCTCTTCAGACCTTTCGTCGAGCCATCATCGTAGGGGTCCGCACCCCCGACCGGCCAGAGCGGACCCTCGACCCGCCCTGCGAGACGTGCGGGTTCCCTTCAACGCACCACCGCAACGCCCGGTCGGCCCACTCGCCGGCATACGCCACTCCGATCCGCGCCGTGTTCGCCACACTCTCATCGGCCGACAGCCGCCCGCTCCCTCGAACGATGAACAGCCGCGACCCCGGCTCCGCAAGATCCACACCATCATCCTTCCGATCAAGTCCCATCGCCTCGCACAAACGCCCGGGGCCGGAGCACAGGTCCGTCTCCCGCAACGCCCCGCCACGCCGCGCCGACCGGCGACGACGCATCTCCTCCAGCCCCTCCACCGGCTCCAGCGCCCGGATCAGCACCGCCGCCGGCTCACCCTCGCGCCCGCACACCACGTTGAAGCAGTGGTGCATCCCGTAGGTGAAATACACGTACGCCGTCCCCGGCTTCCCGTACATCGACTCGTTCCGCGCCGTCCGCCTCCCGCCGAAGCAGTGCGCCGCCCGGTCCTCCGGCCCCAGGTACGCCTCCGTCTCCACGATCCGCCCTGCAAGCCGGGTCCCATCCGCCAGCACCCGCACCAGCGTGCACCCGAGCAACGCAAGCGCGAGCGCATCGGCCGACCTCGCATAGAACCGCCGCGGCAAGGAGCTCGAACGCTGAGAACTCCGAACAACCGCCGCGTCCAGGGAGATGGAAGACGTGGGATCTCTCACTCGCGCCACCCCGTCCTCTGAACTCCATATCCCACGCCGCGCTCTCCGCGCCCACTCCGTGTTCTCCGCGTTCGCGCTTTACGCATACGCATGAAGCCCCGGCAGCAGCAGGTTCACGCCGAAGTATGTCCACAGCATCACGACGAAACCCACCACGCTCAGCCATGCCGTCACCAGCCCGCGATTCTGCCCCGTCGTCAGCCGCAGGTGGATCACGATCAGGTAGATGATCCACGTCAGCAGCGCCCACGTTTCCTTCGGGTCGAAGGCCCACCACCGGCCCCACGAATGGTCCGCCCACCACGCCCCGAGCAGAATGCCCACCCCCAGCGTCCAGAACGCCAGTTGCAGCACGGTCATCTGCGCCGTGTCGAGGTCCGCCAGCACCCGTGCCCGTCCGAACGGCTTGTCATCCGGCGCATTGAGCGCAGCCGCCGCGATCGCCTCCGTATCCCCCCTTTCGACCGCCTGCGCGCGCAACCTCCCCAGATAATGCGTGCAAAGGTAGAACACCGAGCACACGAACCCCAGCGTGATCAGTCCGTACGACACCAGCACCGTCGTCACGTGGTACTTCAGCAGCACCGACGTGTTCAGGATCGCCGCCTCGCGCCCGATGTGCCGGCCCGGCATGTCCGTCTGCGTCGCCGTGATGAGCACCAGGAACCCCGTCGCCGCCGCCGCCGCGCCGAACAGCCACTGCCGCCGCGCCAGCATGATCACCCCCCCCACGACAGCCGCGAACAGGCTCAGCCCCGTCATCGATTCGAACTGGTTCTGGATCGCGAACCGTTCCGCGACGATGCACCGCAGCACAAACCCCGTCGCGTGCAGCACGATCGCCCCCACCAGCAGCACGCTCCCCGTCCATGCCAGCCACCGCCGACCCGTCCCGAACGCGATCAGCAGCGAGACCAGCGACAGCAGGTACAGCCAGTACCCCCACTCGAACGCGTTCACCCGGTTGTACGCCATTTCCAGCGCGCGGCGCGACTGCGGGTGCGTGCCGGGGTTGATCGCCGCCAGCGCATCCGCCAGTTCCGCCGCCGCTGTGCTCACGCGCCCCGCGTCCGCCGCACGCCACGCCTCCCCGAGCCGCAGCGCGGCAGCCCGTGCCGGATGCTCCGCCGGCAGCTCGCTCACGTGCCGCCAAGGCAGGTCGCGGCTCTCCGGCGCCACCATGAGAAAGTTCGAACCCCCGAAAGCGATCAGCCGCAACGCGCGGTCCGCGCGGTCCAGTCCCTCGCGGAAGCCCGTCTCGCTCATGTGCTTGTCGCGCATCTCGTCGCCGAACGCGAGCACCATCCGCGGCGAGACCCGCGTCAACCGCATCCACCGCTCCTGCTCGTCCCGGTCGCCGGGAAACGCCGCCTCGAGCAGCCCCCGCCGCAGCGGCAGGTAGTTCACGTGAATCACCGGCCGATCGATGTAGTGATCGGGCGACACCGCGAGATCAATCAAGGTAAAAAGCGGGTCGTGCCTCGCCTGCACGCCGTCCGGCAGCGGGTCCGCGTACCTGCTCCGTCCCGTCAGGTCAAACACCGTCTCCCGCGCCAGCGTGTCCAAAATCTTGACACGCCCGTTGTGGAACACCGCCGCGTCTCGCAGCGACGACAAGTCAACCGCCCGCTCGAACGCCAGTTTGTCCGCCGGCGTCACCGCCGCGGCCGGCGCGATCGACGATCCGAACGGCTTGTCCAGCCGCCCCGAATCGTCCGACACCTCCCGCGTCTCCGGGTGTGCGTTCCCCGCAGGCGCGGTCTGTGCGCGCGCCCCAGCGCCCATCACCGCCAGCGCAACGATCTGCAACAGCGCGACCAGCCTGCTCATGGTTCCGCTCCCGCCGGCTGCACGGCCTGCGTCGGCGCGAGCCGCACCGGCGGCCGGTACGTACCCTCCGCCAACTCCCGCTGAATCCGCCGCTTGCGCCGCTGCAGGATCAACGGCTTCACGTAGAACGCCCACGGAATCCCGACCCCCATCAGGATGCCCCCACCCGCGATCACGTGAATCCCAGGGTTGTTCCCCACCTGCAGGATCGTGAACTGCGCGAACGGCCTCGGCACCAGCCCCTGGTCCGCCATTTCCTGCGTTCGCCGCCACCCTTCCGCGTCCCACCCCGCCTGGCTGAACTTGAACTGCCGCGGATCCAGCCCCGCCGAAAGCCGCGTCGCCACGTTCGCCACCCACGAACGCCGATCGTCCCAGCGCCACGGCGCCCGCAGAGGCTCGTTCAACTTCGCCACGTGTTCGTACGGCTCAAAGTCCAGCGTCGTCGGCGTCACCCGCACGATCGACTGGTAATCCCGCGGCGCGCCCCGGTGGTCGTACGACAACATCTGGAAGTCCACCAGCGACACCTCGAACCCCGGCAGCGGATGCTGACGACGACCAAAGATGAGCGCCACCCGCCGCCCGTCGGGCAACCGAACCTCGCGCTGCGTGTCAGCGAACACGCCCGCGAGCGGGTACCGGTCGAACGGCAGCCACACCACCGTGCTCCACACGCCCGGGGCTTGCTCCGCCAGCGGATCGTCAGGCGCGGGCACCGAAACCTCCACCGCAACCATCGCCTTGTCGTGCGTCCCCACCATCGAACGGTCCCTGTTGACCTCCGGCACCGGAACAGGCCGCTCGAACGCCTCCGCGTGCTCCCACGCCGCCGCGACCACCAGCGTCACCTCGTACGCGTCCGGGATGATCCTCTCCAGCCGTCCCCCCGGCCCGAGCGAATCAACCACGCGCACCGCGCCGCCCGGAAGCCGAACCACCGCACGCACGCCTTCCGGTGTGCTCGCCCCCTCCGGCTCGTCAAAGTACACCTGCAACTGCGACGCGTCGATCAGCCCCAGCCGGATCGACGCATCGGCGTCACGCCGCACAGGCCTCCCGTCGTCCCGGGCGACCTCCAGAATGTCCTGCGCGATCTCCGGGTACCGGTGATACACGTACCGCGTGAACGGCTCGGGATGCTCCGCGCCCGCCGGAGGCTCCACGCGCACCAGCGCCACGCTGCTGCTCGCCCCGCGATAACCCGGCGTGATGATCGGGAAGGGCGGCTCGGGCGTCACTTCCTCGACCGCGATCCGCCACCCTTCCACCTCGAACGATTCCCCCGCCTGCACTGCCCGCACCACGCGCACAGGCCCGGCCCAACCCACGACCTCCACCGACAACGCATACGTCGTCCCCGACGGCAACTCCGCCGTCAGGTCAGCCCAACGCCACGGCTCCATCCCGCGCACGTATTCCACGCCGAACACGCCGTTGTCCGCGACCCTGTGCGGCGGCGAGGCCGGCATCAGCGTGTACGAGAACGCCGCCCCCCCGCGCACGCGCCCCTGCGGGTCCGGCACGTCCGTGTGCAACTCCACGATCCGCAGCGGGTTCGCCCGCGCCGGGTCCGAGGGGGGGGGCGCACGCAGCCAGTCCTGCCTCGCCTCCGCGTAACTCGCGTACCCCACGATCCGAAGCCGAACGTCACCGTCCGTCATCCCCAGCGACGATGGCGGGACCGGGATCGAGAGCCGCCGGTCGCTCCCCTCGGGCAGCGACAACCCACGACCCGCCGCCGACAGTGCGCTCTCACCCGCGCCCAAGTCAAGCCCGTAGTCGTTGTACCGCGGCACGCCCCGCACCGGCCGCTGCTCCCACCCGCGGTACTGGCTCACGTACAGCGCGACGTGCGTGTTGTCGTAGAAGGCCCCCACCGGCGCGCCCGTCCGCGGCACGCCCCGCTCGTCCGGGGCGCCCGCCAGCAGGATCGCGTCCCCCTCGCGCTTCTGCGACTGGTAGTACACGCTCCCCAGCGCGATCATCACGATCCCCGTGTGCACCGTCAGCACCCCGAGGTTCACCAACACGAACTCGATCCGACGCACCGTCGCCACCACCATGTTCAGCACGAACGCCAGCAGCAGCAGCCGCATCGGCCATGCGGAGTAGAACTCCAGCTCGCTCATCTCCACGCCCGGCAGACGCCGGACGGTGATCGACTCGTACTCCCGCACGAACGACGCGAACAGCCGCACGCCCGACCCCGTCGCCGGATCGAAGTGAATCGCGGGCCATACCGCAGCGCCCCACACCATCGCCCCGATCCCCGCCCCGACCACCGACCCCGCAAGCCCAACGACGAACCTCACCCCGCGCGAAGCCCCGCGCAGCGCAAACCGCGCGATCAACAACAACGCCGCCGCCGGCAACCCCGCCGTCACCACCAGCGTGATCCCATACAGCAGCCACGTCGGCCCCAGCGCGAGCAGCCCCAGCGGCACGCTCGCCACCACACCGTACAACACCACCCCGCTCAGCAGAATCACCGCCAGCGTGATCGAACTGAACGCACGCAGCACGAACTTCACCGGCCACGCCCACGCCGGGAAGTGCTCGTCGTCCCACTTCAGGCTTCGGCGCCACTTCGCGCTCATGCTGCTCCTAAGCCACCCGGCCCCACCGCGTTCCGGTCAGGCAGGATTATTTCCCGATCAGCAGCAATCGGGGCGGCCCCCCACGAAGAATCGCCGTTTCAAGGGTAGGCGTGGGGGTGGCACGCCCACCCGACAGCCGCACGGCGACCAGCCCAGCCACCCGCCCCCTCGCTCGCAGCAGGAAACCCGCCTCATCCAGACCCAGCGCGCGCGCACCGTTCGTCGTCCCCATCGCCAGCGCGGTCCGGGCATCCACCCCATCGCGCTCCACCAGCACCCGCATCTCGTCCAGCACGTTCATCCCGCCGCGCGACTCGTCCGCGGCCTCCCTGGGCAGGTTTACGATCGAGTCCGTCCCCAGACACACGTTGATCCCCGCTGCAAGCATCTCCCTGTACCGATGCGCCCCGAACCGGGCCGGCGCGCCGAAGTACGCCGACGCCCTCGGGCAGTACGCCACGCTCACGCCCGCCCGTGCGAGAACCCGCAACCTCTCCTCATCAGGACAGTCGTTCACGTGCGCCACCAGAAATGGCGCACGCGAAAGCGTCGGTGCCAGATGGTCGATCGGATGCAACCCACACCCGAAAACCCCCAGCAACCGATCCTCCCACGCCCCCACCCGCTCCAGCAATGCCCGTTGAGGCCCCTCCGCATCCGCGATGAACCGCCGTTCCTCCACCGTCTCCGCCAGGTGCGTGCACAACGCAAGCCCGTACCGCTGCGCAAGCGCGACCGCGTGCTCATACCCGCCAGGCTCCACCGTGTTCGGCGCATGGGGCTGCAACCCCGCTCGCACGAGCGAACCCGCTGTCAACTCCTCCGCGTGCTCCTCCAGAAACTGATCCAGCCGCGCCAACGACCGATCGCGCAGCGCGCCCGCCGCGAAGAACTCCACGAACGACACCCCCGACAGCGGCCCCTCCCGCAGTGCGCGCAGCGGCGCCACCGTCGGTCTTCCGCTCGGCGCGCCGGAAATGTCCCCCACCGCCACCGTCCCACCCGCCAGACACAGCCCCACACCCAGCCGCACGCTCTCCGCGATCTCCTCATCCCCCTGACGCCGCCCCGCCCGCACAGTCTCCACCCACGCCACAAACCCGTCCTCCGGGTCGTGCTCGCGCGGCCCGAGGTGCGTCAGGTCCAGGTGCGTGTGCGCGTTCACCAGCCCCGGCAACAGCACCCACCCCCGGAGCGACACTTCGCGGGCTGCCGGCGCTCCCGGATGCCGCGACACCTCATCCGGCCTTCCCACTGCGAGCGCGACGGCCCGTCCCGTCGCCGAGACCTCGACAAGCAGCGAAACCGGGGCGGAAACCAGGCCACTGGCATCAAACGCCGCGTCCGCCTCGTAGCGGCGCAACCCCGGCCCCCGCGGCACGGCAGGCAGATTCGGCGCGGATTCCCGCACGATGGACGCCTCCGTGGCTGTCGGCCGATGGAAAGGGCGGTAGGATGGGCGGGCCGGGACGGGCCGGCGAGACGGATCCGCCGCACCCGCCCCACGGCACACGGTACTCATTCAGCCGCCCCAACGACCGGCGGCGTGGAGGTCTGCACATGCGACACGGGAGAAGGTGGGTTCGGGGCGTGCTGGCCATCGCGCTCATGGGCGCGGCCCTTGGCGGCTGCGTCAGCCGGGCGGAGTACGACCGTCTCGTCGAGGCAAACCGGAGCCTCACCAACCGGAATCAGGAACTTCAGGCCAGCCTCGACGACTGCCAGAGCATGAGCGGCAACATGACCGCCCGCCAGCTCGCCGCCGACGAGGCCGTCCGATCGCTCCGCGACGAGAACGAGCGCCTCCGGGGCCTCGTCGGCATGAGCGACGCCTCCCTCCGCGACCTCGAATCCCAACTCCGCTCGCTCCAGCTCGGCGCGCTGGATCCCGAGACCGACCGCGCCTTGCGCGAACTCGCCGCCGCGAACCCCGACCTCATCCAGTATGACCCCGCTCGCGGCATGCTCCGCTTCGCCAGCGACCTCACCTTCGACTCAGGCTCCGACGTGGTGAAGTCCGAGGCCAAGTCCAGCCTCGCGCGCCTCGCCGACATCCTCAAGGCACGCGCCGCCGCTCCGTACGAAGTCCACGTCGTCGGCCACACCGACTCGCAGCCCATCAGTGCGCGCACCGCCGAGCGCCATCCCACCAACATGCACCTCTCCTGCCACCGCGCGATCTCGGTCCGCCGCGAACTCGTCAGCATGGGCGTCCCGGCCGCAAAGGTGAACGCCTCCGGCTGGGGCGAGTTCCGCCCTGCCGTGCCGAACACCGCGACCGGCAACACGCCCGCCAACCGCCGCGTCGAAATCTACCTCACACGCTCCACGGCCTCGGCATCGTCGGCCCCCGCACCGACCACGACCCCTCCCACGCCGGAACGCCAGCCCGACCCCACCAAGTAACGCTCCCCTCGACATCGACCCTTCCTTCGCACCGACCGGGGCCGTTCGCCCCGGTTTTTCATTCCGTCGTCGCCTCCCCAGGCCGCGCCTTGCGCTCCATCTTCCCGAGCGTGAGCGCGACCACCGCCCACGCCGCCGCTACCGGGATCGCCACGAACCCCACCGCCACGCCCGCCTGCGCCAGCAGTTTCGGAACCCACGCTCCGACCGCGTCCCCCCCCCGATACACGAACGTGTCGATGAACGGCTTGGACTTGTACTTCTCCTCTGGCCCGAGCCGCGCGAACAGCATCTCCCGCGCGGGCCTGCCCACCGCGTACTCCGTGCTCCGCCGCACGGCCTGGAAGATCGTGAGAACGCCCAGCGTCGGCACGGCCCACAACGCCACGAACCCCGCCAGCGTCAGCAGCGGCAGGATCGCCAGCGTCCACCCAAGCCCCAGCCGCTTCACCAGCCTCGACGTGACGAACGCCTGCACCAGCAGCGTCCCCAGGTTCGCGTACAGGTCGATGTGCGCGAACGCCGACGCCCTCGCATCGCGCCCCTCCACGCTCTGCGACACGATCCGCCCCTGCTCCATGTACAGGAACGTCGACGTCAGCGTGAACGCCAGCAGCACCGCGCAGATCAACGCCAGGTATGGCGACCGCGAGATCAGCCGCAGCCCCTCCCACACCCGAGGCCCAGGCTCAGCCGACACCACGCCGGCGCCCCCGTGCCGTTCCCGCACACCGCGCGCAAGCCACACCGCGCCTTCGAGGAAGCAGCACGCCAGCAGCATCATCCCCGTCGGCCCCAGGTGCTCCACGAGCCGTGCCGCAAGGAACGAGCCGCACACCGCGCCCAGCGTCCCCCCCACGCCGATCGGCCCGAACACCCGCTTCGACTGCTCCGGCGACCACACGTCATTCATGTACGCCCAGAACACCGAGATCACGAACAGGTTGAAAACGCTCAGCCACACGTAGAACGCGTACCCGAGCCACAAGCGCGACTGCTCGTCCACCACCACGAACAGCCCCGCGAACACCAGCATGTTCGCCGCGAAGAACCGGTACGTCGCTGGGATAAACACCCGCCGTGGAAAGCGCGACACCACCGCCGCGAACGCCGGGTTCGCCAGGAACATCGCCGCCAGCGTCGCCGTCATCAGCCACGCCAGCCGGTCCCATCCCCCTTCCACACCCATCGACTCGCGCACCGACCGCACGCAGTAGTACCCCGCAAGCACGCAGAAGAAATACCCCCCGGAGAGCGCCAGCGGCAGCCACTCGCCATGCCGCACCATCGCCGGGCTGTCGCCGGGGCCGCCTCCCGCGTTCTCCGCCGCCTGCTGCGTGAGCTTCTCCGGCATGATCGCTCCAGCGAACGAACCGGCACGATACCGTCACCAGCCGCGGTACGATGCAACCGCGTCCGTCTGGGGCGATACACCCCCGCTGTTCCCACCACCCGGAGCCGATCCATGCCGACCACGCGCCGCGAGTTCCTTCAGGCCTCCGCCGCCCTTTCTGCAGGCCTCGCCCTCTGCGTCGCTCCTGCCCTCGCGATGCGCCCCGCCGCACGCGCCGCCAAGCCCATGCGCATCCTCATCCTCGGCGGCACCGGGTTCCTCGGTCCCGCCATCGTCGAAGCCGCGCTCGCCCGCGGCCACGCCCTCACGCTCTTCAACCGCGGCCGCACCGAGCAACGCACCGGCCACACCTTCGAAGGTCGCGATCGTGTCGAGAAACGACACGGCAACCGCGACCCGCGCCGACTCGCCGACGAGTCCGCCGAACCCGGCCCCGACAACCCGATGGGACTCACGCAACTCCGCGAAGGCGAGTGGGACGCCGTCATCGACACCTCCGCCTACTTCCCCCGCGTCGTGAACGCCTCCGCCGAACTGCTCTCCGGTCGCGTCGGCCAGTATGTCCTCATCTCCACCGTCTCCGTCTACGCCTCCCACGCCGAGCCGAACGCCGACGAGAGCGCGCCCGTCGGCACGATCCCCGACCCCACCGTCGAACAGGTCACCGGTGAGTCCTACGGCCCGCTCAAAGCGCTCTGCGAACAAGCCGCCGAAGCTAGGCTGCCCGGCAGGACGACCATCGTCCGACCCGGCCTCATCGTCGGTCCCGGCGACCCGACCGACCGCTTCACATACTGGCCCGTCCGCGTCGCGCGCGGTGGTGATGTCCTCGCCCCAGGCACGCCCAACGACCCCGTGCAGGTCATCGACGTCCGAGACCTCGCCGATTGGCTCGTCCTCATGGTCGAGAAGCACACCTTCGGCGTCTTCAACGCCCTCGGCCCCGCCGGCGGCATGGGCATCGGCACACTCCTCGAAGCCTGCAAGCAAGCCGCCGAAAGCGACGCGAACTTCCGCTGGGCCGACGCCGGGTTCCTCCGCGAGCATGGCGTCTCCGGATGGAGCGACATGCCCGTCTGGCTGCCGCCTGAAGGCGACACACTCGGATTCGGCCAGCGCAGCTGCGCCCGCGCCGTCGCCGCAGGCCTCACGTTCCGCCCGATCCTTGATACGTCAAAGGACACCCTCGCCTGGTGGAACGCACAGCCAGAGGATCGCCGCGCTCGCCTGCGCGCCGGCATCTCGTCCGACCGCGAGGCCGCCGTCCTCAAGGCCCTCGACGAACGCGACGCCGGATGAGCAGGCTCCCGCCAGCGCGCACCCTCCGCGCTCCCGGAACATGCCACGGATTCACGCGAGTGCAACCTTCTTTCGCCAAAAATCGCACGACCCCGCCCCGCCGTCCGAACTCGGATGATTTCCGGGCCTCTGCCCCCCCCGAAGCAGGTTGCTCCGTCCGCGCCATCCACGCTGATTGTTCCTTTTCTTGCGCGTTTGCTGGCCGCGCCGCGTGTGTGGTGTACCTTCCGATGCAGACCCGTTCCGCCGCGTGACCGCGTGGCCATCAGGCCCACGCCCACGCATCCTCCCCCCGGCGGTGTGTTCGGCCGGGCGGAACGGGCAGGAGGTACGCTCCATGCGCTGGACCACTGCTTCATCCCTCGTCGCCGCAGCCGCCTTCTCCTGCGGCGCACTCGCCCAGGAAGACCACTACGGCGACCGCACCTCCGACGCCGTCGCCAGCAACGCCGTGGCGACCGTCTCCCTCGTCGGCTTCGCCGGAGGACAGTTCCGCACCCTCAACTCCGAGGGCGACGCACCCGTCCCCGTCAGCACCTTCGACGACCCCAAGTTCTACTCCATCGGCACCAACACCGTCCCAAATCCCAACCAGCAGGACACCCTCGAAGCCGCTTGGTACGAGGTCGTCAACCCACAGGGACACTTCGTACAACTCATCATCCGCTCCCGAACCGGAAAGCAGTTCGTTCCCGTCGGCACCCAGGTCGACGGCCACACCGTCCAGGCATTCTCCTACGAACTCGGCGGCGACGGCAACGGCATCGACTGGAAGGGATGGATCAGCCACGTCTCCTGGACCGAGTACGTCATCAACTACAGCACCGACGGCGGACAAACCGCGTACTCAGACCCAACCATCTTCGATCCCATCGGCGGCGCGCACTGGAACGGCATCGACGTCCTCCACCTCGGACTCGAAGTCCCAGGCTCAGGCGTCAACTGGATCCAGGTCAACTACAAGATCGGCGTCGTTCCCGCACCAGGCGCCCTCGCGGGACTCACCATCGCCGGCGGCCTCCTCGCTCGACGCCGCCGCCGTTGACCATCACCACACAGCGCAACCACGCCACCCGACGGGCCTGCCGCGTACGCAGGCCCGTTATCATCCCACGCTCACCCTCCAACTCACTGACCACCGTCCCGCCGCACGTGC
The DNA here is from genome assembly GCA_030263455.1 of Synechococcales cyanobacterium CNB. Classification (NCBI taxonomy): domain Bacteria; kingdom Bacillati; phylum Cyanobacteriota; class Cyanophyceae; order Synechococcales; species Synechococcales cyanobacterium CNB. The sequence continues at coordinate 52,185 of SZOZ01000015.1, forward strand.
TACCGACCTCCGCTCCGGGAGGTCGGTGCTTTGTTCCCCCACCTGCGCCCAGGTTCCTCTTCCACCCCCACACAACCCACGATGACACCACGCCACCGGCGTGAACCAGCCCCGGCCACGGGCTGCGCCCCTGGAACGCGGCACACCTTCCCGATAGCCCTGGATGGGGCGAGCGAATCATACGGTTCGCGTAAAGTCCTTCCCCAATCCGCATTCCACCATCGTCGTGCCCCGTGCGCTCTCCACCACGCACCCACCACCCGCGCGCGCCGATCCGCGCACACGCGCCTTCTCCACCTCGACTCCGCCCCGATCCCCCCTCACCATTGC
>SZOZ01000016.1 GCA_030263455.1 Synechococcales cyanobacterium CNB
GGGGGGGGCGTGGAGCCTTCGGCTTCGGAACTCGCCGGCGATGATGCGCACGGGTCCAGCAAACGCGGCCCGGCGCTGCGAGTCAAGGGCGGGCGTGACCGGGGGGCGGGTGGGCGTCGTCTCCTCCGTGCCCGGTGCGGGCGCACCCGGGCTGCGTGTCTCTCGTTCGACGGCCCGCCCGCCTCTCGGTCACTTGTTGAGCAGGTCGATCTGGTAGCGCAGGACGGGGGGCGCATCCAGGCCGGTGACGACTTTCCAGAACGGCTCGCCGTGGCCGTCCGTGTACCACGCGCGGAACTGACCGTGGCGGTTCTCGGCGTAGACGTCGAGAAGAGGACCGCCGACGTAGATCGTGCGCTGAATGATGAGCAGTTCGTCGCTCGCGTACTCCGCCTCCGCCGCCACGCCCGCCAGCGCGTCGGCCAGACGACCGAACAACTTGTGGTTCTCGCGGAGAAGCACGTCCGCGTCGTGCCAGACGAAGTAGCGGTACTTGCTCGCGGGGCGATGGCGGAACGTGTGCCGCGAACGCAGCAGGGCCGCGATCCCGCTCGAACCGTCGATGCGGCGTTCCAGCGGCACGCCCGGCAGGGCGCGTTCCAACTGGTAGCAGAAACTCTCCAGGTCGGTGACGTAGCGGCCGTAGAACGTGCAGACCTCGGTGTCGCGCTGCGCCCCAAGGAACTGGCTGAGGGCGGCGGCGAAGTGCACGCGCCGGCGCGGCACGCCGCTCCAGGCGACCAGATGATGCTCGTCGAGCATCTGGGTCACCATCGGCTCCCAGTCCACGGCGCGGAATGGGGACTCGGTATGGCGGGTCAGCGCACTCATGCCGCCTCGGCACGCCCCACGGACGGGGCCGCCCGGTATCCCAACGGGTCAGGCTCACCGGGGGAGGCACACGGGCGCACCCCCGGCCAGCGGCGGCACCCTCCTGCCGTCGCTGCTCGATGTGGAAATGTGCCCCAAGGAACGGCCCGTGCCACCCGCTCGGACGGTTTGTTTCATCCAGACCGCAGGAACCGCATATCTGAGCCCGGGGAATACCCCCGCTCATGGCCCCGCGCGATCAGAATCTCCCCCTCCGGCGCATCCGTCTGCGCCACCAGACCTTGTGCAGTTCCATCGCCACGAAGATCGTGAGGGCCAGTCCGGCCATGACGATCCAGACCTTGACGGGGAGCGGCCCGGCCCCGAGGACCGTGTTCAACCCGGGCGTGTGCATCGCCGCCACGTGGACCAGGAACGCCCCGGCCGTCGCCGCCAAGAGGATCGGGCTTCGCAGGGGGGACATCCGCAGGGCAGAGACGGTCTCCGATCGGCAGTTGCCGACGTGGACGTTCTCGAAGAGCACCATGAGCAGGAGAATCGCGTTGCGGGCCTCGGCCTCCGACCAGCCGAGGGCGAGCAGGTGGTTGAATACCGCGAACGCGGCGCACCCCATGACCGCCGCCGCCACCAGCGTCCGTTCGATCATCACCCGGTTGAAGATGCGTTCCCTCGGCGGTCGCGGCTCGCGCTCGAGGATGTCCCCCTCGCCCGGCTCGAAGGCGAGCGCGACGTGCTGGATGCCGTTCGTCACGAGGTTCAGCCAGAGCAGCTGCACGGGCAGCAGGGGCAAGGGCGTGCCCATGCCGACGGCGAGCAGCGCGAGCACAACCTCCGCTGCGCCCGTCGAGATGAGCAGGAAGACGCACTTGCGCACGTTGTCGTAGGCGATGCGTCCCTCCTCGACGCCGGCCACGATCGTCGCAAAGTTGTCGTCGGTGATGACGAGGTCGGCCGCGTCGCGGGCGACGTCCGTCCCGGCCCGCCCCATCGCCACGCCGATGTTCGCGGCCCGGAGCGCCGGCGCGTCGTTCACGCCGTCCCCCGTCACGGCGACGAAGTGCCCTGCCGCCTGCTCCGCCTTCACAACGTCGAGTTTCTGCTCCGGCGCGACGCGAGCGAAGACGCGCGCCCGCCGGATTGTCTCCGCCAGCGCCGCACCGTCGAGCCGTGCCAGTTCCGCCCCGGTGACCACCTGCGAAGCGTCCTCAGCAAGTCCGAGTTCGCGCGAGATGGCGAGCGCGGTCACGGGGTGGTCGCCGGTAACCATGCTGACCGTGATGCCCGCCGACCGGCACGCGCGCACCGCCTCCGCAACGCCCGGGCGGAGCGGGTCGATCATGCCGACGAACCCGAGCAGGCGCAGCCCGGCCGGCTCGGGAGGCGCGCGCGCAGGGTCGAGCGACGCCGGCGCTGCCCCCTCCGCGATCGCCAGCACGCGCATGCCGCGCCTGGCCATGTCCTCCGCCGTGCGGCGCAGACCCGCGGCCTCTGGCCCTCCCAGGTCCGCGCACATCTCGAGCACGCGCTCCGGCGCACCCTTCACGAACACCCTCGCTCCGCCCTCCGCCTCGTTGAATGTCGCCGCGTAGCGCCGTTCCGGCTCGAACGCGATGCGCGTAATCTCCGGGTGGCGGTCGAGGAGATCATCGCGCGAGGCGCCCAGTTTGTGCGCCAACGCGAGGAGGGCGACGTCCGTCGGGTCGCCGCGCCAGAGCCACCGCCCGTCATCGCGGTGCAGGTCCGCCTCGTTGCAGAGCGAGGCCGCGCGTGCCAACGCGTCCAGTTCGTCCCGGTCCACGGGGGCGGACCCCTCCGGAGGGACGGCCGCGCCATCGGGCACGAAGCCTTCGCCCGAGACAGCCAGCACGGCGCCCGAGGCGAGGCGCACCTCGCGGACGGTGAGTTCATTGCAGGTCAGCGTGCCGGTCTTGTCGCTGGCGATGAGCGTGCAGGAGCCGAGTCCCTCGACCGCGCCGAGCCGGCGCACCAGCACGCCGCGCGACGCCATGCGCCGGCTGGCGACCGTGAGCGCGACCGTGATCGCAACCGGCAGCCCCTCGGGGATCGCCGACACGGCGAGCGCGACGGCGAAGAACACCATTTCCGTCGGCGCGCGGTCCTGCCCGATGATCCCGATGATCGCCACGGCGAACGCCGCGATGACGACGGCGACGCCCACGACCTTGCTGAAGCGGTCGAGTCGCACGAGCAGCGGCGGCCTGCCCGCCTCCGCGCCGAGCATCTCGCTTGCCACGCGGCCGACCGCGGAGTCGGCGCCCGTCGCCACCACCACGCCGCGCCCGCGCCCGCGCACGATGGTCGAGCCGGCGTTGGCGATGTTGCGCCGATCGGCGACGGGCGTCCCCGGCTCGCCCGTCCACGCTGCGTCCTTGTGCACCGCAACGGACTCGCCCGTCAGCAGCGACTCGTCCGCCTCCAGCCCCGTCGCGTGGAAGAGCCGCAGGTCCGCGGGAACTCGGTTGCCCGATTCGAGTACGACGACGTCGCCCGGCACGACGTCGGCGGCCTCGATCTCGCGCACCTCGCCGTCGCGCACCACGGCTGCGCGCAGCGAGAGCAACCGCTGGAGTGCCTGCGTGCTGCGCTCGGCCCGCCACTCCTGGATCGTGCCGATGATGGCGTTCAGCACGACCACGGCGAAGATGAACCCGGCGTCGGTGTGCTCGCCGATCGCCACCGAGAGAGTGCCGGCTGCGATCAGCAGGTAGATGAGCGGGCTTGCGAACTGGCGTCCGACGATGCGCCACCACGCGGCCGCGCCGGCCAGGGGCACCTCGTTGGGCCCGAACTCACCGAGCCTGCGCGCCGCCTCGTCGCTCGTCAGCCCCTCGGGCGACGCCCCCAGCGCCTCGAACGCTCGCTCGGCGGACATCGCATGCCACGCACGCTCGACGGCAGACGACGGAACGCGCCCGTGCTCCGCCATCGCGACCTCCCGGCCTTCAGCCGTCGCGGCTCGTCACGCCCAGCTCCTCTTCCGAGAGCGAGGCCTCCTCGCGGTCGCCCGTGTCCGCGACGGGCTTCGGCTCGGCAAGCCGCTTCTCGCCCGAGCCGGCGTGCGCGGGGCGCTCGTGCGTCGCGGCTTCACGTCCGTCGGCGGTCGTCGCATAGACAAGGCCGATCGTCGTCTCAGCCTCGCCCAAGAGCAGCCTGTTCACGACCTCCACGCCCTGCATGAGCGTGTGGTCGGTGTTGCTCACCTCGTACTTCCACATGCCGAAGCGGCCGCGCGAGTAGATGCCGTGCGCCTCGAGCCACGGGATGACGACGCTCAGGACGTCGTCGCGGTCCACCGTGGGCGTCGGGTAGGAATATTCGACCCGCCTGTGCCAGACGCTCACGATGTCGTCTCGTTCGCCGGGTTCGAGCAGCCCGGCGTTCTCCAGGCCGCGGATCGTCTCCTCGACGATCGTGGCTTCGTTCACGGGCTTGAACTCGCTGAAACTGGTCTCGCACAGGAGCGAGTAGTACCGATCCGTGTCGGGCGTCATGTGCGGCGAGTAGTTCGAGAGGTACGTGACGCGGTAGAACGGGCAGTTGTCCTCGGGGAAGTACATCCAGCTCTTCGTGCTCGGGCACGGGCGACGGATGCCGACGCCGACCATGTGCCCGCCCGAGTGTCGCAGGCGTGAGGCGGCCTCGCGCACGCGCTCCGGCGCGCCGCGCACGATGTCCCGCGCCAGCACGTCGAGCGGGACGGCGGAGATGAGCGCGTCGTAGCGCTCCGCGCTGCCGTCGTCGAAGACGGCGGCGCGCGCGACGGGGTCGATCGAGACGAGCGACCGTCCGTAGCGGGCGTGCCCGCCGAGCGTCGCGCCGATGCGGCGGTAGAACTCGCCCGTGCCGCCGCGCAGCGGGTACTTGAAGCGGTTGTTCGGTCCCCAGCCGTAGTCGTCCTGCTCGAGGACGACGTTGCGGAGGGCGCGGTCCACGTCGAGCACGGCGACTCGCTCGCCGATCCAGGTCTTGTTCATCATCTCCGGCGCGTGCGCCCAGACCTTGAAGTTGTACGGGCGCATGAAGTGGCGTGCGATCCCCTCGCCGAAGACCGCGTCGATGAACTCGCCGAAGTTGCGGGCCTGCGAATGGTGGGCCACCGGGCCGCGCCCGGTCTGGGCCTTGATCAGACCGCTCAGGCACTCGAACGCAACCTCCTTGGGGAGGTAGCGGACGTTGTTCTGGAAGGGGTAGGGCACCCAGCGGCCCATCATGCGGACCCACGACTCGCGGTCGTTGAGCGTGAACTCGTCGCCCATCATGGCATCGAAACAGGCGTCGTAGTAGGCGTAGTGGCTGAACATGACGTGCCCGCCGACGTCCCAGGTGAAGCCCGCGTCATCGACGTAACTGCTGGCCAGACCGCCCGCGTGGTCATCGCGCTCGACCATCACGAAGTTTCGATGGCCGAGTTCGCGCAGGCGGTATCCCGCTCCCAGCCCGGTCGGCCCCGCGCCCACGATGAGTATCCGCGCGTCCGCGCCGAGCGTGCCCTGTTGTGTCGGCCTGTCGGTCCGGCTCATGCCGCGTGATCCCCCTGATCGGGTGGCCTTCCGCACCGCCGGGGGTGTCCCGCGACGACGGACGGGAAGGATATGCGCGAGATTCCGCGCCGGAATCCTGCGCGGGCAACCGGCGCACATTCGTGCGAGCGACCGCGGATATCGCGAGGAGTTTCCCACAGAACTGTGGGGAACGCAGGTGAAACACGCGGCGGCACGCGAGTTTCGGACATTCAGGACCGAATCGAACTCTGCTCGATCATGCACGGTATCAGCGTTCATTCGATATGGAGTTAGCCGATACACTCCGAGGGTACCGGGTGGCTGACATCGACCCCCTGTTTCCGGGAGGCCAACGATGCATCCGACCGCACCATCAGCCACGCCGATGCTGACCGCCATCGCGCGGATCGCGCAGGAGATCGAGCGACTGCCCGCCGTCGCCACGCCGGACTGGTGCGAGCGGGCCGCGGGGGTGCTGATCTCGCTCGGCGACTGCGCTGCCTGCGGGATCGTCAACATCGACCCGGTGGGGCGCATCGTTGCCCACCAGGCAGCGGGCGCGGCAGTGTCGGAAGAAACCGAACGAAGCGCCCTCGCCGTTTTGCGCTCGAACCTGCTCTCGCTCGCGGGCGTGGGGATCGACACCAGGCCCGCGTGGGACGGCCGTACCGTCTGCGGCGCTGCGGGTGAACTGGCCGGCGGCGAGGCGTGGCGCAGCGGACCGATCGGCGCGGTCTGGCACGGCGTCGAGGTCGGTGAGCCCGTCGTGGGCCTCGCTCCGGTGCTCGCCCCGCGCGGCAACGGCGCCCCGCTCGCGTCGCTGTATGCGCTGATCGCCCGGCATGGAGGCACGCCGCCGCGGCCGGAGTCCGCCGCGCTTCTGCGGGCCGCGCTCCCCCTGCTCGCCGAACGCGCCCGAGTTGCGCTGACCCCCGAGGGCGCATGGCTGACCACCAGGGAGCAGGAAGTCCTCGAGGCACTGACCCACGGCCTGAGCGTGCGTGAGATCGCCGAGGCGCTCTCGCGCAGCCCGCACACTGTCCACGATCACGTCAAGAGCCTGCACCGAAAGCTGAAGGCGCACACTCGGGGCGAACTCGTCGCCCGCGCGCTGGGCAGGCCGATGACCATCCGTGTGATGGAACGTCCCAAGGCAAACAAAGACGCATCGCTCAGCAATCGCGAAGGGTGAAGTACCGCTCCACGCGACAGACGCGCATCCAGTCGCGGACGACCTTGCCGCACCGAACCTCCACGGGGATGCCCGCGCGACGTGCCCGCTGCGCCACCGCCGACACCATCGCCACCGCCTTGGTGTCCGCGTGCGTCGCCCCGCTCAGGTCGATCAGCAGCCCGTCCGCGCCGAGGTCGATCGCGCGTCGGCACCGCGCGTACACGCCTTGGAGCGCATCGTCCCTGGTCAGGTCGCTCGGTCCGACAACGACCGCGCACCGCGACGACGCACACCGGAACGGCTCGGCCTTCGCCCGGCGAGCAGTCTTGCGCATCACACGATCGAAAAGGCTTGACCCCGATCCGGAATCACCGATGCTGTTGAAACCGATCGCCGCGCTCATGGCGCCACCCCTTTGCGCGTGCCAGGTTGCCGCCCCGGGTGCCACGCGTTCCACCGTGATACGCAACCGGGGCTTGAAGATAGCGGATGCGGCGCGCGGCGCGTGCCGGAAACTGCCGGATATTTCGCATGTAAGCGGCCGCTTGCGCACTCTCGGGCCTTGTCCGGCGGCGGTCGGTTACACTGCCCGCAATGAAGATTCTCCATTTTGTCATAAGCGTGCTCGTGCTGCTCGCCTTCGTGCCCGGGTGTGCGGCCGTCGCGCCCCGACAGCCCGCGCCAACAAGCGAGTTCCGGGGACTCTGGGTGACACGGTGGGACTACCGGACGCGCGAGGACGTCCGGCAGATCATGGCGAATGCAGCCGCGATCGCCACCACCGACGTTTTCTTCCAGGTGCGGGGCCAGGGGGACGCCTTCTACGAGAGCAGGCTCGAAGTGTGGGGGGGCGAACTTCTCGCCGACCGGCCCGCCGGCTCGACCTCGCCCGGGTTCGATCCGCTGGCGGAGGCGGTGCGGGAGGCACACCGGCGCGGCATGCGCATCCACGCCTGGATCAACGTCTTCCCCGTGTGGAAGGGCACGACGCCCCCAGCAAACCCGCGCCATCTCTATCACGCGCGCCCGCAGTGGAGGCTGCACGACGCCGAGGGCAAGGCGCAACCGTTGAATGACCATTACGTCATCCTCAACCCGGTGCTGCCCGAGGTGCACGACCACATCGTCGAGGTGTCGAGGGACATCGTGCGCCGCTACGCGGTGGACGGCCTGCACCTCGACTACGTCCGCTTCGTCGCCGACGCGATGGACGGCAGGACGCTCTACCCCGGCGATCCACGCTCGATCGAGATGTTCAGGGCCGCGACGGGGCGGCGCGGCGTGGAATCCACCGGCGACCGCGCCGCGTACCGCGAGTGGATCGCGTCGCGCATCACGGACCTGGTGCGCCGGATCGCCGCCGAGGCCGCGCTGGCACGCCCGGGTGTCGCGCTCACCGCTGCCGTCTGGCGACGCCCCGACCTGGCGCGCGAGCAGCAGTTGCAGCAGTCGGACGCCTGGCTGCGCGAGCGGACGCTCGCGAGGGCGATCCCGATGGTCTACACGACGGACGACCGCCAGTTCGCGGACGACCTGCGCGCGTGGCGCGACGCCGCGCCGGGGCGGCCGATCTCGCCGGGCGTCGGCTCGTTCCGGCACGGCCCGGGACAGACCCCACGGCAGATCGAACTCGCGGGGCTGGATCGCGGATACTGCCTCTTCGCGTACCACGCCTTCTTCGAGAGCGCGAACCCCGAGGAACCGAAGGACGCCGCGACGATCGCGAAGCGCAAGGCCCTGCGCGACGACCTGATCGCCTACCTGCGGCAGCGCGGCGTCATCGTCGAGAGCGAGCGATGATCGCGCTCGGCCTGGACGTCGGCGGCTCCAGCGTCAAGGCCGCGCTGCGGCGGGACGGATCGACGATCGCGCTCGCTCGCAGCGCGGCCTACGAACGCCCCGACGCCGAGCGGATCGCCGCTGCGCTTCGCGAGGCTGTCGATGCGCTCGGGCTGCCGCCGGACGAGTCTCCCGAGGCTGTGGGGATGTGCGTGCCCGGCGTGCGCGATCCCGGCTCGACCGTGGTCCGGGCCGCGCTGAACCTGCCTGGCTTGGTCGGCGCGGACCTGCGGAATCTGGCGGCGCGCTCGCTTGGTGTCGTGCCGGATTCGCTGCGACTGACCGTCACCACCGACGCGCACGCCGCCGCCATCGACGTGCAGCGGTCGCGTGGCATCGCCGGTCGCTTGCTGGCGATCTCGCTCGGCACAGGCGTCGGCGCGTGCGTGCTCGACGACGGACGGCCTCTCCGCTTGACGGGCGAAGGCCCCGGCCACCTCGGGCAGATCGACGTCACGCTCGACGACGCCCCGCCGCAAGGCCCCGACGGCGCACTCGGCACACTCGAGGCCTACGTCGGCCTGCCCGCGCTCGCACGCCGCCTCGGCCAGCAGCCGGAGAAGATCGCCGCGTCGCTCACGGAGAACGACCCCGCCGTTCGCGCGCTCGCCCGTGCCATCCGCATCGCGCACGCCATCTACCGACCCGACGAGGTGTGCCTCCTCGGCGGTGTCGGCATCGCGCTTCGCCCGGTGTTCGCCGCTCTGCGCCAGCGCATCGACACCGGCCTGACCACGCTCGCACGCGCTCCCTGGCGTCTCTCGGCCGGCGACGACCTCCATCACGCCGCACGCGGCGCGGCGCGGCTCGCCGCCGATCCCCAGACCGCCTGACGCCACTCCCGGCCAATCACGCTCTCGCACCCCCGATCAAACTCCCACGTAGTGCTTCATCCTCGGTGCGCCGAGACCTTCCCCTTCATTCCACGGCCAGTCGATGGCGACCACGTCGACTCGCACCGGCCGATCCGACCAGCCGTTCGCCCGGGCCAGCCCCCGCGCAATCGCGCCGAGCCTGCGCCGCTTGTCGGCGTTCACGGCGGCCTCCGCGGGGACCGTGTCCGACAGCCCGCCGCGCCCGCGCCGCAACCTGGTCTTGACCTCGACGATCACGACCGTTGTGCGATCCGGCGCGAGGCACACGATGTCCGCCTCGCCGCCGGCGACGCGCACGTTGCGCCCGAGCACGCGATACCCCGCCCGGCGCAGACGCCGCGCTGCCGCGCGCTCGCCGAGCCGGCCGAGCGCCGCCCGACCGGGCGGTTTGACGTCGCGCCAGCGGGCGAGCAGCCGCCGCAGCATGCCCTTGCCCTCAGTTCGCCCCGCCGGGCTGGTAGTACCAGACTTCCGCGACGTCGGCCAACCGCTTGACGACGTTGGCGAAGTCGTCCATGCCGGATCGGCGGATCAACTTGTAGAGATACTTCGTCTCTTCCTCTCGCAGCCGTCGCGAATACAGCTCCTCCTGGATGATGAGCTGCGCGTCGTACAGGCTCGTCGCCTCGCTGCGCACGTCCTTCAAGTACACCCAGTACGTGAACGCCCCGGCCTGGATCGGGCCCGCCCACGCCCCCGGCACCAGCCCGCGCGCGGCCTCGTTCAGCGCATCCAGCCCGAAGAACGTTTCCGCCTCGAACGGCCCCGACAGTTCACGCTCGACCGGGTCGCGGCGCTCGTTGATCTCCAGGTCCGCCACCTCTTCGAAGGGCGTGCCCTCGTCGAGCGCCCCGGTCACACGCCCGACGGCATCGGCGTCCGCTGTGCGCACGCGGATCTGCCTGAACACCGCCCGCAGGGGCGGGTTGAACACGCCTTCGTTGCGCTCGTAAACCAACCGGATGTCCCGCCACGGCACCTGCACGCGCGACGCGATCTCGCGCCGGAACTGCTCCTGGATCAGCACCAGTTGCTCGCGCTCGCGCCGCGCCTCTTCGAGCGTGATGCCGCGCTCCTCCGCGAGTTGCCGCTCGGCCAGCGTTCGGCTGCCCGCCGCCCCGCTCACGACGTCAGACTCGAACTTCTCCAGGAACGCCCGCAGCCCCTGCTTCTCCTGCGGCGTGAGCGACGCCCGCGCCTCGGCCAGCAGCAACTGGTCCTTCAGCTCGCTGCGAAGACGCTCGGCGATCTCGCTCTCCGCGAAGGCACGCCACTGCGTCCGCGGCAGCTCCGCCGACCGCGCCCGCAGCCGGTCGCCGATCTGCTCAAGCCACGCCCGCGCATAGATGGGTCGGCCGTTCAGGTCGCCAACCTTCGCGTCGACGAGATACCGCGCGCCGCCCGCCGGTGTCCGGCGCAGCATCGCGGCCGCCTCGTCGTACTCGCGCTCCGACGCCGGCTCGCTCCCCGGCAGGTCGTCGATGCCGATGACCCCCCCCTCGGCGACCTCTCGCGTCACCACCGTGAACTCGGGCGAGGCCTCGTGCGCCGGCTCGGGCGCCGTCGCTGCCGGCGCGGCGGCGCCGCCCGCGAACTCCTCGGCCCGTACCGTCCGAGACGACTGACCCAGCCCGATCGGCAGGTTCTTCTGTGCGCACCCGAACGCCACGCACGCCAGCGCACCCGCGACCGCAGCCCGCACCGCTCTCACTCGCACGACCGGAGCCTCCGTCCTCTCCCGCGCAGCCGGGCATCGCCCCGGTGCCGCGTCTACCATCCCCCGAAAGCATACCTGAAAGGGGCGACGCCCGATGCCCGACCCGGACCAGCCGAAGATCATTATTGTGGATTCCGACTGGAAATCGCAGGCCCAGGCGGAGAAGGACCGTCTCGCCGAGCAGGAGCGCGCCCGCGCCGCGGCCGCGCCGCAGCCGCGCCCCGCACCGGGCGCGGACCCGCACGCCGAACCGGAAGGGCCGATCTGCTTCGACGACCTGGTGCGCCTGCTCGCCACGCAGGCCCTCATGTACCTCGGCGCGTACCCCGACCCGCAGACCGGCCGCGCCATGGTCGCCCTCGACGTCGCCAAGGTCCACGTCGACCTGCTTGGCGTCCTCGAAGAGAAGACCCGCGGCAACCTGAACGAGGCCGAGCAGAAACTCCTCGCCGGCGTGCTCTACGAACTCCGCATGCAGTTCGCCGAAGTCGCCAAGGCCCTCGAACGCGCCGTCCGCGAAGGGCGCATCACCCCGGCCGCGGCGTCGCAGGCCGGCGCGGGCGCGAGCGCTCCGCCGCCCCCCGTGCCGCCGCTCTCCTGATCCGTCATATCCGGTTCGCACGATCCGCCACCCGGACGACTCGCGCCGCGTCGCCTGTTGCTCCTGTGCCATCTGGTCATTTGGCAACTTGTGCCTTGGCCACTACACTCCCACCCGCACTCCCGCGGCACAACGCAGGGCCTCACCCGTGGCACACCCCTGGTTCGAGCGGCACTACTTCCTGCTCCGGCGCCTCCACTCCCTCTCCGGCGTCATCCCCATCGGCGCGTTCCTCATCATCCACCTCACCACCAACGCCTCCATCGTCTGGGGACGCATCGACAGCGCACGCGGCGGCATCGGCACCTTCCAGCACGAGGTCCACTTCATCCACTCTCTCCCAGTCCTCCTCCTCACCGAGATCTTCGTCCTCTGGATCCCCATCGCCTTCCATTCCATCCTCGGCTTCTACTACGCCTTCTCCGGTCGGCCCAACGTCGATCGCTACCGATACCAGGCGAACCGTCGCTACGCCCTACAGCGGCTCACCGGCTACATCGGCTTCCTCTTCATCCTCTACCACGTCGCCACGCTGCGCTGGGGATGGACGTTCCTCGTCCCCGGCGGCACGCGATGGAGCCACGAGTACGCCGCCTCGACCCTCGCCGCAGCCATCCAGGGGGGTGAAGAGGGGATGACGCGCTGGGGACTGGCCGTCGCCGCGTTCTACATGTTCGGCGTCACCGCGCTGGTCTTCCATTTCGCCAACGGCCTCTGGACCGCCGCCATCACCTGGGGCATCACCATCTCGGCACAGGCCCAGAAGCGATGGGGCATGGTCTGCCTTGCGATCGGAGCAGGACTGATGGCGCTCGCCTGGTCCGCCGTCGTCGGCTTCGCCACGCTCGACCCGCGCGAAGCGAGGCTGGTCGAGGAAGAGGTTCTGCGGCAGCGCGGCGCGCTCGTCGAACCCGGCGATGCGATCCAAGCCGATGCGAGGGAGGAACGCTGAGATGTCCCAACCCCGCGTCATCGTCGTCGGCGGCGGGCTCGCCGGACTCGCCGCGACCGTCCGCATCGTCGAGCAGGGACTCCCCGTCGATCTCTTCTCGATGGTCCCCGTGAAACGTTCGCACTCCGTCTGCGCCCAGGGCGGCATCAACGCCTGCAACGACGTGGCGCGCCAGCAGGGCTACAGCGAGTACCAGCACTTCGACGAGACCATCTACGGCGGGGACTTCCTCGCCGACCAGCCGCCCGTCCTCGAGATGTGCAACTGGGCGCCGCGCATCATCGACCTGCTCGACCGCATGGGCGTCCCCTTCAACCGCACGTCGGAGGGCTTCCGCGACCTGCGGCTCTTCGGCGGCTCGCTCTTCAAACGCACGCACTTCGCGGGCGCGACCACCGGCCAGCAGCTCCTCTACGCCCTCGACGAGCAGGTCCGCCGCCACGAGACCGACGGCAGAGTCAACAAGTTCGAGTTCTGGGAGTTCCTGTGGCCCGTCGTCATCGGCGAGGGCGACGAACGCCGCTGCGTCGGCATCGTCGCCCAGGACATGCGCACCATGCAGGTACGCGCCTTCCGCGCCGAGGCCGTCGTCATGGCCGTCGGCGGCTGCGGCCTCATCTTCGGCAAGTCCACCAACTCCCTCATCTGCACCGGCGGCGCGGCAAGCCGCTGCTATCAGGCCGGCGCCTGGTACGCCAACGCCGAGATGATCCAGGTTCACCCCACCGCCATCCCCGGCGCGGACAAGTGCCGGCTCATGTCCGAGTCCGCTCGCGGCGAGGGCGGGCGCGTCTGGGTGCCCCGCAAACGCGGCGACAACCGCCCCCCGCGCGACATCCCCGAGAGCGAACGCTGGTACTTCCTCGAAGAGAAGTACCCGAAGTACGGCAATCTCGTCCCGCGCGACATCGCCAGCCGCGAAATCTTCGACGTCTGCGTCAACCAGGGCATGGGCGTCGGCGGCGAGAACCAGGTCTTCCTCGACCTCACCCACAAGGATCCCGAGTACCTCACCCGCAAGCTCGGCGGCATCCTCGAAATCTACGAGAAGTTCGTCGGCGATGACCCGCGCCACGCGCCCATGCGCATCTTCCCCTCCGTCCACTACTCCATGGGCGGCCTGTGGACGGGCTACACGCCCGGTTCCTACAGGCCCGCCGCGCCCGCCGGCGAGCACCGCGCGGGCGATGCCCCCCCCATCGACGCCACGCCCGGACGCGGCATGAAGCCCGGCGCGATCAACAACGCCATGACGAACATCCGCGGGCTGTACGCCTTCGGCGAGGTCAACTTCGCCTATCACGGCGCGACACGCCTCGGCGCCAACGCCCTCCTCTCCTGCATCTTCGACGGCCTCTTCTGCGGCACGTCCGTCGTCAACTACTGCCGCGACGACTCGACCCCACCCGCCGACACCGTGCCGCAGAGCGACTACGACGCCGTTGTGCGCCGAGAGGAGGTGAAGGCGAAGCGGCTGCTGGACTCCGTGCGGGCGGACCCCGCCGTCGATCCCGCCACGAATCCCTACATCATCGGGCGCGAACTCGGCGTGGAGATGACGGCGGCCAGCACCGTCGTCAAGACCGGGCCCCGGCTCGAACAATGCCTCCGCACGCTCGCCGAGCTGCGCGAACGCTACTCGCACCTCCGCCTCGCCGACGCCGCGGCATGGTCGAACCAGGCCCTCTCCTACGCCCGCGCCGTGGGCGACATGCTCATCCTCGCCGAGGTCATCGCCAAGGGCGGCCTGCTCCGGCGCGAGAGCCGCGGCTCGCACTTCCGCCTCGACTTCCCCGAGCGCGACGACGCGAACTTCCTGCGCACCAGCGTCGCCGAGTACCGACCCAACGCCGACTCGCCCGAGCGCGACCACCACGCCATCACCTTCGTCCCCGTCGATACCTCGCTCGTCCGCCCGCGCGCCCGCACCTACGGGCGCGTCGAGGGGCAGCCGAAGACAGCGCCATCAGCACGTACCACCGCGTCCGCCACTCGATAGGATGCCATGAGCCGCGCCCTGACCTTCAACGAGGAGATCGCCCTCGGCATGCTTTCCGAAGGCTCTCACCCGCTCGACGTCGCGGCCCGCGCCGCCGATGCGACCAACGCGCCGGTCACCGGCGGCGTCGCCGTCTTTCTCCACGGCTACCGGTGCACCACCGAGGATGTCGATCTCTTCGCCGACGATCCACAGAAGGCCGCCGCCGATGCGCTCCGCGCCGCCGGCGCGACGTGGGATGCGCACCGTCGCATGCACGCGCTTGACGGCGTGCCCATCCACCTCGTCACCGCAGTCGAGACCGGCTCCCGCCCCGACGCCATTGAGCAGCGCCACGGCGTCACCATCGTCAGCCTGCCGGACCTCATCCGATTCAAGCTTCACGCGGGACTCGACCGCCTCGACCGTACCCGCGATCTTGCAGACGTAGTCGAACTGATCCGCCGCGTCCCACTCGACAAGTCCTTCGCCGCCCGCCTGCCCGCCACCATGCGAGATCCGTTCAAGCGTCTTGTCGACGCCGTCCGTTCCGCCCCGCCTCATCCCTGACCCACCCGCCATGACTGCCACAGCCACCGCCAAGCGAACCGTCCGCCTCCGCATCCGACGCTGCGAGGGCCCTGGCAAACCCGCGCGCTGGGAGTCGTTCATGGTCCCGGTCGAGCCGGGCGCGAACGTCATCTCCTGCCTTCAGACCATCGCGGCCGACCCCGTTACCGAGGAAGGCCGCCGCACTACACCCGTCGTTTGGGACGCCAACTGCCTCGAAGAGGTCTGCGGCGCGTGCACCATGGTCATCAACGGTCGCGTGCGACAGAGCTGCTCCTGCCTCATCGATCAGGTCGCGCCACGCAACGGCGACACCATCACTCTCGAACCCATGTCGAAGTTTCCCGTCGTGCGAGACCTCTGGGTCGATCGCTCCCGGCTCTTCCACGCCCTCGCACGAGTCCGCGCCTGGGCGCCCATCGACGACACCTTCGACCGCGGCCCAGGCCCCCGCGAAACACCCGAAAAGCAAGCCCTCCGATACACGCTTTCCACCTGCATGTCCTGCGGCTGCTGCCTCGAAGCCTGTCCGCAGTTCCTCCTCGTCGAGGACGAGACGAAGTGGGACACCGCTTTCGTCGGCGCGCACGCCCTCAGCCAAGCCCGCCTCTTCAACGCCCATGAGACCGGCCGCACACTCAAGGGCGAACGCCTCGAAGCCCTCACCGGCCCCGGCGGCGTCTCCGACTGCGGCAACGCCCAGAACTGCGTCAAGGTCTGCCCGAAGGAGATCCCCCTCACGGAATCCATCGCCGACATCGGCCGCCAGACGACCCTCCACGCTCTCGCCCGCTGGTTCACCGGCCGCTGACCCCCGTATCGCCGGCCTGCCGGTCGAGGCTCGGGTCGGGGCATGATCGGGCGGATTTTGCCCGACCCGAACCCGACCGGGCCTCGTATCGAATCTATGGAGAGGGGTTCTGGTTCGGTCTTGTCCGTCGTGGCGGAACCGCCGATAGGACGAGTTGGTAGAGCGCAGGGACTGGCCCTCGGGCCGCCGCATGGAAGCGACGGGCCGACGCCGCAGGGCGTCGTCCGGGCATCGAAGTTCTGAGCCGTCGGCATCTCCCCGGAGTGGAGGGAGACGCCCGCCGGGGAGGAGGAACGCGATGTCCGAACTGCGCCATCCGTCATCCGATCATTCGAGCGAGAACGCGCGCGGCGCGGGACGCGAGCTGGCAGAACTGATCGCCTCGCGCGTCGATCGCGCCTCGCACCACGACCAGAACTGGACCGGCACGTTCTGGGATTACCTCGACCTCTGCGCCCAGAACCCGGCCGTCGCGCGCAACGCCTACCAGCGCCTCTACGACGCCATCCTCGCCCACGGCTTCGAGAAGTACCGCCTCTTCAAGCGCGACTGCATTCGCTACCACTTCTTCTCCGACCCCTTCGACCACGGGCAGGACGCCATCTTCGGCCTCGACTTCGCCCTCATGGAACTCGTCGACGTCCTCCGCTCCGCCGCCGAGGGATACGGCACCGACAAGCGCATCCTCCTCCTGCACGGCCCGGTCGGCTCCAGCAAGAGCACCATCGCGCGCCTCCTGAAGAAGGGCGTCGAGCACTACTCCCGCACGCCCGAAGGCGCGCTCTACTCGTTCTCCTGGCTCCTCGACGAGCGCTGCGAGGTCACGCCGCAGGAGGGCAACCACGCCGAGGCCGTCCGCACGCACGCCTTCCCCTCGCCGATGCACGAGGACCCGCTCGTGCTCGTCCCGCGCGAGGCCCGCGCCCCGCTGCTCGAACAACTCAACGCCCACTACCGCCCGCGCCACCACCACGGCAAGGTCCGCATCTACGGCGAGCCGGACCCCTTCAGCCGGCGCATCTACGACGACCTCATGCGCTTCTACGACGGCGATTGGCGCCGCGTCATGGAGCACGTCCGCGTCCGCCGCGTCGTGCTGAGCGAGAAGGACCGCGTCGGCATCGGCACCTTCCAGCCCAAGGACGAGAAGAACCAGGATTCCACCGAACTCACGGGCGACATCAACTACCGCAAGATCGCCCTCTACGGCAGCGACAGCGACCCGCGCGCCTTCAACTTCGACGGCGAACTCAACATCGCCAACCGCGGCGTCTGCGAGTTCATCGAGATCCTCAAGCTCGACGTCGCCTTCCTTTACGACCTGCTCGGCGCGACGCAGGAGCACACCATCAAGCCCAAGAAGTTCGCCCAGACCCACATCGACGAGGTCATCCTGGGGCACACCAACGAACCCGAGTACAAGCGCCTCCAGTCCAACGAGATGATGGAGGCCTTCCGCGATCGCACCATCAAGATCGACGTCCCCTACAACATCCGCCTCGACGACGAGATCCGCATCTACCAGAAGGACTTCGGACCGGAGCGCATCCGCAACGTCCACGTCGCCCCGCATACCCTGGAGGTCGCAGCCATGTGGGCCGTCCTCACGCGGCTCCAGGAACCCAAGAAGGCCGGACTCTCCCTCCTCCAGAAGATGAAGCTCTACAACGGGCGCAGCATCCCCGGCTTCACCGAGGACGCCGTCAAGGAACTCAAGGAAGAAGCCACCCGCGAGGGCATGACCGGCATCAGCCCCCGCTACATCCAGGACAAGATCAGCAACGCCCTCGTCAGCCGCCAGGCCCTCGAGGAGAAGTGCATCAACCCGTTCATGGTGCTCAACGAACTCGAGGGCGGCCTGAGCCACCACTCCCTCATCACCGACGAGGAGACCCGCAAACGCTACCGCGAGCTCCTCTCCGTCGTGAAGGAGGAGTACGAGGACGTCATCAAGGCCGAGGTCCAGCGGGCCATCAGCGCGGACGAAGAGGCCATCAAGCGCCTCTGTGCCAACTACATCGAGAACGTGCGCGCCTACACCCAGAAGGAGCGCGTCCTCAACAAGTACACCGGCAAGTACGACGAACCGGACGAGCGCCTCATGCGCTCCATCGAGGATAAGATCGACGTCCCCGAGAGCCGAAAGGACGACTTCCGACAGGAGATCATGAACTACATCGGCGCCCTCGCCCTCGACGGCAAGAAGTTCGAGTACAACACCAACGCCCGCCTCTACAAGGCACTCGAACTCAAGCTCTTCGAGGACCAACGCGACACCATCAAGCTCAAGAACCTCGTCTCCTCCGTCGTCGACGACGAGACGCAGCAGAAGATCGACGTCGTCAAGCAGCGCCTCATCAAGCAGTTTGGCTACAACGAGACGAGCGCCACGGACGTGCTCAACTACGTCGCGAGCATCTTCGCGCGGGGGGACGCGAAGAAGTAGACCGGACACCCCGGCCCGAGGCCGCGCCGACCGCAAGCTTCCAATGATGGAGTTGCCGACTCCGCATATCCGCATATCCGCAGATCGATGCCGCTCCTCTCGATCAGGCGCGTTCGCGTTGTGCCGCACGCGGTTCGCGTGTAGCCTGATCTGACGCGACCGCGCGACCTACCCCTGCCGCGGCGCGCCACGCTTCCGCCGCAAGGAGCCGATCATGCGCCGGTCATGCATCCTGTTGACGATCGTCATCGCCTGCGCGGGCACGCACGCTCCCGGCCAGGACGCCGGCACGATCGATCCGACGCCCGTTCCGCGCCTCGAACCTCCCTCGCACGAGGCGCGCCTCGTCTACGAGGGTCAGCTCGTCTGGCTGGGCGCGCCCGTCGACGGAGACGTGGACTTCCTTCTCTGGGCTTTCGACCGTCCCGTCGCGGGCACCCTCATCGACGGACCCGCGGCCTACGACCTGGTGCCCGTCCGCGAGGGATGGTTCCGGCTCGAACTCCCCCCAACGCTGCTCTCCCATGGCGTCGGATTCGTCTGGCTTGAAGTCGCGGTGCGCTGGCCCTCCGGTCAGGGGGAGTACGCGCTCCTCGACGGGCGGCAGCGGTTCGACACCTCCTCGGTCGCGTTCGTCCGGCGCGAGACCGCTGACACCGATTCCCAGGACAAGTCGCGCGATGCGCGGGAGCCTCAACCCACACACCACCTCGGGCCGTCCCGGCCAGCCGTCCCGGTCGCGCTCGCCCGTCCCGGCGAAAGCAATACCTCAACCGGCAGCGCAAGGCACGGCGGGGAACGATCCACCGAACACCTCGCCGACCGCGGCGGGAGTGGTTCCGACGGCGGCGGCCGCGCGTGCGACTGGACCATCAGCGGCAACACCATCTACTACTTGTGCGGGAACGTCGGCATCGGCACCCCGAACCCGCTGCGCCCCTTGCACGTCGTGACGCTCGGGCCGGTCGCCATCCTGGCGGAAAGCACCAACATCGCCGCCGACCAGTTCTACTACGGCATCTGGGGGCAGACCGCATCGCCGAACGGTCGAGGGGTGCTCGGCGTCGCAACCGCCACATCCGGAAGCACCTACGGCGTGTTCGGACGCAGCGACAGTTCGAGCGGCCGCGGGGTCTACGGCCTCGCCAGTGCTCCCGCCGGCACGACCACGGGCGTCTACGGCGAGAGCATGAGCCAGAACGGACGCGGCGTCTTCGGCATCGCCAGAAAGACCAGTGGCACGAACTACGGCGTCTGGGGAGAGTCCGCCTCCACGACCGGGCGCGGCGTGCTGGGCTATGCCACCGCGACCACGGGCGGCGCCTACGGCGTGTTCGGACGCAGCGACAGCACCAGCGGCCGAGGTGTCTACGGGATCGCCACACGCACCACCGGCGTCGCCCACGGCGTCGTGGGACAGACCAACAGCGGCCAGGGCGCGGGTGTCTACGGCTTCTCCACGAGCACATCCGGCGCCACCGGCGTTCTCGGCAAGGTCGGAGACGCCGGCGCCGCCTACGGCGTCTACGGAATCGCCGAGGGCACGCACGGAACCGCCGTCTTCGGCCACTCAACCGTTCTCAGTGGGCTTGCCTACGGCGTCGCGGGACGCGCCGACAGCACCGCGGGCATCGCTCTCTCAGGCCATGCCAGCGCGTCAACGGGCGCCACCATGGGCGTCCTCGCCATCTGCACCAGCACGAGCTCTGGCGCACGAGGCCTCTACGCCGTCGCCTCCGCGCCTGCCGTCGCCATATATGCCGAGGGCAACTCCGTCACGACCGGCACCAAGTCATTCGAGATCGACCATCCACTCGACCCCGCCAACAAGTTCCTGCGCCACTACTGCACTGAAGGCCCCGAACCCGTCAACGCCTACACCGGCAACGTCATTCTCGACGATAGCGGACAGGCGTGGGTGGACCTCCCCGACTACTTCGAGGCCATCAACCGTGACTTCCGCTACCAACTGACACCCATCGGCGCCCCGGCTCCCATGCTCTACGTCGCCGACGAAGTCCGCGACAACCGATTCCGAATCGCCGGCGGCCCCCCCGGCCTGAAGGTCTCCTGGCGCATCGACGCCACCCGCAACGACGCCTACCTCCGCGCATACGGCGCGCCGACCGAGATCGACAAGACCCCCGAGCTACAGGGCAGATACCTCCACCCGGAACTCCTCGGCCTGCCGGCAGACACCGGGATCCACCACGCCACGAAGTCCTTCACCTCTCGTCTCCCATCGCCGTAGTCCACGCATACGAACGATCACCACGCCCTCCGTTCTCGGGCGCAACCCGGCTCGCCCACAGCCCCTCATCACGCCACCGTGTCCGAGAAGCCCAGGTCCGGCACGCTCGCGAACGCGATCCCGCCCGTCGCGCTCGCTCGCCCCCCCTGCATCGACGCGGTGTAGACCGTTAGTCGGCCGTGCCGCGCGTTCACACGGTCGATCGCACGCGCCAGCGAGCGCCGCCGCTCCTCCTCCGGGAAGAGCGGCATCGTCGTCTCCGCCGTCGCGCCCAGTCCTGCCAGCGTCACGCCCGCCCTTGACTCGCAGCGCCGGGCCGCGTTTGCTGGACCCGTGCGCATCATCGCCGGCGAGTTCCGAAGCCGAAGGCTCCACGCCCCCCCC
>SZOZ01000017.1 GCA_030263455.1 Synechococcales cyanobacterium CNB
TGCGTGCTCCACCCGGAGGAACGCTGCGTGCCGCACGCCGACATGTATGCCTCACGGTACCTCGTCGTTGAGACCGTGAACAATCTCCGGATCATTGAGCGGGACAAGCCGCCCCGCCCGCTCACCCCCGAGGAGCGAGACCGGATCAGGGCGTACCTGAGCGGCCCGCTCCGTACGGAAACGAAAGGCAAGCGCAAGGGGCAACCGAAACGCACAGTGACCGTGACCGACCTGCGAAACCTGATGAGCTGGGGACGTGCCTCCAAGTCTTCGCAGTTCCGTTTCAACATTGAGAACGACGAAGACCGCACGATCAACACCGACTGGTTCAGCCGCGAGATCATCCACGGCGCGGTCACGCCGGAGACGTGGGAGGCGATGACGGACCGGGTCCGCGAGGGGCTGAACCGAGCCATACTCAAGTTCGACCCCGACCAGGAGGAGGACGCGGCGAAACTCCGCAAGGGAGTGATGGACTGGGCCGGGCTGAGCGAGGCGCAGGCCGATGCGCTCGTTGCCGCGTGGAAGACCCGCCCGAAGCCCGATGCGAAGCGGCTGAACATGGGGCGGCGCGCGACGCGCAACCTCCTCGCCGTCATGGACCGCCCCGAGCCGTGGGACGACCCGAAGAACCCGACGGGCTACCGATGGCTCACGCAGATCGAGGCGCGCAAGATCATCGTGGAGGACGGCGAATTTGTCGACGTGACGACGGGCAGCCCCTTTGACGACCACACGCGCCGCCGCTACGCGACCGGCGCAAAGGGCGCGACGGCCCGCGACCGCTACTACATGGGCAAGCACGTCCTGATGAAGGACGGCAAGCCCGTCATCGGCCCGGATGGCCATCCGCTCGCCGAGCCGCCGCCCGCTCCCCTCATCAGCAACCCGGTCGTCCGCAAGGCGATCCACGAAGTGCGCCGCCACCTCATCGAGTACATGAAGACCTTCGGCCGAAGGCCCGACGAGGTCTACATCGAACTCGCCCGCGAGGCGAAGATGGGCAAGAATGACGCCGACCGGCTCCTCTTCAGGAACCGCCTCCGCAACCGCATCCGCAACAACATCATCCACGAGCTCGACCTCGAATCACAGACCTCAACGCAGCAGCGTGCCGCCGTAGACCGCGTGATTCTCTGTGTGCAGCAGGGCGGCGTCTGTCCCCTCTGCGGCCGGGGCGGGCTGACGGCCCGGCTGGCGGCCACCGGCGAGGAGTGTGAGGTCGCCCACATCATCCCCCGTGCGAGCGGTGGTCACAACGGCCTCTCGAACATCGTCCTCGCGCACACGAAGTGCAACCGCGAGATGGGCCGTCGCACCCCACGGCAATACTGGTCGGCAGGCCCCGGTTTCGAGCAGGGTATGCTCTGGGTCGAGGGCATCTACGGCGACGTCAAACGCCCAAAGCCCTCAGAGGTACGCACCGCGGAGGGCGAAGCGTTGTGGGCGTGCTACTTCACGGGCCGCGACGACCGCGCGAAGATCGAGCGATTCAAACTGGACGTCTCCGATGCGCAGGTCCAGGGCATGACCGAGCGGCAGGAGGCCGCCACGAAGTACGCCGCGCGGCAGGTCATGGCGTACCTCGCCGATGCGCTCTACGACGGCAAGGGCCTGCCCGAGCGAGGCGGTAAGCGCCGCATCTACGCCACCGACGGCATGTGGACAAGCCGCCTCCGCCGCGAGTGGGGCCTGTTCTTCGACCCTCACGACGCACGGTCGCACGGCCTGAGCGGCGATGAGGAACGCGAGCGCAAGGAGAAGAACCGCGGCGACCACCGCCACCACGCCATCGATGCGGTCGTGATCGCGCTCTGCACGCGCCAGGTCCAGATCGACTGGGAGGACCGGGAGAAGCAGGCGGACAGGGACGGCATCAACACGGCGGACGAGGAGCAGATGGAGAACTACCGCCGGCTGCACCGCCTGCGACCGCCCTCCCCCTTCGACCGGCCAGACCTGCCCGTCGATGAGGCGATCGAGGCATTCCGGGCCGCGGTGAAGCGTGCGGTCTTCAGCGATGACGGTGAGGTCCGCCCGATCTGTCACAGGCCCGTGAAGCGAAAACTGATCGGCGCACTGCATGAAGAGACCCTCTTCGGGCCGGTCCTCGACCGAGCGGGCAACCTCACGGGCTACTACACCGCCAAGAAGAGCGTGCTGGCGCTCGACCGCAACCATCTGCGGATGCCGCGGCCCGAGACCGAAAGGGAGGCCATCGAACGCCTCGCCGCCCGTCGCCAACGCGACAAGAGCATCGATGAACGCGCGGCGCGCAAGTGGGCGCGCGCCGTGGTTTCGTCCCCCGGCTACAAGCCCGCAATCGTTGATCCGCCGCCCGGCAAGAGCGGCATCGTCCGCGACGTCGCGCTCCGTGCCCGGCTTCGTGAGTGCATCGAGGAAGCCGGTCTGGACCCCGACGATTTCTCCGCGACCGAGATCAAGAAACTCCACGAAGCCGGACGGATCAGGCACGCATCCGGTGTCCCCATCCGTTCGGTCGTGCTTCTCCGAACGATGAACGACCCCGTCATCATCGACCGCAAGCGCCCCGACTACGCCACCGGGCGGATGCTGCCCGACGACGACCCCGCGTCCAAACGTGCCTACGTCGGCGGGAACAACCATCACGTCGAGATACGCATCAACGACAAGGGCGACCTGTCCGGCGAGATCGTCTCGGCCTTCGAGGCCGCGCAGCGCAAGCTGGCCCGTCTCCGCGCCTTCCGCGACGCCCGCATCCCCAGGCCGGACGAGTTCCGCAAGCTGCCCACGGCGGAGCGTCGCAAACTCGCTCCCGTCATCCGTGCGATCGAGCGAGAGCATCCGCTCGTAGACCGCCGGGATGACGATGCCAAGGGCGGCCGGTTCCTCATGAGCCTCTGCGAGGGCGAGATGCTCCTGATGAAGCACAAGGAGACCGGCGACGTCGGTTACTTTGTGGTCGCGAAGCTCGACAAGCCCCGCAGCATCGTCGTTGTCCCGCACTGGGACGCCCGCGCCGCGACCGAGCGCAAGGACGCGGAGGGCGACAAGGTTCCGAACTCGAAGCGCGAGCAGTTCGCGGTCACGCCGAGCGACCTCGGAACCCTCGCCCCCCCCGGCCGCGAATACGCCGTGAAGGTCCGTGTCAGCCCGCTGGGGGTCGTCACGGAACTGGAAAAGGATTGATCGGGGCCCCCCGATCCGTTCCAATGGCGGCGGGAGGCGTGCGTGATCCGCCGAACCGTCGAGATCAGCCGTGAGCCGTGCCACCTCGCCGTCCGCGACGGCCAGTTGCTCATCCTCCGCCGCGAGGAGCCGCCTCGCCGCCTGCCCGCGCACCCGCCGAACCTCGCCGGAACGATCCCGCTCGAAGACCTCGGCGTCCTCATGGTGGA